>JBAYVV010000059.1:0-22238 GCA_041674465.1 Sterolibacterium sp.
TGCATGCCTTCAAGCACCACCGTCTTGAGCATGTCTTCTTTGCTCTTGAAATGGTAGAAGGGCGAACCGGAACGCATGCCAACCGCGGCGGCAATGTCACGGATGGTCGTGGCTTCGTAGCCCTGCTCGCGAAACAGCCGGCCCGCGGCACGCACCAGTTCGGCACGACGGTTGGTTTCTTCAACGACAGGTGCGGCTTTTCTTGCCATCGGACAATCAGGGATCGGTATGGATCGCCTCATGGTCGAAGTCACCGCTGAGCTTGCCTTCGGAGGCCGCGATCAACTGCGGATAGTACTTGCGCATTTCCTCGACCAGGTGCTCATAGGGCAGATCGTCGAATTCGCCATGCTGCTTGACGTATTCCATGTGCCGTTGCTGCAGGGCATTGTAGGGGTGCATCAGCGAGTCGGCAGTGCCATCGAACTCCAGCGGCAATACCTGGAAGCGCTGGCACATCTCGATATTGAAGGCCGGCGTGGCCTTGACCCAGCGGCCATCAAGCAGCACGGCAACATAGCCATGCCAGGCGAACACGTCGGTGCCCGTGACTTCAAGCAAGCGCTTGGTGGTGAGATGGTTGCGCACGTCAGCAAATCCCGGCCGTGCCGGAATGCCCACGGCCCGCAGGCAGGCGGCATACAACAGGCCTTTGGGCACGCAGTAGGCGACTTTCTCGCGCACCGTGGTGCTGGCCATGAAGACTTCGGGCTCCATGCGAAAGCGGTAGGGGTCGTAGCGAATTCCGTCACGCACCGCGTAATAGAGCTGCATGGCCAGCTCGCGCGGAGTTTTGGCGCCGGCAGTCGCGACCTGTATGAAACCTTGAACTTCGGGCGTCTCAAAGTCAAGAAAGCGGGTTGGCGCAAGCCATTTGGGATCGATGTTCATTCGTGAGGGTTTCCTTGAGGGTTGTCTATTTCCATGCGCAGCAAGGCCGCTGCGAGGCATTTTCCGAGATTGTCGCTGCGCAGCGAGCGTGCCGCATTGCCTTGCAGCGCATTGTTCAGGACGATCTTGATCGCCCACAGGTTGTCCAGCGGCCAGACGTCCACCGCGCCGCTACTGATACCGCGAAAATGCGCGGCGATGCGCGGCGCTGTCAGCAACTGCTTGATGAACGTGTAGTCCTTGGCATTGCGTGCAAAGACGCCGATGTCAGCGCGGTCGCCCTTGTCACCGCTGCGGGCATGGGCGATGTCGACCAGTCTCATGTCGTGCTCACCGTCACGTTGATCTGCGTTTCGACCAGGTCGCGCGGCACCAGCGTCGGCCACAAACCGAGCAGGGCGCGTGGTGCATCCATGCCGGAAAAGCCGCTCGCGGTGGGCGGTCCCGACAGGGCCAGCCAGGGAAATTGTCGCGGGAAGGCTTCGGCCAGGCCTCGGTCCGGGGTCCGCACCAACATACGCAGATAGACCTCGTTGAGCTCATCGGCATGGGTGGTATCAGCAAGCGGCCCGAGCAGGGAATTGAGGCCGATGAATTCGGTGTGGATTTCCTCATACTTTAGTTGCCGCTCGGCGATCAACTGGCGCACGATGCGCTCGGCTGTCTGCGCCTTGGCATACGCCTGCGGCCAGGAGTAGCCGATGGTCGCGCTACCGGCCCAGCCGTCGGCATAACCCGCCACCACCTTGAGGGCATTGGGTCGCGGCAAGCCGGTGGCGCCCGAGACTCGGACACGGTCCTTGCCAAGATCGTCGAGGCGCAGCGTGCCCATGTCGAGCACCACGTCAGGGGAAAAATAGCGGTGCGGATTATGTACTTCGTACAGCAACTGCTGGCGCAATGTGTCGAAGTCGACGCGGCCGCCGCTGCCCGGCGCCTTGGTGATGACGGCCGTGCCGTCTTCGCTCACTTCCGCGATCGGGAAACCCAGATGCGGATAATCGGGAATGCTCTGCCAACCCTGCTCACCATAGGCATTGAAGTTGCCGCCGCTGCCCTGTCCGGAGCACTCAAGCAAATGGCCGACGGTGATGCCTTGGGCGAGACGGTCCCAGTCGCTCCAGCCCCAGCCGAACTCATGCACCAACGGGGCCAGAAACAGGGCGGCATCGGCAACGCGACCCGTGAGTACGATGTCGGCGCCTTGGCCGAGCGCATCGACCAGCGGCTGCGCGCCGAGATAGGCGTTGGCGAAGAGCAGGCGCTCACGTACCGACTCGATGGGCGCACCGCTGTCGAGATGTGACAGGGTCGCCCCGGTGCTGCGAATTTCATCGATACGGCCGAGCACGTCGTCGCCACTCACCGTGGCGATCTTCGCCTGCCAGCCACGCTTCGTGAATTCGGCACGCAATGCTGCTGCCGCACCCTCCGGGTTGAGGCCGCCGGCGTTGAGCAGAAACTTGACGCCTCGCGCCTGAGCCGCTGGCCAGAGCGCAGTGAGCATCGGTACCAGGTCGCGCGTGTAGCCGGCCTGGGGATCCTTGCTGCGATCCTTGTGCAGGATCGCCAGCGTCAATTCGGCGAGGTGATCGGAACCGATGTACTGTACCTCGCCGCGCTCCAGGGTGGTCGCGATAGGCACCCAGGAATCGCCGTAAAAGCCCAGCCCGGCGCCGATGCGGACGGTCTTCACGATAGCTTCACCATGGCCGGGAATGGAAGGAGCAAGGGGGCATTCGGAAATCTCAAAGACGCTGAAAACGCGCATTCTGGCATAGAATGCCGGTCAATCAACCAAGCAATTGCTTGGTGAGTTCATCCGTTGTAATGTCAAGGAGGAAGCATGCTCGAAAGAACCCTGTTCACCGAAGAACACACCCTGTTCCGTGACAACGTGCGCCGCTTCATGGAACAGGAAGTGGTGCCACACCACGCCGATTGGGAGACGCAGGGCTACGTCGATCGGGAGATCTGGCGCAAGGCCGGAGCGAACGGCTTTCTTTGTGCGAGCATGCCCGAGGAATATGGCGGCTCGGCTGCCGACGAGCGCTACAGCATCATCCTCATGGAGGAAGGGGCGCGGGTAAACGCCACCGGCCTGGGCTACGGGCTGCACTCCGAGATCGTCGCGCCTTACCTGCTGCATTACGGCAACGACCACATCAAGCAGACTTATTTGCCCAAAATGGCCAGCGGCGAGATGATCGGCGCCATCGCCATGACCGAACCCGCAGCCGGTTCCGACCTGCAGGGTGTGCGCACCAGCGCCGTACGCGACGGCGACGATTACATCCTCAACGGCACCAAGATATTCATCACCAATGGCTGGCACTGCGATCTGGCGATCATCGTCGCCAAGACCGACCCGGCGCGCGGCGCCAAGGGCACCAGCCTGTTTGTCGTGGATACGTCGATGGCCGGGTTCAGCAAGGGCAAGCCGCTCAAGAAAGTCGGCATGAAGGCACAGGATACGTCTGAGTTGTTTCTGGACAACGTGCGCGTGCCTGCCAGGAATCTGATCGGTCAGGAAAACAACGGCTTCATTTATCTCATGCAGGAACTGCCCTGGGAACGCCTGCAGATCGCCGTGGGGGCAATCGCCTCAGCCGAAGCCGCGATTGCCTGGACGACCCAGTACTGTCGCGAACGCAAGGCCTTCGGCCAGGAAATTATCCAGTTCCAGAACACCCGCTTCACCCTCGCCGAATTGGCCACCGAGGTGCAGATCGGCCGCGTTTTCGTCGACCGCTGCATCGAACTCAAGCTGCAGGGCAAGCTCGACGCCGCCACCGCCTCGATGGCCAAGTACTGGTGTTCGGACATGCAGTTCAAGGTGCTCGATGCCTGTGTGCAACTGCATGGCGGCTATGGCTACATGTGGGAATACCCTATCGCCCGCGCTTGGGCCGACGCGCGCGTGCAGCGGATTTACGGCGGGACCAACGAAATCATGAAGGAACTGATCTCGCGTTCGCTCTGAGGGAATCAGTTCAGCGGTGAGCCAGGGTCTGGTTTGCCTTGGCGCTTTCGAGAAATCGGTTCGGGTTCTGCGCAACCCCGCGCAGACGCACCTCGAAATGCAGGTGCGGTCCGGTCGAGCGGCCGGTCGAGCCGGACAGGGCGATCTGCTGGCCGCGCCGGACCAGAGTGCCTGGCTTGACGAGCAGTTTCGAGGCATGGGCATAACGGGTGGTGAGATCGTTGCCATGGTCGATCTCGACCATGTTGCCGTATTCGGAATGCCGTTCGGACAGGATTACCACCCCGGCTGCCGCTGCAAAAATCGGGGTGCCAGGATCGGCGGCAAAATCCACACCTTCATGCAGCGCACGCTCCCCGGTAAATGGATCGATGCGCCAGCCGAAAGAGGACGCATTCCACTGCGCCACGACCGGCAAGGTCGTCGGCAGCATGCTCTTGCGCACGCGTTCGTCGAGCAACTGGGATTCGATCAGGGACAGGGTGTCGCTGCGCGATTCGATTTGCCGTGAGAGGTCATCCAGGGCCGCTTGCAAATCCGCCGGCGAGAGTTGGCTCGCCTGAACCAGCGGACCACCGCGCCGGTCCTTGCCCGGAGCAACCTCGCTACCCCGGGTTTCCGTCGGCAGGATGCCGGACATTTTGGTGAGCCGTTCGCCGAGAGAGTCGAGGTGGGTCAATTGAGCCTGCATCTGGCCCAGTTTGACCGCCATCGCGTTGAGGTTCTCGCGGACGAACTCCTTGCTGCGTTCGGTCTCGGCGGCCGTGAGGGTGCGCAGCATGTCCTGCAGGAAAGGCAGGCGAATCTCGGCCGCATGACGCATGGTGACATAGGAAAACAACGAAGACATGCCGATCACCAGACCGACAAAGGCGACCATCCCCAACATCAGGTGACGCCAGCCAAGTGTGATGCTCTTAGCCGTTGCCAGGCGGTCGGAGACGAGAATAATATGCATGCTGTTCCCTTTCCTTCGAGGCTTCATGAAACCACGCACCCTGGACGACTGCCTGAATGCGGATGAAACCATGTCCCGACTTGCTGCCCATGCCGGGCGCTTGTTGAAGCTTCAGCGCTTGTTCCTAACTGCTGTCCCGACCGCTCTGGCACAAACATGCCGGATCGCCAATTTCCGTCTGGGCGTCGTCTTCGTCCATGCCGAAAACGGTGCGGTGGCCGCTAAACTGCGTCAATTATCACCTAGTATTTGTGAGGTTTTTTGCTCAGGAGGGGAGCAGGTTACCGAAATTCAGGTCAAGGTGCAACCCTCGGATGCTGCGCCGCACAATAAAAGTCGACCCAAAGCGGCAGTTTTGGACGATGCTTCACGTGGCAGCATCCAGCAATTGTCAGAGTCCCTTCCCGACGGTCCGCTGCGCGAGGCGCTGGGGCGTTTGCTCGACCACGGCAAGGCATAGGCCGGCGCTCGCTCGATGAACTGGCACCCCAGAACCAACTTCGGGCACTAGCACCCCAGAACCAACTTCGGGCACTAGCACCCCAGAACCAACTGCGGGCACTAGCACCCCAGACCCAACTTCGGGCACTAGAGGATGATCAGCCGCTCCAGGGCGAACATCCCCAGCACCACCGCCGCGAAAATCAGGGCATATTTGGCGATGCGGCCGGCCAGCCGCAGGTAACGCTGGTCACGGGTGAACAAAAAAGCCAGGATGCCGCTGCCAATGGCAATGACGGTCAGGACGGCAACGATGCGCAGCAGCAGCATGTCCGCGTCTGTGGCGGTCAGGCAATCTGCGGATAAAGACCGGCAACTGCGGCCGGGGTGGTTTCGGGACGCTCGAAAGTCACCAGGTCCCAAGCAGTTTGATCGGCCAGCAAAGCCCGCAACAACTGGTTGTTGAGGGCATGGCCGGACTTGTGGGCGGAAAAGGCGCCGAGCAGGGCGTGCCCGGCCAGGTACAGGTCGCCGACGGCATCGAGCAGCTTGTGTTTGACAAACTCATCGGCGTAACGCAGGCCGTCGCTGTTGAGGATGCGGTATTCGTCCATCACGATGGCGTTTTCCAGGCTGCCGCCCAGGGCCAGCCCCTGGTCACGCATGAACTCGACGTCTTGCATGAAGCCGAAGGTACGCGCGCGCGCTACTTCGCGGATGTAGGAGTTCTCGGCAAAATCGATGCTCACGGTGGTACCCGTCTGTGCCACCGCAGGATGATTGAAGGCGATGGAAAAAGACAGACGGAATCCGTCATAGGGCTCCAGGCGCGCCCATTTGTCGCCGTCCTTGACTTCCACGGTTTTTTTGACGCGCAGGAAACGCTTCGGTGCGTTCTGCTCCTCGATGCCTGCAGACTGGAGCAAATACACGAAGGGGGCGGCGCTGCCGTCCATGATCGGCAGTTCGGCGGCATCCACGTCAATATACAGATTGTCGATGCCGAGACCGGCCAATGCCGACATCAGGTGTTCGACGGTGGCAATCTTGGCAGAGCCGGCTTCCAGGCAGGAGGCCAGTCGCGTGTCGCCGACGCTCAGGGGATCGGCTTTCAGATCGACCGGCGGGTCGAGGTCGACCCGGCGAAACACGATGCCGTTATCGGCAGCCGCCGGACGCAACGTTATGGTGACCTTGACGCCACTGTGCAAGCCGACGCCAGTGGCACGAATCAGGGTCTTGAGAGTACGCTGCTTGAGCATGAGCAAAGTGCAATGGCAGGGAGGCGAATTCTACCATTGCAACCGCTGCCCATGCCCAAGCAAACCCTGTCTAGTACCCCAGAAACATCTGCGGGCACTAGTCCGCCTGCTCAGTCAGCTTGCTTACGCAGGAACGCGGGGATGTCGTACTTGTCCACGCCGCTGTTGCGCATCTCGTCCACTGTGGCATTGCGGGCGCTGCTGCGACCCGACTGGAATACCGGGGGCAGGGAGCTGGTACTTTCGGCCTGACCGCCCACGGCCGATGACATCTCGAACGGCGCATCGTAGGTTCCGGTGCGCTGCGTCTGGACGATGCTGATTTCCGGCTTGGCCGGCTTGCGGATCATCTGGCTGCCCAGTCCGGTTGCCACCACGGTCACGCGCAACTGGTCTTCCATGCCTTCTTCGAACACCGTACCGAAAATGATGGTGGCTTCAGGTGCGGCGTAGGTGCGGATGGTATTCATCACCTCGCGCACTTCCCTCATGCCCAGCGTTTCACTGGCAGTGATATTGACCAGCACACCGCGCGCGCCGGACAACTCGATACCTTCCAGCAACGGGCTGGCCACTGCCATTTCAGCCGCCATGCGGGCACGATCGACGCCTGCGGCAACGGCCGAACCCATCATCGCCTTGCCCATTTCCCCCATCACCGTGCGCACGTCCTCGAAGTCGACATTAATCAGCCCCGGTACGTTGATGATTTCGGAAATTCCGCCCACGGCATTCTTCAGCACGTTGTCGGCCGCCTTGAAAGCTTCAAGCATGCTGACTTCGTCGCCCATCACTTCCATGAGTTTTTCGTTGAGGATGACGATCAGCGAATCGACGTTTTGCGCGAGTTCGAGCAGGCCCTGTTCGGCCAGGGTCATGCGCCGTCCCTCGTACTCGAAAGGCTTGGTGACCACGGCTACAGTCAATATGCCCAGTTCGCGCGCCACTTCGGCGATGACTGGTGCGGCACCGGTGCCGGTACCGCCCCCCATGCCTGCGGTGATGAAGGCCATGTGTGCGCCGCGCAGTGCATCCGCGATGCGTTCGCGTTCGCCTTGCGCCAGATCGCGCGCTTTCTCCGGCTTCCCGCCCGCACCCAGACCGGGTCCGAGTTGCAGCTTTTCCCCCGCGCTGCTTTTCGACAGGGCTTGCGCGTCGGTGTTGACGCAAATGAATTCCACGCCTTGCACACCCTCTCGGATCATGTGCTCGACAGCATTGCCGCCGGCCCCCCCCACGCCGATGACCTTGATCGAGGTCTGGCCTGGCTCCTTATCTACAATTTCAAACATGCTCGCCTCCTTCAATGAACTGCAACAGAAAAATTAAAAGTTCTTGCCAAACCATGCACGCATGCGCGCCAGAATCTGTCCGAAACTCTTCGGCCCCGGCTCCTTGAGACCGCGCAGTTTCTGCGCCCGGCCCTCAAGCAGCAGACCCATCGCGGTCGAAAAGCGCGGATTACGCACCACTTCCTTGAGATTGCCGTCGTAATGGGGTACACCCTGATTGAATGTGTTGTGGAAGATTTCCTCTCCCAGCTGCACCATGCCCGGCATTGCCGCGGCCCCGCCGGTCAATACCACACCGGCGCGCAGCAGGCGCTCGTAGCCGCTCTTGCGCAGTTCGTCGAGCACCTTCTGGTAGATCTCCTCGACGCGCGGCTGGATCACACCGGCCAAGGTTTGCCGTGACAGCGTCGATGACGGCCGATCGCCCACGCCAGGGACTTCGATCACTTCCTCAGGATCGGCCAACTGCTGCAGAGCGACACCGTAGCGCAACTTGATTTCCTCGGCATCCTGCGTGGAGGTGCGCAAGGCGATGGCGATGTCGCCGGTGATCTGGTCGCCGGCAATCGGGATCACGGCGGTGTGGCGAATCGCCCCCTGGGTAAACACGGCGACATCGGTCGTACCGCCGCCGATATCGACCAGGCAGACGCCGACATCCTTCTCGTCCTCGGTCAGCACGGCATGGCCCGATGCCAGCGGCTGCAGCACCAGGTCGACCACTTCCAGGCCGCAGCGATGAACACACTTGACGATGTTCTGCACCGAAGTTACGGCGCCGGTGACGATATGCACCCGCACTTCAAGACGGCGCGCATCCATGCCAATCGGCTCCTTGACGCCGTCCTGACCGTCGACGATGAATTCCTGCACCAGTGTGTGCAGGATCTGGTCGTCAGCGGAAATCGGCGTGGCGTTGGCGGCCTCGATGGCGCGTTCGACATCGAGCTGGGTGACTTCTTTCTCGCGCACCACCGCCATGCCATTGGAATCCTTGCTCTTGATGTGGCTGCCGGCAATGCCGGTGTAGACCTCGCGGATCTTGCAATCGGTCATCAGCTCGGCTTCCTGGACAGCGCGCGAGATGGCGTTGACCGTCGCCTCGATATTGACCACGACCCCCTTCTTTAGTCCTTTCGACTCCTGGCTGCCGATGCCCAGAACCGCCAGCGTCCCTTCCGCAGTCAGTTCGGCGACGATGGCGACAATCTTCGATGTGCCGATATCCAGGCCGACAATCAGTTCTCTGTTTTCCTTGCTCATGTATTGCCTTTGCCTTGGGATTCGCTGCTCGGAAGGTTCACCCCTGCTTCACCGCGACCCGGCCGCAGGGCAAAGCCGTTCGGATAGCGCATGTCGATCGCCGCAATGGAAGTCCTGGCGCGTTTCTGGACCTCACGGTAGATACCGGTAAAGCGTTGCAGACGTTCATGCAGCGGATGTTTGGCCTGGTCGCGACCGAGTTCCAGCACCAGTCCATCGTCAAGCCGCAGCTGCCAGGCCTGGCGCGCCGACAGCATCACGCCACGCGTCACGCGCCCGAGCGGCGCCAGGAGTTCGGTGAATTCACGGTAACGCGCCAGCATCAGGGCGGAACTTCCCTCCGGTCCGCCAAATAGTGGCAAGGACGGCTGGTCGGCCGGCAGGGAGGCGGCGAATACCTCGCCCTGCTCGTTGACCAGACGCGACTCGTCATCGCTGTTGTGCCAGCGTGCCGCGGCGACATGCTCCTCGATGGCCAGTTCGAGGCCATCCGGCCAGCGCCTGCGCACCGAAGTCTTGCGCACCCAGGGCAACTTCTCGAAAGCGCTGCGCACGCCATCCAGGTTCACCGTGAAGAAATTGCCCGTCAACGAGCTCTGCGCCGCGTATTCGATCTGCGCCAGCGTCACCTGCTTCAGGGGAACGGAGACAACCACCTGTTTCAGTGGAAACATCGGCAAGCGCACCACGGTGATTACGCTGGCATAGACGAAGACGATGATGCTACCCAGGAACAGCACATCGGCCAGCAGATTGAGCAATGGCGGGCGATCCCAGAAGCCCTCGGCGACCGGACGCGACTTGCGTCGCACGGGTGCGTCCTGCCGCTTAGCCAAGTTGCGCCCTTTCCAGAATCCGGATCACCAGCTGCTCGAAACTGATCCCGGCAACGCGTGCCGCCATCGGCACCAGCGAATGGCCGGTCATGCCGGGCAGGGTATTCATCTCGAGCAGGCTGAAGCTGCCGTCCGCCCTGAGGATCAGGTCGGCGCGTCCCCACCCGCGGCATCCCAGCACCCGGAAGGCTTGCAGCACCGTGTCATTGATTTGGGCAGTGATCCGGGGATCGACGCCGGCGGGGCATTGATACTGAACGACATCGGTGAAATACTTGTTGGTGTAGTCGTACTTGCCTTCCGGCGCTTCTATCCGCACCAGTGGCAACACTTCCTCGCCCAGCACCGCTGCAGTGAGTTCCTGCCCGGACACGAATTCCTCGGCAATCACCAGCGGATCGAGCCGATGGGCCAACACAAACGCCGCTTCCATTTCCCCGACCGAGGTCACCTTGGTCAGGCCGATCGAGGATCCCTCCCGCGCCGGCTTGACGATCAGCGGCAGGCCCAGCGTGTCGGCAACCTGCTTCCAATCGCTATCCGGGTTCAACAGGCAATACCTCGGCGTGGGAATGCCGGCAGCCTGCCAGACGAGCTTGGTGCGCCACTTGTCCATCGCCAGGGCAGAAGCCATCACACCGCTGCCGGTATAGGGCAGGCCGAGCAGTTCCAGAGCACCCTGGACGACGCCATCTTCGCCGCCCCGGCCGTGCAGGATCGTGAATACGCGGTCATAGCCTTGCTGCTTGAGGTTCCAGATCGGCTGCTCGGACGGATCGAAGGCATGGGCGTCAACGCCCTGTCCGCAGAGCGCCTTGAGCACCGCCTGACCCGAAATCAGCGATATCTCGCGCTCGGCAGAACTGCCGCCCATCAGCACCGCAACCTTGCCAAAATCAGTCATCACGAAATACCTTCCCCCCATCCCCCTTCCCAGGGAAGGAGGTGACGGGTGTTCGCCGTTCACCGGCTCCATGTTGTGGCTGTGCCGTCCTCCTCCCCCGGAGGGGAGGCTGCGCACGGACGGCCCGTCGGATGGCGCTCATGCAAAATCGCCTTTGCCACCCAAGTGTTCCCCGACAATTCTCACTTCGCGCTGGAGTTCCACGCCAAATTTTTCCTTCACGGCAAGCTGAATCTGGCCGATTAGCATTTCTATCTCAGTTGCTGTTGCCTTGCACTCTGGATTAACGATGAAATTCGCATGCTTTTCCGAAACACGCGCTCCGCCGAGGCTCAAGCCCTTCAAGCCTGCAGCTTCGATGAGCCGTGCGGCATGGTCATCCGGGGGATTACGGAACACGGAACCGGCATTCGGTTGCTGCAAGGGCTGACGTGCGTTGCGCTGCTCGAGCAGCTCCTGTATCCGGGTTTGCGCAGCCTCTGCGTCGCCTTCCGGAAAACGCAGCCATGCCGCTGCAAACCACTCGTCGGTAGTTTCGCGCAAGCCGACATGGCGATAGCCGATCGAGAAATCTTCGGCCGTGCGTGTGACACGCTTGCCATGACGGTCCAGCATCAAAACGCGTTCGACATGATTCCAGGTTTCGCCGCCCCAGCAGCCCGCATTCATCGCCAGCGCCCCGCCGACGGTGCCCGGCACACCGGCAAGAAACTCGGCGCCCACCCGTCCGTTCCTGGCGGCGAAGCGCGCCAATTTCGGGCTGGCGACGCCGGCTTCGGCGTAAATCAGGCCATCGCTTTCAAAACGCAGGGTGTTCAATGCGCCATGGGTAAATACCACCGTGCCATCGAACCCGCCGTCGCGCACCAGCAGGTTCGACCCCAGTCCGACCAGCAGCAGCGGTTCATCATGACGCAGGGCTGCGAGGAAATCCGCCAGGTCATCCAGGTCAATCGGGAAATAGGCGCGTGCCGCGCTACCGCCGGCACGCCAGGACACATGGCCGGCCATCGGCTCGTCTTGCTTGAGTTCGCCACGAAATTTGTTCATGCTTGGGCTTCCATCAGTCTTGCCGGTACAGCGCCGATCGAACCGGCGCCCATGGTGATCACCACATCGCCATCCCGGGCGAACGCCAGGATGACCTGCGGCATGTCATTGATCTGGTCGACGAACACCGGCTCAAGCTTGCCGGCGACACGGAGAGCACGCAGCAGGGAACGGCTGTCGGCCGCGACAATCGGCGTCTCGCCCGCGGCATAGACCTCGGCCAGCAGCAGTACTTCAAAACCCGACAGCACCTTGACGAAATCCTCGAAGCAATCACGGGTACGCGTGTAGCGATGCGGCTGGAAGGCCAGCACCAGGCGCCGCCCGGGGAAGGCGCCACGCGCGGCAGCCAGGGTCGCGGCCATTTCCGCCGGATGATGACCGTAGTCATCGATCAGGCTGAAACTGCCACCACCCGGCAGGGCAATCTCGCCATAACTCTGGAAGCGCCGGCCGACGCCCTTGAATTCCGCCAGCGCCGTGACGATCGCCTCATCGCTGACGCCGACCTCGGTGGCCACGGCAATCGCCGCCAAGGCATTGCGCACGTTGTGCAGACCGGGAAGATTGAGCTGCACCGGGAACTGGCTGACGCTGCCATTCATGCGCACGCAGTCGAAGCGCATCTGGCCGGCCACCGCCACGATGTTCCGGGCTTGCAGATTGGCCTGCACATCGAGGCCATAAGTGACGATCTGCTTGGATACCTGCGGCATGATCTCGCGCACGTTGGCATCGTCGGCGCATAGGACCGCCACACCATAAAACGGCAGACGCTGGAGGAATTCGACAAAGGCCTGTTTGAGCCGACCAAAATCGTGCCCGTAGGTTTCCATGTGGTCGGCATCGATGTTGGTCACCACCGAAATCACCGGCGACAGGTAGAGGAAAGACGCATCCGATTCGTCGGCTTCGGCGACAAGGAACTCGCCCTGGCCGAGCTTGGCGTTGGCACCGGCTGAATTCAGCCGGCCACCGATGACAAAGGTCGGATCGATGCCGCCTTCGGCCAGGATGCTGGCGATCAGGCTGGTGGTGGTGGTCTTGCCATGCGTGCCGGCGATGGCGATGCCCTGCTTGAGGCGCATCAACTCGGCCAGCATTTGTGCGCGCGGCACCACCGGCACCTTGCGCTGGCGTGCAGCAACCACCTCGGGGTTATCCGCCTTGACCGCCGTGGACACAACGACCGCATCGGCCGTGGCGACGTTTTCCGCCTGGTGTCCAAGCACGATGCGGGCGCCAAGTCCGGCCAGACGCCGGGTAGCGGTATTCTCGGCAAGGTCGGAACCGCTCACTTCAAATCCCTGGTTGAGCAACACCTCGGCGATACCGCTCATGCCCGACCCGCCGATACCGACGAAGTGGATACGGTGAATTTTATGTTTCATAGGTAACCTCGTCGGTATCGGCGGGGCGCGGCGTTCCGCCGCGCGACCGCCCCAAGCAGGCGCGCACGCGACTGCGCGCGTGCTTAGCGACGAAATGAATACGGTGGATTTCATGTTTCATTTCGCCAACTCCATGCAGACATGCGCCACGCTGGCCGTGGCATCGGGCTTGGCAAGGGCGCGCGCCTTCTCCGCCATTTGCAGCAACTGCTCACGACTCAGATTGCGCAGCAGGGACAGCCGCTCCGCCGTCAATTCGCTTTGCGGCAACAGGATGGCCGCACCGGCGTTGGCCAGAAAGCGTGCGTTGAGCGTCTGGTGGTCATCCACCGCATGCGGGAAAGGCACCAGGATGCTGGGAACGCCGGCCGCGGCGAGCTCCGCGATGGTCAGCGCACCGGCGCGGCAAATCACCAGGTCTGCCCACGCGTAGGCACCGGCCATGTCTTCGATGAAGGCCACGCAGTTGGCTGCCACCCCGGCCTGCTGATAGTTACCCTTGAGCGAGGAAAGATGCTTTTCGCCGGCCTGGTGCACCACCTGCGGCCTTTCCTCTTCCGCAAGCAGCGCCAGGGATTGTGGCACCACCTCGTTCAAGGCTTGGGCTCCCAGACTGCCGCCGATGACCAGCAGATGCAGTGGGGCATGCTCCTCAATGCGTTCGGCATAGCGCCGGGCAGGTGCGTCCAGCGCCGCAATCTCCGGCCGAACCGGATTGCCGCACCAGTCCGCCATGCCCAGAACACCGGGGAAGCCACTCAGGACGCGCTCGGCCACCCGTGCAAGAACCCTGTTGGCGAGACCCGCCACGGAATTCTGTTCATGCACCACCAGCGGCTTGCCCTTGAGCACGGCCATCATGCCACCGGGAAAACTGATGAAACCTCCCATGCCCAGCACCACATCGGGCTGCACCTGCTTGATCACCTTGAGCGCCTGCCAGAAACCGCTCAGCAGACTGAAAGGCAGCAGCAGCTTGCGCAACAGCCCCTTGCCCCGCAGTGCCGCAAAGCGCACTTGCGCCATCTCGTAGCCGCGACTCGGCACCAGCCGCGCTTCCATCCCATCGGGATTACCGAGCCAGACCACCTTCCAGCCGGCCGCCTTGACGGCATCGGCCACCGCCAGACCGGGGAAAATATGCCCGCCCGTGCCACCAGCCATTACGAGCAGGGTCCTCACACCGTGATCCCTCTCATCATCTGCAGGTTTTGGCTTCGGCCGTCCCTCACGGGACTTAACTTGCTGGCGCAAGTTAGCCTGCGCCGAAATCGTTTGCTCATGCGGATATCCCCCGCATGAGCAAACGATTTTCGTAGTCGACGCGGAGCAGGATGGCCACCGCCATGCAGTTCGCAAGAATTCCCGAACCGCCGAAACTCATCAGCGGCAGCGTCAATCCCTTGGTCGGCAGCAGTCCCATGTTGACGCCCATGTTGATGAAAGCCTGGACCCCGATCCAGATGCCGATGCCCTGTGACACCAGACCGGCATAGACCCGGTCCAGCTGCAGCGCCTGCCGGCCAATGACGAAGGCGCGCTGCACCACCAGCGCGAACAAGCCAATGACCAGCACCACGCCGAAGAAGCCGAGTTCCTCGGCGATCACCGCCAGCAGGAAATCGGTGTGGGCTTCAGGCAGATAGAAGAGCTTCTCGACGCTCGCGCCCAGGCCGACACCGAACCATTCACCGCGACCGAAAGCGATCAGCGCATGCGACAACTGATAACCCTTGCCGTAAGCGTCCTGCCAGGGATCCATGAAGCCGAGGATGCGCTCGCGCCGATACGGCGACAGCGCTATCAGCAGGACGAAGCCGACCAGCAGCACCACCACCAGCGCACCGAACAGACGCGCATTGATGCCGCCAAGGAACAGGATACCCATGGCAATGCAGACGATCACCACGAAGGCGCCGAAGTCGGGTTCGCGCAGCAGCAGGCCGCCGACCAGCAACATCACCACCGCCAAGGGGGCAAAACCTCGCCGAAAAGAATCCATGTCGGCAAGCTTGCGTGCCGTGTAATCCGCGGCGTACAGCACGGCGAGCAATTTCATGAACTCGGATGGTTGAAAGCTCACCGGACCCAGCGGCAGCCAGCGCTGCGCGCCATTGGCCGAGCGCCCGACATGCGGCACCAGCACTACCAGCAGCAGCACGAAACCGATAACGAACAACCAGGGTGCCGATTTCTGCCAGACGCGCAACGGCACCTGGAACACGACCACCGCCGCAATCAGGCCGACGGTCATGAAAACGCTGTGACGCACCAGGAAATAGGTCGACTGGTGGCCGGTCATCTGGCTGCCTTCGGCCGTGGCGATCGATGCCGAGTAAACCATCACCAGCCCCATCAGCAGCAGCGACAAGGCCGGCCAGAGCAGCCATTCGTCCAGTTCGCGCGGTGCGCTGGCGTTCTGCAGCGCCATGGCTTGTCGCATCATGCCGGCGCACCCGTTGCTTGCAGTGACCGTACTGCATCGGCAAACACTTCGGCGCGATGCATGTAGTTGCGGAACATGTCGAAGCTGGCGCAAGCCGGCGACAGCAGCACCGCATCGCCCGGCACCGCCGCCCCAGCCGCCGAACGCACGGCTTCTTCAAGACTCTTCGCCGCCAACAATGGCACGGCGCAGTCGCCAAGCGCAGCTTTGATCAACGGCGCATCGCGACCGATCAGCACGACACTGCGCGCATGTCGCGACACGGCTTCGCGCAGCGGCAGAAAATCCTGATTCTTGCCGTCGCCGCCCGCAATGAGCACGATTTTTCTGCCCTGCGGATGTGACGCGCTTTTCTGGCCGCCAAGTCCTTGCAAGGCAGCCACCGTGGCACCGACATTGGTGCCCTTGGAATCGTCATAAAAAACCACGCCGCCGATTTCGGCAATTTTTTCAACGCGATGCGCGAGCCCTTGGAAAGTCCTGAGCCCGGCCACGAGTTGCTTGATCGGCAAACTGATGGCATGACCCAGTGCCAATGCCGCCAGGGCATTGGCAGCATTGTGCAATCCGGCCAACGGCAATTGCGCCTGGGGCAGCAGAAAGCTGTTGCCCTGCACCAGCCAGAATTCACCGTTTCTTTCGCGCAGACCGAAATCTTCGAGCATTCCCGGCGCATCCAGACCAAAGCTGATCAACCGGCGATTGGGCAGCGCCATTCGTCTGACGCGAGCATCCTCGCGATTGAGGATCTGCACGGGACCGTTGCCCTGATCATGGATCAACACGCGCGCCTTGGCGCTGGCGTATTCATCGATGTTGATATAGCGATCGAGGTGGTCTTCCGAGATGTTGAGCACGGCCGCCGCATCGGGGTTGAGCGTCAGCGTGGTCTCGAGCTGGAAGCTGGATAGTTCCAGTACCCAGATCTCCGGCAGTTGCCCGGCGTCGAGGCGCAACATGAGCGCATCCAGCGCCGCCGGTGAGATGTTGCCGGCCACTGCGGCATCACGGCCGGTGGCTTCGCACAAATGCCCGGTCAGCGCGGTGGTGGTGGTCTTGCCATTAGTCCCGGTAATCGCCAGCACCTTGGTCTTGTCGCGCACTCCGAGATCGCGCAGCCCCTGGGCGAACAATTCGATTTCCCCGACCACCGGTATGCCACGCGCCCGGGCTTCGAGCACCACCATCAAGCCACCCGAGAGTCCAGGCGACAAGGCCAGCAGATCGACGTTTTCAAGCAAACCCTTGGTGAACTCGCCGGAAACGAATTCCGCATCTTTCGCTGCCTGGCACAATTTCGACAGTCCGGGCGGCTCCACCCGCGTGTCGGCAATGCGCAGGCGGGCGCCGCGCCGGATGCACCAGCGTGCCATGGCCAGGCCGGATTCGCCAAGCCCCAGCACCAGCACCAGTTTTTTGTTCAGGTTCATCGTATCTTGAGTGTCGACAAGCCGAACAACACCAGCATGATGGTGATGATCCAGAACCTCACCACGACCTGGGTTTCCTTCCAGCCGCTCAATTCATAGTGGTGATGCAGGGGCGCCATGCGGAAAATCCGCTTGCCTCCGGACCACTTGAAATAAAGCACTTGCAGCATTACCGAAAGTGTCTCGGCGACGAAGACGCCGCCCATGATCAGCAGCACGATTTCCTGGCGCACGATGACTGCCACCGCGCCAAGTGCGGCACCCAGCGACAAGGCGCCGACGTCGCCCATGAAAACCTCCGCCGGATAGGCGTTGAACCACAGGAATCCGAGCCCGGCGCCGGCCAGGGCGCCACAAAACACGGTCAGTTCGCCGGCACCGGGAATGTAGGGCAGCAGCAGATATTTCGAATACACCGCGTTGCCCGCCACGTAGGCGAAGATACCCAGCGCACCGCCGACCATCACCGTCGGCATGATGGCCAGTCCGTCGAGACCGTCGGTCAGATTGACGGCGTTGCTGGTGCCGACGATGACAAAATAGGTCAGCGTGATGAAACCGAACAAACCGAGCGGATAGGCGATGTTCTTCAGGAAAGGCACGATCAGGTCCGCCTTCAGCGGCAGTTCTAGCGTGAAGCCGCTGCCGACCCACTGGACAAACAGCCCGATCACCTTGTCGTTGTTGGGGGCGGAAATCGAGAAAACGATATATAGAGCGGCGACCAGGCCGATCAGCGATTGCAGGAGAAACTTGCTGCGCGCCGACAAGCCTTTTGGATTGCGATGTACCACCTTGCGCCAGTCATCCACCCAGCCGATGGCGCCGAATCCCAGCGTCACAATCAGCACGATCCAGATGAAGCGATTCGAAAGATCCGCCCAGAGCAGCGTGGTCACCACGATGGCGATGAGGATCAAGGCGCCGCCCATGGTCGGCGTGCCGGATTTGACCAGATGTGTTTGGGGGCCGTCATCGCGCACCGACTGGCCGATTTTTTTACTGGTCAGCCAGCGAATCAACATCGGTCCGAAGAGGAAGGAAATGCCCAGGGCGGTCAGGGTCGCCAGCACCGCACGCAAGGTGATGTAGCCGAAGACATTGAAGCCGCGCACGTCTTTGGCGAGCCATAGCGCCAGCTCAAGCAGCATGGGAACTCCTTAATTCGGGATTGACCTTTATGGCGTCGACCACCCGTTCCATTTGCATGAAGCGCGAGCCCTTCACCAGCACGGTGGTATCGGCATCCAGCAAGGGCCGCAACGCGGTCAGCAGTGCCTCGAGATTCTTGAAGTGCGCACCGCCACTGTCGAAATTCCTCGCCGCGGTGGCAGATTGCTCGCCGAGTGCCAGCAGCCGGTCCAGGCCCATGCTTTTTGCATAGCCGCCGATTTCATCGTGGAACTGGCCACTCTGCGCACCGACTTCGCCCATGTCGCCGATCACCAGAACCTTCTTGCCCGGCTGGGCAGCCAGCACGTCGATGGCGGCACGCATCGAATCCGGATTGGCGTTGTAGGTGTCGTCGATCACCCGTGCACCATTGTGTGCCGGCCACTGCTGCAGCCGGCCCTTGATGCCACGGTAGCTTTCCAGCCCGGCGACAATGGCTTCCAGGCTGCAACCGGCTGCCAGCGTCGCGGCGGTTGCGGCCAAGGCATTTTTCGCATTGTGCAACCCGGGTATCTGCAGTTCGACCGCGACTTCACCCTGCGGCGTGCTGATGTTCATCTGGCTGCCGAAAGCTTTCAAGCTGCAGCGCGCCGATACGTCGGCGGCCTGCTCCATGCCGAAACTGAGCAGTTGGTAGCCGGCAGAACCGGCAAGTTCGCGCCACAATCCGGCGTGCGGGTCATCGGCATTGATCACGGCAACACCTTGCGGCATCAGCCCGGCAAAGATCTCTCCCTTGGCTTGCGCCACCCCATTCAGCCCGCCCAGTCCGGCCAGATGGGCGCGCTGAGCATTATTCACCAGGGCCACGGTCGGTCTGGCCAGGCGCGTCAGGTAAGCGATTTCGCCCGGATGATTCATGCCCATCTCGATCACGGCTGCGGCATGGTGACTGCGCAACTTGAGCAGCATCAGCGGCACGCCGATGTCGTTGTTGAGATTGCCCTCAGTTGCCAATATTGTGGCCAACACGGTGGCGTGTAAGGTCGCCAGCAGGTCCGCATCGTCCTTCGCGCCGGGAATGTCGCGGCACGCCTGTTCGCGCAGAATGGCGGCACACATCTCTTTGACCGTGGTCTTGCCATTGCTGCCGGTGACGCCGATCAGCGGCAGGGAAAAATCCTCACGCCAGTACGCGGCAAGTTCGCCCAGGGCAAGCCGCGTGTCCGCCACCGCGAGCAGGGGCAGATAGGGGCGCTGCTGCGCCCAGCCCTCTTCCACCATGGCGCCGGCGGCGCCGGCGGCGAGCGCCTGCTCGACATAGTCGTGGCCGTCGAAACGCTCGCCCTTGAGCGCCACGAATAATTCGCCGGGCTGGACCTTGCGCGTATCCGTCGACACCCCGACAAACCACACTTCGCCGAAGTCCGTGCTGCCATGAATGGCCGGAGCGGCCTCGCCGAGCCGCATCATCCGCGTCGCGGGCATCGTGATCATGCCGCCCCGCTCACATGCTCTCCCGGATGATTGACGTCGTGTCCTTGGCAACCTGCAGGCTGGTCGTCGCATCCGGCGCGACACCCAGCGCCCGCAGGCTGCCACCCATGACCCGGGAAAATACCGGCGCCGCCACATCGCCGCCGTAATAGATGCCTGCCGAGGGCTCGTCGATCATCACCGCGACGATGAGGCGCGGATCCGAAGCCGGTGCAAAGCCAACGAAGGAGGCGACATACTTGTTGGCGTAGCTTCCGCCGTCGAGCTTGTGCGCCGTGCCGGTCTTGCCGGCGACGCGGTAACCCGAAACTTGCGCCTTGGGTGCGGTGCCGCCGGGCAGTACCGCCAGCTCCAGCATGGCACGCACTTCATGCGCGGTCTGCGCCGAAAACACCGGCTTGCCGAGCAGCGGCGGCGTCTCGACTTTGATCAACGACAAGGGCAGCAAGTCACCGTCGCGGGCGAACGCCAGATAGGCATGCGCCAGCTGGATCAGGGTCACCGATATGCCATGACCATAAGCCATGGTGGCTTGCTCGATCGGATGCCAGCTCTTGGCTGGGCGCAAGCGCCCACCCACCTCGCCGGGAAAACCGAGCTTGAGCGGCGTACCGAAGCCAAGGCTGTCGAACATGCGCCACATTTCCTCGGGCGGCATCGACAAGGCCATTTTCGCCGCGCCCACGTTCGAGGATTTCTGGATCACCTGTGCTACTGTAAGCAGACCGTGCATGTGCGCATCATGGATCGTGGCGTTGCCGATGGTGAGCGTACCGGGCGCAGTCTGAATCATGGTGTCGGAACGGTACTTGCCTTTCTCCAGGGCCAATGCCGCGGTGAAAGGCTTCATGGTCGAACCCGGCTCGAAGGTGTCAGTAAGCGCACGGTTGCGCAACTGGGCACCGGCCAGGCGCACCCGGTTATTGGGGTTGTAGGTCGGCAAATTGACCAGCGCCAGGACTTCGCCGGTCTTGGCATCGAGCACCACAACGCCACCTGCCTTGGCCTTGTGGTCGACGAGTGCCTGACGCAAATTGGCGAATGCCAGGTACTGGATCTTGGCATCGAGCGCCAGCACCACATCCTTGCCCTCTTGCGGTGGCTTGATGCTTTCGACGTCTTCGACGATCTGGCCACGCCGGTCCTTGATCACGCGACGCGAGCCCGGTTTGCCGGCGAGCGTATCCTGGAAAGCCAGCTCGATGCCCTCCTGGCCGACATCCTCCGCCCCGGTGAAACCCAGCATGTGGGCAATCATCTCGGCGGCCGGGTAATAACGGCGATATTCGCGCTGCTCGTGGATGCCGGGCAGATCCAGCGCAGCGATTTTCTCGGCGACGGGGGGCGCGATCTGGCGCTTGAGAAATACGAATTCCCGTTCGCTGTTGAGCTTGCGCGTCAGCTCGCGAGCATCCATCTCCAGCAATGCCGCCAGGCTGCGCGCCTGCGCCGGTTGCAGCTTGGCATCCTCGGGAATCGCCCAGACCGACTTGACCGGCGTCGACACCGCCAGCACGTCGCCGTGCCGGTCCATGATGCGGCCGCGCGTGGCGGAAACTTCGATCACGCGTGAATAACGCGAAGCACCCTTTTCCTGCAGGAAGGAACTGTTGAAACCTTGCAGATACAAGGACCAACCGACCAGGGTCAGAAAGCCCGACAATAATCCGAGCAACAGCAAGCGCGCGCGCCATGCCGGCAGGGGTTGCGACAGCAGCGGACTATGGACGAATTTCAATTGCCGGCTGCCTTGGCGGTGTCGATGGAGATCACCTGACCACTACCCGGTGATTTCATATGCAGCCGGCTGCGGGCGATTTGCTCGACCCGGGCGTGGTTGGCCCAGGTACTTTGTTCCAGCTGCAATTGCCCCCACTCGACTTCGAGCTCGCGCATCCTGGCTTGCTCGCGTTCGAGATCGATGAACATCTTGCGCGCCTTGTGGTTGGCGCTCACCGTGCCGATCGCACTGACGACGAGGAGCAGCAGCAGAATCAGATTAAGCCTCAGCATCAGAGCTTTTCCGCCACGCGCAGCACGGCACTCCTGGCGCGAGGATTGGCGGCCACTTCGGCAGGCTGGGGAAATTGCGCCTTGCCCACCAGGCGCAGCAACGGCCTGGACATCTCGGCACTGCGCACCGGCAGACGCTTGGGCAATTGCGGCGGTAGCGACTGCTCACGCAGAAAGCGCTTGACGATGCGGTCTTCGAGCGAGTGAAAACTGATCACCGCCAGCCGACCGCCGGTTGCCAGGCGCGTTACACACTGCGGCAGGGCTAGCGACAATTCCTCAAGTTCCTGATTGACATGAATCCGTAGTGCCTGAAAGCTGCGTGTCGCCGGATGCTGACCCGGTTCACGCGTGCGGACGGCTTTTTCCACGAGCGTGGCAAGTTGTCGAGTGGTTGCAATACGGCATTCGCCCCGAGCAGCAACAAGCGCCTTTGCAATCGCATGAGCAAACCGTTCTTCCCCATAA
>JBAYVV010000060.1:0-22077 GCA_041674465.1 Sterolibacterium sp.
AGGGCGCAGCGTGCCCGGCGTCAATGGCGTGATGGGCCACACCGCCTCGATCGCCGGCGACTATACCCTGTTCGAATCGGTGGTACGCCAAGCCGGCGCCATTGTCGTCGAGGATTTCAGCGCTTTCGACGATCTCTTCTACATCGCCGGCGCCCTGCATCACAAGCGCATCGGTGGCAATCGCCTGGGGGCGATCAGCGGCGCGGGATATGAGGCGGTCGGCATGGCCGACAACATCCATGGCGCGACGTTCTCGATGCAGATGGGCGAACTGGAAACCGCGACCATTCAACACATCGAGGAAATCCTGGTCGCCAAGAAGCTCGATGCCCTGGTCGAAGTGCGCAACCCGCTCGACATCAATCCCGGCGCCGATGACGAAGCGCATCTGAAGATCGCCACGGCCTTTCTCGCCGACCCCAACATCGATGCCGTGATCCTCGGGCTCGATCCGACCGCGCCATCGGTGCGCTCCCTGCAGGAAAGCAAGCTGCGTCCCGGCTATGACATCAGCGATCCGCTCAGCAACGTGCATCAGATGCCACCCGTCGCTGCCGGCAGCGACAAACCGTTCATCGCCATCATTGACGGCGGCACGCTGTATGACCCGATGGTGACTGGTCTGAAAGATCGGGGCGTCTGCGTCTTCGAAAACTGCGCTCGTGGCGTCAAGGCGCTGGTGCGCTACTGCGAAGCGCGGCTGTATGCCGACAGCATTCGCAAGCGGCAGGCCAAAGTTTGAACCGAAACCAATCAAAACAAAACCGACACGAGGAACCAATATGAGCGACTCACCAGCAGCCATCAATGACATCTTCCGGAAGGCGCACAGCGAGGGGCGGGCCACGTTGTTCGAGCATGAGGTGTACAAGCTGCTCGCCGCGGCCGGCATCGCCTCGACACCCAAACACGAGGTGATCGCGGGGGGGGCCGAGCCGGCGGACAAACTCCTGGCATCGTTCCCCGGCAGCCGGGTGGTGGTGAAGATCGTCTCCGGCAGCATTGCCCACAAGTCGGATGTCGGTGGCGTCGCCATCGTGGCCAAGCAGCCGGCGGCAGTGCGCGCTGCCTGCCAAAGCATGCTCGCAAAACTGTCGGAACAGGACATCGCGGGATTGATGCTGACAGAGTTCATCGAAGCCGACACCGCAGGTGCCGGCAACGAGTTGTTGGTCGGTCTCCGCAACACGCGCGAGTTCGGCATGATTCTCAGCGCCGGGATAGGCGGCGTCGACACCGAACTCTTTGCTGGAAGCACCCGTCGCGGGCAGGCGGTGGTGTCGGCTTCCACCGCGCTGACCACTGCCGAGGAATTCCTCGAGCTTTTCAAACCGACGCTTGCCTACCGGAAGATCGCCGGACTGACGCGGGGCGGCCGCCGGCTGGTGTCCGACGCAACCCTCGTCCAGTGCTTCGGCGCCTTCATCCGCCTCGCGAACAGCTGCGTGGCGGGCAACCCCGAAACGGACTTCGTCATCGAGGAACTGGAGGTCAATCCCTTCGCCTGCGCGAAAGGTGCGCTCGTCGCGCTCGATGGATTGTGCCGCTTCGGCCGGCCGCAGGCCATCCGCCCGCCGCGGCCGCAGGGCAAGATCGACAAGCTGCTGCACCCGGCTTCGATCGGCATCATCGGGGCATCCGCCACGCGCATGAACTTCGGCCGGATCACCCTGAAGAACATCATCGCATCCGGTTATGACAAGTCGCGGCTGCTCGTCATCAATCCCGACGGCCAGGAAGTCGATGGCGTGCGCTGCGCACTGAGCCTGGGAGCGCTGGAGCAGAAGCTGGACCTATTGATCCTCGCGGTGACCGCTGACGCCGCCTTCGGCATCATCGATGAGGTGATCAAGACCGATGCCGTGGAATCGGTGCTGTTGATTCCCGGCGGCATGGGAGAAACCGAGGCGAGCAGGGAGCCTGCCCGGCGGATGCTGGCGACGATCGACGACGCCCGGCGCGCGGGCGTCGGCCCGGTGTTCGTCGGCGGGAACTGCCTGGGCATCATCTCGCATCCCGGCAACTACGATTCCTGGTTCATTCCCGAGGAACGTCTGCCGAGAACCCAGAAGAAAGCACAACGCAGCTCGGCACTCATCAGCCAGAGCGGCGCCTTCCTGGTCACGCGGCTCAGCAAGAACCCGTGGCTCGACCCGGCCTACATGGTCGCCTTGGGCAACCAGAACGACATCACGCATGGCGACATGGTCGAGTGCTTCGCAGCCAATCCGGACATCCACGTGATCGGGGCGTACGTCGAAGGTTTCAAGGACCTCGACGGGCTGGCCCTGGCGCGGGCCGTGCGCAAGGCCACCCTGGCCGGCAAGCAGGTCGTGATTTACAAGGCAGCACAGTCCGCGGCCGGCGGGCGGGCTGCGATGGGCCACACGGCCTCGATCGCTGGCGACTACGAGGTCTGCATGTCCGTGCTGACGCAAGCCGGCGCGCTGATCGCGACCGACGTCAGCGAGTTCAGCGATCTGTACTACCTCGCGGACTGCATGCGCGACAAGGTCGTCGGCGGCAAACGACTCGGCGCCGTGGCCGGCGCGGGATACGACACGGTGGCCATCGCCGACAGCACCCAGGTCGGTGACTTCGCCATGTCTCTGGCCATCATCGGCACAGCGACCCGGGAACGGCTGGTGGCGATCCTGAAAGCCAAGAAGCTCGATGCGCTGATGGAAGTCCGTAACCCGTTCGACATCAACCCGGCGGCGGACGATGAGGCACACCTGCTGTGCATCGAGGCCATGGCTGCCGAGCCGGAAGTCGACGCCGTCGTCGCCGGACTCGACCCGACCTCGCCCGTGGTCAGGTCGCTCAAGAAAAGCGCGCGCGAGGGCTACGATATCGACAGCCCGGACAGCATCGTCCAGACGCTGCCGGTGCTGGTCGCCTCCTGTCCGAAACCCATCGTCGGCGTCATCGACGGCGGCCCGCTCTTCGACCCGATGGCCGACCAACTCATGGCGCAGGGCGTCTGCATCTTCCGCTCCAGCGAGCGCGCAACGCGGGCGCTGGTCCGCTATACCGAGGCACGGCTCCAAGCGGCGCGCCTGCGAGGGGAAGCGTAAGGGGCAACACAGCATTCGCATCAACGATCAATGGCGCGTGTGCTTCGTTTGGACCGTAGAAGGGCCGAAAAACGTCGAGATCGTTGATTACCACTGAGGGAGTTTGAACATGCGTACCGTCCCCCCTGTTTCTCCCGGCGAAATGCTGGATGAAGAATTCCTGAAGCCGCTTGGCTTGACGAAGTACCGCTTGGCCAAGGACATCGGTGTACCCCCTCAACGAATCGGGGATATCGTGGCAGGCAAGCGGGCCATCACAGCCGACACCGACCTGCGACTGTGCCGGTACTTCGGGCTCAGCGATGGATGGTGGCTTCGCGGTCAGGCCAACTACGATACCGCGATTGCACGGGAGAACATGGGCGAAGCCCTGTCGCGTATTGGGCGTTGTCAGTTGTTGGCTGTCTAAGAGCGGCGCTCCTGCATGGTGAGGCAGCGCCTGGCGGTTAAGGCACAGGCTTACTCAACGGTATATTCAAACAAACTGGTCGGCCGGCCGGTGGCTTTGGTGCGTCCGACCACCATCACATTGCCCGGCCCGGGCTGGAGATTCGCCTCAAAGACATTGCCAGTTCGGGTCAGGCGTTCCCACTTGCCGTCGTGGATGGCGACGATTTCCTCGAAGGCCTCCGCGCGATAACGGAAGCGGTAAGCCTTGCCGGCCTGCAGATGCCCGACCAGCGGCGCATCGAGAACCATCAGGTCCTGGTGGTTCTGCTCGAAGACATGCACGAACTCGCGGAAGCCTGGGGTGCGCGCCGCCTGGCTGAGCGCCTCGCCGCTGACACCGGCATGGAACAGCCCGGGATCGACCTGCGGCATGGTCTCGAACTCGGCCTTGGAAATTCCCGGCACGGCCACGCCATGCCAGCTGGCGTCCTGCGACCAGTGGGTGAATTTGATCTGTTGCGGCTCGGCAAAGAAATACAGCGGGTCGAGCTTCTTCTTGTACTTGTCGTCATTCACGTAACCCGCACCCCAGGTCGGATCGACGATGCGCCAGACGCCGTTGATTTTCACCAGGTTCCAGGCGTGGTTCTCGCTGTCGAACACGCTGTTCGGCGGCACGCCATAGGCTTTGGCATAGCCGGAGAGCTTGACCACTTCCAGCCCGGCGTGCCGCGCCAATTCACGGAACAGCAGTGCGTAACCATCGCAGACGCTGCTGCGTTTGGCCAGCACCTGCTCGGCGGTGACCTCCGGATCGCGCACATGCCCCGCCAGGTAGGCGTCGATGTCGTAGCTGACGCGGTCGGCGACCCAGCGGAAGATCACCCAGGCCTTGTCGACTTCGGTCTTGGCATTGCTTACCAGATAGGCGGCCAGGGCGGGCACCGAGCTTTCCGCTACCGCCGGTGCGGCCAGGGCATGGCGTTCGAGTTCGGGGCTGCCGGTGGCGGCCAGGGCCGGTTCAGTGGAGAACAGTTGAAATGCGAAAACAACGGCGAAAATAATACTTGTCGATTTCACGCATAACCTCCAGCCAGGAAGGTAATCTTCGAAGTGTGGCATAAGTCACTCCTGCATCAATTCAAACCGGGTTACCCTCAAAATTCGATGAAAGTGTGCCAATTTTTTCACTGCTATGCGGGGATTTATCGTTCACCATTGGAGAAACGCCTTGCGCCTGTGATGCGTGATGCGTTAGCATCACGCATCACATACAAGGAGCCTGGATCATGCGGACCACTCTGGATATCGCTGACGATGTGTTGTTTGCCGCCAAGGACATGGCGCGGCGTGATAAAAAATCACTGGGGCAGGCTGTCAGCGAGATCATGCGTCAAGCCTTGAGTGCTCCGGCTGTCAAGGCCGCAGCCGGTTCCAAGGCAAAGCCGGCGAAGGACACGATCGACGGCCGTTTCCAGGCGCTCGGCTTCCGCACCCTGCCGGCGCGGGGCGGCATCGTCACCAACGAAATGATCAATCAGTTGCGCGAAAGGGAAGACAGCTGATGCGCTCCTTGCTGGACGTGAATGTGCTGATAGCACTGAGCGATCCCGATCACGTATTTCATTCCGTGGCCAAGACCTGGTGGGTTATGCATCGGGAGGAGGGTTGGGCAACCTGCCCGCTCACGCAGAATGGTTGTGTCCGCATCATCGGCCAGCCTGGCTACCCCAATCCACAATCCGCGATCACCGTGATCAAGTTGCTGGCACACACCTGTTCCGATCCCTGCCACGAATTCTGGCCTGACGACGCTTGCCTCCTTGATGCCCGCCAATTCCAGCATACGCATATCCACGGTTGTCGCCAGATCACCGATCTGTATCTGCTCGGTCTGGCAGTCAGACATGGCGGACGACTGGTGACGTTTGACGAACGAATTCCCCTGAGCGCGGTTCATGGGGCAAAAAAACAGCATGTTCTGTCGCTTTGATCTGGTCATGGCGATGTCATCGAATGATCTCCATACGGGCTTGAACGACGCAAGGGTAAACATCCTTATGCCGATCCCGCAGCGTGGTTTCACGCTCATCGAACTGATCGTCATGATGATCGTCATCGCCATTTTGGCGGTGGCGGTCGTGCCAAGATTCAGCCTGCTGAGCGGCTATGATGAAGTGGGATATCGCGACAAGGTCAAAGCGACGCTCGAGTACGCACGCAAGGCTGCAGTCGCACAGCGGCGTTATGTTTGCGTCACGAAAAACGGCAATGGACTGGTGCTGACCCGCGACCTGCGCGACCCCGATCCACTGACTTTTGCTTCCGTGACCGCACTGACCTGTCCCAATTCCGGCAACAGCCGGTTGACGCTGCCGGCGCCGGACACAGCGGCCTGTGGCAGCGGCACGGCCGGAAACGAAATCTGTTCGCCGGCCAATAAACCCATCACGCTTACCGCCCCCACCACTGCGCTGATTTTCAATCCGCTGGGACAACCTTCGAGTACGGCTAATTGTTCGACGACCAATTTTTGCTATACCGTGACGGGCACCGACGCCTATACCATCACCGTCGAAGCGGAGACCGGCTATGTGCATTGACCGGGCAAACCGCGGTATTCGGTCGCAACTGGGCCTGAGCCTGATTGAACTGATCGTTTTCATCGTCATCGTCAGCGTGGCCCTGGCGGGGGTGCTCACCGTACTCAACATCACCACCAAGAGCAGTGCCGACCCGATGATCCGCAAGCAGATGCTGTCGATTGCCGAAGCTTTGCTGGAAGAAGTGCAGTTACAACCTTTCACCTGGTGCGACCCAAATGATGCCAATGCGCTGACCGCGACATCCGCTGCAGGCTGCGCCACCATCGCCGAAAATCCTGGCGTGCCCGGTGCCGAATCGACACAAACCCGGACCAGCGTGGCGACGCCGTTCAACAACGTCAACGATTACAACGGTTGTGGCCCAAGCGTCACTGCATGCAACCTCGCCAGCCCCATCCCGAGCATCAGTGGCATCTACAGCTCACCGGCCGGTTACAGTGCCACCATCAGCGTGACTTCCGAAGCGCTCAACGGGGTCGGTGATGCGACGGCAGGCTCAGCCTCGCTGCGCATCAAAGTCACTGTCAGCCGCGGTAGCGACAGCATCGTCATGGAAGGCTACCGCACCCGCTATGCGCCGAACTTCTACTGAGCCGAAACCATGCTGACACTTCCGACTCAGCCTGCTCGTTGTCGCCAATCCGGATTCACCCTGGTCGAGGCGATCATAGTGATCGTCATCACCGGCATCCTCGCCGGCATCGTTGCCGTATTCATCACGGTACCGGTGCAGGGTTATGCTGATTCTGTGCGCCGCGCCGAACTCACGGATGCGGCAGACGTTATCTTGCGCCGCATCCAGCGCGAGATACGCCTGGCACTGCCGAACAGTCTGCGCGTCACTTCCTCGGGTGGAGTGAATTACATAGAATTCATCATGACCAGCACCGGCGGGCAGTATCGCGACGAATACGACGGTTCCAGCGCGGGAGATTTTCTGAGTTTCACCAGTTCGGCCGACAAGACTTTCGACGTGCTCGGCACCATGCCGAGCAATCCAGCCATCGCAGACAACGACTTCATCGTGGTCAACAATGTCGCCAATCTCTTGCCAGCGAATAATGCCTACGCCACGGGCGATCCCTGTTCAAGTTGCAACCGGGCCAAAGTCGCTTCGACCGCCAGCAACACGGTCACTCTGGCGACCAACCCCTTTGCCGGCCAGTTGCGCCCCTCCGCGAGTCGTTTTCAGGTGGTGCCGGGTGGCGTCAAGGCTGTCACTTTTGCCTGCCCGGCGCTGACATCGGGCAATCTGACCCGTTACTGGAATTACGGTTTCTTTCCTTCGCAGGCCAACGCCATAGCCGCGCTTCCCTCACTTGCGGTTGCCTATCAGGCATTGCTGGCTGCCAATGTCACCTGCACGGTATCGCCGCCTTCGTCCGGGTTGCTGAACATCGTGTTGACCCTGACCGATCCGACCAGCGGCGAAAGAGTGACGCTCTTTCAGCAGATTCATGTGGACAATTCGGCATGAACTATCCACGGCGTCTGCGCGGTTTCTCCATCGTATCGGCGATTTTCATCCTCGTCGTGCTGGCGGCGCTGGGCGCGTTCATCGTCACGGTGTCGACCAATCAGCAGATTGGCTCTGCGCTGGACGTGCAGGGCGAGCGGGCTTTTCAGGCGGCACGGGCGGGTGTGGAGTGGGGTGTGTATCAGGTTCAGGCAACGACGGCCTACAATTTTGGCTACACCTCCGTCGATCCCAACACCCGGGCCTGCCCGACCAGCCCGACATCGTTCACCTTTCCTGCTGCTGCCACCAGTCTTGTCGGATTTACGGTGACCGTGACTTGCGTGGCGACTGTAGACCCGGGCGGGTATGGCGGACCAACCGTGTACCAGGTCGTCGCCACTGCCTGCAATCAGCCCAATGCCGCCGACCCCAAGTGCCCCAATCTCACCAACCCGACCAGCTTTTATGTCGAACGGCGTCTGGAAGTGACGTTTTGATGCAATCAAGCCCATCTTATAATGAAGCGGTAGAGAAGCCGAAATGCCAATGTGCGCCATGAATAAGCGTGGTCTGTCGCTGATAATTCCGATACTAGCGGGCCTGGTGGCGCTAACTTACGGCGCGAAGGCGCAGGCAGTTGCCTGCACTTCGGCGGCGTCCGGTAGCTGGAACGCCGCTGCGACCTGGAATGCCGCTTGCCGTATCTCCGGCGGCAACGCTACCGACGGACCGGGCGCAGACGATACCGTGACTATCAGCGCTAACAATACGGTAACGCTGACCGCCAATGCCGCAGCGACCAGTATTGCCATAGTGGCGCCGAACACCGTCAATGGCATCACGCTCAACGGCAACACGCTTAACGTTAGCGGCGCCATCACCATGGCGGGAGCAACGGCCGGCACCCGCACGGCGACGCTGGCTGTTGGTACAGGGACACTGACAGCTGCCAGCATCGCGATCACTGGCGGCAGCAGCGGCACCAGAATCACCCAGGTGACCGTGGGTACCACCGGCACCGTTACGGTCAGTGGTTCGGTGACCAACCCATCCAATCCGGCCCAGGCGCGATTCATTGCGACCGGAAACAGCACCATCAATATCGGTGGCAACTTCACCCCGGGTGCATTCACCCGTGGTACCAGTACCCTGACGTTCACCGGCGCCGGCGCCCATACGGCAGGCGCTTTCACCTACTACAACCTGACCACCGCTGGAACCGTGACCTTGGCGGGCAACACGACCGTGAATGGCGCACTCAGCGTTCCGTCCGGAACGCTGGCCAAAAATACAAGAACTCTGGGCGTGGCCGGCAATTTGTCCGTGGATGGTGCCATCACCGGCACCACCGGCGCCATCACCCTGAGCGGAGCGGGAACCACCCTCGCCGGGTCGGGCTCGATCACCCCGACGGGGGCGCTGACCTTCACCGCCGCCCATTCCATCCTGGCCGGGGCCAATCTGTCCATATCCGCGCCGATTGCCATTACGGGAGCGATCACTGTCACCAACAACGGCATCGTACTCAGTACCTCGGCCACTGGCATCACGGGTTCGGTGCTGGGATCGACCTGGGACAATGCCACTGCGGCTTCGCGACTGGAGGTTGCCGGACCATTATTGGCAACAGCCGGCACGCTCACTGCAACTGTTACCGGCAATACCGTCAAGTACACGGCAGCCAGCGGCACCCAGACCATCAAGGCAACGACCTATTCCAATCTGGACACCAGCGGCGCAGGCACCAAGAACAATGCCGGCATCGTCACCGTCAACACCGCCCTGACCGGCAACGCCTTGACCAATGCCGCGACCGGGACGCTGAACATTGCCGGCACATCAACCATCACCACGCTCACGGCCACGGCAGCCGGCAACACGGTCAACTACACCGGTGCCGCGCAAACCGTGAACCCTGTGGCGTACTCCAATCTCGGCCTGAGCGGTAGCGGGATCAAGACGCTGACCGGTGTCACCACGGTAGGTCGAGCGCTGACCCTGGGCGGAACAGCATCGGCAACCACTGAAGCCAACTTTACTGTCGGCACCAACCTTGTCGTCGGCAGCGGCACCCAGCTGACCGTGGGGGGATTCACCTTTGGCGTGACAGGAACCACATCGGTAACGGGCACGCTGCTTCACAACGCCGCCGCGGGACTCAAGACCTATACCGGCAACGTCACGATCAACAACACTGGCGTGTGGAACGAAACGGCCACAGCAGCCTTTTCATTCGGCGGCAACCTGCAGAACGACGGCACGTTCACCGCCAGCACTGGCGTGCATACCTTCACTGGCGCCACCAGAACCTTCAGCGGAGCCAACGAAATCGCCATCCCGAGCGTGACCATCAGCGGCACCCGCACGAACAACGGCACGCTCACGGTGTCGACCACCCTGGCTGGCGCCAGTACGCTGACCAACGGCGCCAACGGAATACTGAACATCGGCGCGGCGACTGTGGGTCCGCCGCTGACTGCGACAGCGGCCGGCAACACGGTGAACTACACCGGAACCGCGCAAACCGTGAAAGCCGTGGCGTACTCCAATCTTGGCCTGAGCGGCAGCGGGATCAAGACGCTGACCGGTGTCTCCACGGTAGGTCGAGCGCTGACCCTGAGCGGAACAGCAACGGCAACCACTGCAGCCAACTTTACTGTCGGTACCGACCTTGCCGTCGGCGGCGGCACCCAGCTGACCGTAGGGGGATTCACCTTTGGCGTGACACAAACCACATCGGTAACGGGCACACTGCTGCACGACAACGCCACGGGACTCAAGACCTATACCGGGAACGTCACCATCAACACCGGTGGGGTGTGGAGCGAAACAGCTGCAGCGATCTTTACATTAGGCGGCAACCTGCAGAACGACGGCACCCTGACCGCCAGTACCGGCATGCATACCTTCACCAACGCCACCAGGACCTTTAGCGGGGTCAACGAAATCGCCATCCCGAACGTGACCATCAGCGGCACCCGCACCAACGACGGCACGCTCACGGTGTCTACCACGCTGGCCGGCGCCAGTACGCTGACCAACGGCGCCAACGGAATACTGAACATCGGGGCGGCGACTGTGACCCCGCCGCTCACTGCGACGGCGGTCGGCAACACGGTGAACTACACCGGCACAGGACAGACGATCAAGGCAACCTCCTATGACACGTTGAACGTCACGGGTACGGGCGCCACCAACAGCGGCACGGTCACGGCCGCTGCCGCGCTGGGCGGCTCGGGTGATCTGACCAACACGGCTACCGGGGTATTGAACCTCGGTGGCACAGTGACGATCGCGACACTAACCGCGACAACCGGCGGTAACGTCGTCAGCTACACCGGTACCGGGCAGACCATCCGGGCGATTGCTTACGACACACTGAATGTCACGGGCACGGCAACCAACAGCGGCACGGTCACTGCCGCGGCCGCACTGGGCGGCGCGGGCAATCTGACCAACGCCGCCACCGGCGTCTTGAACCTTGGTGGCACTGCGCTGATCACCACCCTCACCGCCACCGCCAGCGGCAACACGGTGAATTACACCGGTTCGGGACAAACCATCAAGGGCACCACCTATCATCATCTGACACTCAGCGGCGGCGCCGGGACCCTCGGTGCCGATACGACCGCCAATGGCACCCTGGCGCTCGGCGCCAACAAACTGACCACAGGCGCCAACACGCTGATCATGACCGGTAACTGCAGTCTGAGTGGCGGCAACGGCAGCATCACCCGCAGCAGCAGCGGTTTTGTCATTGGCAACCTGCGCCTGTCCTTCCCTACCGGAACCAATACCTGTACTTTCCCCGTTGGCAGCGGCACCACCTATGCGCCGATCGGCGTCGCCATGGTATCGACCTCGGCGGGCACGCTGACGGGAAGCACGACGGCGGGCCAGCATCCGCAGATCGCGACTTCCGGCATCGATTCAACCAAGGATGCCAACCGCTACTGGACGCTGGGTGCGGGTGGCGACACTTTGAACACTGGCAACGTAACGAGTTACGGCGTCACCTTCAATTTCGCAGCGGGCGATCTGATCGGCGGTGCCACGCCCACCAATTTCGTGGTCGGCAAATACACCGGTGCTGCCTGGACCCTGCCGACCCCGGTGACTGCGAACGCGACGGCGACGGGTGTGTCGTTCATTGCCGGCAGCGCGGGTTTTGGCGGCTTCGTGGTCGGCGAGCGCAGCATCGCCACCTGCTCCAGCCTGGCCAGCGGCTTATGGAATGCACCCGCCACATGGACCACCTGCCGCGGCGGCATTCCCCTGCTGCAGGATACGGTGACCATCAACAGTCCCCATGCAGTCGCACTCAACATCGACACGCCGGCCCTCGGTTCGCTCACGGTCAATACCGGCGGCAGCCTGACCAACGCAGCAAACAGGATCCTCAGCCTGGGCGGCAACCTCACCAATAACGGTACGCTGACCATGGGCACGGGTGGTAGCGTTACGCTCACCGCCAATTCGCAATGGACCGGCAGTGCGACCAGTACCTGGACCTTGTATCAAGTCGATCTGGGGACCAAGGATCTGACCTTTGGCGCAGCCGACAGCTTTACGCTGAGTCTTGCTTCGGCAACGCCGATAGTGAATGTCGGCAACCTCAACATGACGGGGACCAACAGTACGGTGACCTTCCGTTTTGCCGGAGTGGCGCAAGCCCTGCCCGTGGACAATGTGCGGTATCCCAGTGTGGTTCTGGCAGGTACCGGCGCCAAGACGCTGACCGGTACAGGTACGACACTCGATGTGCGCGGCAGTTTCAAGCTCAATGGTGCCGCTGACACCCCCGTGGGTAGCGACACATTTTCCGCCGGGAGCAGAAACGTCGACCTTTACGGCGATTTCACTAACAACCGTGCCGCCAATTTCAATCCAGGAAACACCGACAGCGGCACCTGGACCTTCAAGGGCACCACCTTGCAGAACATCAACAGCACGGGAACTTCGACCATCTTCCCCAACCTGACCCTGAACAACTCTCTGGGAATCGCGCTCAATGCCAGTTCCACGGTAAAGACGCTGCTGACATTGACCAATGGATACATTTCCACAGGATCGAACATTCTGATTCTGTCGACCGCCTGCACCGATGTCAGCGTGACCAACGGCACCAGTTGGGTACGCACCAACGGTTTTGTTTCGGGCAGAGTCAGGCTGACGTTCAGCACGGGCACGGTCACCTGTACCTACCCGATCGGCAGCGGCACCACTTACGCACCGATCGGCCTGACCATGGTTTCCACCGGCGGCACACTGACCGGCAGTACTACGGCCGGCGAACATCCCCAGATCAGCGCTTCGACGATCAACTCGACACTGGATGTCAGCCGCTACTGGTCGCTCTGGGCCACCGGCGATGCGATCACCTCCAGCAGCTACGGCGCCACTTTCAATTTCGTTGCGGGCGATGTGGATGTCGGCGCCACCACTGCCAATTTTGTCGTCGGCAAGTATGCCAGCACCTGGACGGAGCTGACCCCTGCCTTCGCCAATTCCACCGCGACAGGGGTCTCTGCGATAACCGGGGGCATCACGGTGCAAACCGATTTTGTCGTAGGCACGCATTCAAGCAACAATTGCTTCTCCGATTCTTTTGATCGCGCTAACGGAGCACCCGGAAGTGATTGGTCGGTGGGTTTCAAGACAGGAACTTTCGGTAACCCTGTTATTGCCACTAATCGCCTCAGACTGACCAATGCCAGCGCCTCCGTTGCCACCTGGGCCACCTTGAACCGGCTGATTCCCGCGTCAGGAAACCGTGTGACGGTGGAATTTCAGCACTTCGCCTACCCCGGCCCCGGGGCAGATGGCATTGCCGTGATTCTTTCCGACGCTTCAGTGGCGTCCGCGGCAGGTGCTTTCGGGGGATCGCTGGGCTATGCGCAGAAAAGCAATCCCGGCTCCGATTGCGCCACCCCGGGAGGTTGTCCGGGCTTCACCGGTGGCTGGTTGGGAATCGCAATTGATGAATGGGGCAATTTTTCGACCAACCTCGAAGGCCGCAATGGCGGCGTGGGGGCAAAAGTAGACAACTCGGTGGCGATTCGCGGATCGGGCACCGGCATGTCAGGTTACCGCTTCCTCGCTGGCACCGGCACCGGCCAGTTATCACAAATCGACGGCAACGGCAGCGCCAACCCGCCACACCGCTATCGCATCATTGTCGACCATACGGATGGTACGCATGCCTGGACCTCGGTTGAGCGGGATACCACAGGAGGCGGGACGGCCTATGTCACCCTGATCGGCTGCCCGCCGGGCGTGACCAGCGGCTGCACGGCGCTCGACGTCAAGGATCCGGGCTATAGCCAGAACGATGTGCCGGCCAGTTGGAATCTGTCCTTCACCGGGTCGACGGGCGCCTCGACCAATACTCACGAAATTGACAACCTCAGCATCTGTACGGTACAGGGCATGCCGACGCCGAGTCTGCACCACATCAAGATCGAGCATGGTGGCAACGCCTGCACCTCCGCCCCGGCGACAGTGACAGTAAAGGCCTGCGCCGATGTCAACTGCACCGCGCTCTACATGGACCCGGTCACGGTTAATCTGGACAATGTCGGCACCTGGTCGAGTGACCCGGTGACCTTCTCAGGGGGTTCGACGACCGTGACGTTGACCGGCACAGGATCCGTAACACTGGGGGGCACGGCAACCTCGCCGACGACAGCCAATGCGACCCAATGTTTCAGTGGGGCAACTGAAACCTGCAGCCTGACTTTCAACTCCTGCACCTTTGACGCCATCGAAGTGGGTGCCAATGCGAATACGCCGATTTTCACCAAGCTGGCGGGCTATGCTTTCAACCTTGATGTACTTTCCCAGGCGGCTCAGACAGTCACCGCGATTGACCTCGTGGATGTGAGCACGGGCAACTGCAACACGCCCGCCGCCGTGCTTTCGCCTGTCACCCTAGCACCGGCGTTGAGTGGCGGAGTTCCAATCTTTACAGCCGGCCAGCGCAAGACATTCAGCTTCACTTATGCCAATGCCTCACCCAATGTCAGAGTCCGCATTGCGACGGCCGGCCCCAACTATTCCTGTTCCTCCGACAACTTCGCAATTCGCCCCACGAACTTCGAGGTAACTAGCAGCGCCTCGAACGCAGGCAGTTCCGGCAGCCCATTCTTTCGTGCGGGTACCGACACTTTTACATTAACTGCGACCGCGGTTAACGCATCCTCCGCGACAACCAGCACCTACCTGGAAGCTCCCCAGCTCAATTCCAGCCTGGTGACCAGCGTCCAGGCACACGCCGGCACGACCACGAATGTGGCTTTCCCGCACGCCACGGCCGGTGTGTCGATCGGCAGCGGATTCAAGTATTCGGAAGTCGGGAACATCGCACTGGGTCTGAATGCCGTTTATGACGCCACCTTCGCCGAGGTGGATAGCAAAAAGGCGGAATGCACATCGGGTTTCAACAATGGTACCCCGGCCGGAACTCCCGATGCCAATGGCAAGTTTTCCTGCCAGTTCGGCTCGGCGGTTCCCGCCCAGAACTTCGGCCGATTCGTACCGGATCATTTCACCGTGGTCGGCACCATCAACAATGCCTGTCCTTCCGGTACGTTTACCTACATGGGGCAGAATTTCACTTTGTCCTCGGCCAGCGTGGCGCAGGCCCAAAACGCCAGCGGTGTGGTGACGCAAAATTATGCTGGGGCCTATGCACCGGGCACGGTCAGCTTCGGTGCAGAGAACGCTGATAACGGAACCGATCTTTCCTCCCGCCTTGCTTTCGCCAGCGGCACCTGGACCCTCGGTGTCTATTCTCTTAGCAGCACCAACGCCAGTTTTTCGCGACCCGTGACGACCACCTCCGATGCGACCTGGGGCGTTTTCGATACACTCGATATCGGCTTGACGGTGAATGACAGCGACGTCACCACTTCGCCCAAGGTCAGCGGCGCCGATTTGAATCCCGCGGTTGCCGGCGGCAGCGCCCTTACCTATAAGAAGTTTTCGGGAAGCCCGCTGCGCATGCGTTTCGGCATGCTCAAACTCGACAGCACTTCCGGATCGGAGGCGAACAACATGCCGGTGACGGTGAAGGCCTTGTACTGGGATGGCACCAGCTGGCAGATCAACACTTCCGACGGTTGCACCAGCATCCCCTACACTGCCCTGAACCTCAGCAGCTACAAGGGTGCTCTGAATCCCGCCACCAATATGTCCGGCAACCATCTGCCGACTACAGCGACCGCGCTGAGCGGTGGAACTTCATCGATTACCGTGACCAAGCCTTTCCCCTCTGCGAAAGGCAGTGTCGATCTGGCGATCAACCTGGGCGCCACCGCTGCTGACAATTGCACCAGCACGACGTCTACCGCTGCCAACCTTTCATGGCTGCGCGGCAATACCTGCGATGGCCTCAGCTACGACAAGGATCCTATCGCCCGCATCACCTTCGGCGCAGCCAGGAGTCCGTTTATTTTCATCCGCGAGAAATATTGAGCAGGCGGGTGCATTCCTGCAGTTGAGGCTGGAAGCTTGGCTACTTGTCTTGCCCGTACCCGGCAAATTTCCCCAGCACCCGCACCATCTCCTCATCCGGCAACAACCTCGGCGCGCCGATTTGCAGCACGCGCCAGTACTGTTCGCAGAGTGTTTCCAGTTCGATCGCCAGCGCCAGTCCCTGGCGCAGGTCCTTGCCGCAAACGACCATGCCATGCTGCGCCAGCAGGCAGGCGCTGCGATCCTGCAGTGCGGCCAGCGCAGCATCCGATAGTTTCTGGGTGCCGAAGGTGGCGTAGTCGGCGCAGCGCACGTCCTTGCCGCCGAAGCGCGCGATCATGTAGTGGAAGGCCGGGATGTCGCAGCCCATGCAGGCCAGCGCCGTGGCGAAGGGCGAATGGGTGTGGATGACGGCGCCAACTTCCGCTTTGGCGGCATAGATGTCGCGGTGGAAGCGCCACTCGGAAGAGGGCTTGCGCTCGCCTTGCCAAGAACCGTCCATGGCCATGGCAACGATGTCGGCCGCCTCGACCTCTTCGTAGGGCATGCCGCTGGGGGTGATCAGGAAGCCGGCGGTTTGCGCCGCGCCGCGTGCGCTGACGTTGCCGGCAGTGCCGCGGTTGATGCCGCTGGCATTGATGGCGCGTGCCGTGTCGAGGACGGCGGCGGCGAGCGGGTTCGTCGTCACGGCAGCCCTCTGCCTCAGCTCAATTTGCCATGACAGTGTTTATATTTTTTCCCTGATCCGCAGGGGCAGGCATCGTTGCGGCCGATCTTTTCGTTGTGGCGCACCATGGGCTGCGCCGGCTTTTCTTCTTTCACGCCGATCACCTCGTCGTAGTCGGCGTGGTGGTACTGGACGTTCTCCAGTTGCGGCGGCGCTTCGGCTTCGACGATTTGTTCCTCGGTGCGGATCTCGACCGTCAGCAGAAGTTTCGTGACTTCGGTGCGCACGGTTTGCAGCAGGCCTTCGAAGAGTTCAAAGGCTTCGCGCTTGTATTCCTGCTTGGGGTTCTTTTGTGCGTAACCGCGCAGGTGGATGCCCTGGCGCAGGTGGTCGAGCGCGGCCAGGTGCTCGCGCCAGTGGGTGTCCAGGCTTTGCAGCATGACGTTGCGCTCGAAGCCGTGCCAGGCATCGGCATCGACACGTTCGATCTTCTCCGCGTAAGCCGCGTCGGCAGCATCGATGATGCGCCTGAGCAGATCGTCGTCGCCAAGGTCGGGTTCGGTCTTGAGCCATTCGTCGACCGGCAGCTTGAGTTGCCAGTCGCTGGCGAGCGCCATTTCGAGCGCAGGGATTTCCCACTGCTCCTCGACGCTCTCGGCCGGCACATAGAGGCGGAAGCTGTCGTGCAGCACGCCCTGGCGCATCGCGGTGATGGTCTCGGTAATGTCTTCGGTTTCCAGCAATTCGTTGCGCTGCTGGTAGATCACCTTGCGCTGGTCGTTGGCGACATCGTCGTATTCGAGCAGTTGCTTGCGGATGTCGAAGTTGCGCTGTTCCACCTTGCGCTGCGCCGATTCGAGCGAGCGCGTCACCAGCGGATGCTCGATGGCTTCGCCCTCGGGCATCTTGAGTCGTACCATGATCGCGTTGAGACGTTCGCCGGCGAAGATTTTCAGCAACTGGTCGTCGAGCGCCAGGTAAAAACGCGACGAACCGGGGTCGCCCTGGCGTCCGGCGCGACCGCGCAACTGGTTGTCGATGCGGCGCGATTCGTGGCGTTCGGAGCCAATGATGTGCAGGCCACCGGCCGCCAGGACCGTTTCATGCAATTTGTTCCATTCACCGCGCATGGTGGCGATGCGCTGCTCCTTCTCCTCGGCACCGAGGTCAGGGTCGTCCTTTACGGCAGCAATCGGGCGTTCCGGGTTGCCGCCCAGCACGATGTCGGTACCGCGACCAGCCATGTTGGTGGCGATGGTGATCATTCCCGGCTGCCCCGCCTGCACCACGATCTCGGCTTCCTTGGCGTGCTGCTTGGCGTTGAGTACCTGGTGCGCAAGCTTTTCCTTCTTGAGCATTTCGGAGAGCAGTTCCGAATTCTCGATCGAGGTGGTGCCGACCAGCACCGGCTGGCCGCGCTGCTGGCAATCCTTGATGTCGTTGATGATCGCCGTGTATTTCTCACCGGCAGTGCGGTAGATCTGGTCCATGCGATCGTCGCGGACCATCGGCCGGTGGGTCGGCACGACCACGGTTTCGAGGGCGTAGATCTGGTGGAACTCGTAGGCTTCGGTGTCGGCCGTGCCGGTCATGCCGGCGAGCTTGCCGTACATGCGGAAGTAGTTCTGGAAAGTGATCGAGGCCAGCGTCTGGTTCTCGTTCTGGATCGCCACGCCTTCTTTGGCTTCGACCGCCTGGTGCAGACCGTCTGACCAGCGCCGCCCGGACATCAGCCGGCCGGTGAATTCGTCGACGATGATGACTTCGCCGTCCTGCACAACGTATTGCTGGTCGCGCAGGAACAGGTTGTGGGCGCGCAGCGCAGCATACAGGTGATGGATCAGCAGGATGTTGCCGGGTTCGTAGAGGCTGCTGCCTTCCGGCAGCATGCCCAGGCGCGCCAGGATTTCTTCGGCATGCTCGTGGCCGGCTTCGGTGAGCAGGACCTGGTGTGATTTGAGGTCGACCGTGTAGTCGCCGGTATCCGCCACATCCTCCTTGTTGCCGGCTTCGCCGCGCGTCAGCAACGGCGGCACGGCGTTCATCTTGATGTAGAGCTCGGTGTGGTCTTCGGCCTGGCCGGAGATGATCAGCGGGGTACGCGCCTCGTCGATGAGGATCGAGTCGACCTCGTCCACGATGGCGTAGTGGAGCCCGCGCTGGACCCGCTCCTGCGCCGTGTACACCATGTTGTCGCGCAGGTAGTCGAAGCCGAATTCGTTGTTGGTGCCGTAGGTGATGTCGGCAGCATAGGCAACCTGCTTTTCGTCATGCGCCATCTGCGACAGGTTGACCCCGACGCTGAGGCCGAGGAAGCGGTATATCCGTCCCATCCACTCCGCATCGCGGTTCGCCAGGTAGTCGTTCACCGTGATCACGTGCATGCCCTTGCCGGCCAGCGCGTTGAGATAGACGGGCAGGGTGGCGACCAGTGTCTTGCCCTCGCCGGTGCGCATTTCAGCGATCTTGCCGGCATGCAGGACCATGCCGCCGATCATCTGCACATCGAAATGGCGCATGCCAAGCGCACGCTGGCTGGCTTCGCGCACGACCGCGAAGGCTTCCGGCAGCAGCGCGTCGAGCGCCTCGCCGCTGGCGACGCGCTGCCTGAACTCGTCGGTCTTGCCGCGCAATTGCTCGTCGCTCAGAGCCTGCATGGCAGGTTCGAAAGCGTTGATCTTCTTGACGGTTTGTGCGTACTGACGGATCAGCCGATCGTTGCGGCTGCCGAAAATTTTCTTGAGAAAGCCGGAAATCATGCGCTTGTACCCTAGGGGCAAAATCGGGCACTAGTGCCCGTGGCGGCAAAAGGAAATTTTATCATGGGGGCGTGACCGACCATTCCAGACCAGCCGCCGCCCAAGCCTGACGACGACAGAACCAAGAACCCGGGAGATTCTTGAAGTGATTGGTCGGGGTGAGAGGATTCGAACCTCCGACTCCTGCGTCCCGAACGCAGTACTCTACCAGGCTGAGCTACACCCCGAGGCGATTAGCAGATTCGCAGAGAGGCTGCCCTGCTGGCTGAAATCGGTCTGCAACCACGCTTGTCCATGAGCAAAATCAGTGGTCGCGCGCGATAGCAAAACGTGCTAATTGTAGCAGAGATTCCTGGTAAGTCGAAGCCGGCAGGGAGCGCAAAGCAGTGACGGCCATGTCGATTTCCGCTTCGGCCTGTCTGCGCGTCACGGCCAGCGCATCGGTCGACTGGATGGCTGCGAGCACAGCGAGGAAATCGTCGCGCCCGCCTTGTTCGATGGCATGCCGGACACAGCCGGCCTGTACTGGGTTGCCGCGTTGCATGACATGGATCAGCGGCAAGGTCGGCTTGCCCTCGGCGAGGTCGTCGCCCAGGTGCTTGCCAGTGGCGGCTTCTTCGCCGGAATAATCCAGCACGTCGTCGATCAGCTGGAAGGCGGTGCCCAGGTGCATGCCGTAGCGCGCCAGGTCGTCCTCGACCTGCTGGCTGGCGCCGCCGAGCAGGGCGCCGAGTCGGGCGGCGGCCTCGAACAGCTTGGCGGTCTTGAAGTGGATCACCTGCAGATACTGCTCAACCTTGATGTCGGCGTTGTGGCAGTTCATGAGCTGCAACACCTCGCCTTCGGCGATGACATTGGTGGCATCGGCCAGGATGCGCATCACGCGCATGTCGTCAACCGTCAGCATCATCTGGAAGGCGCGCGAATACAGGAAATCGCCGACCAGGACACTGGCGGCGTTGCCGAACAGCGCATTGGCAGTTTGATTGCCGCGCCGCAACTCGGATTCATCGACGACGTCGTCGTGGAGCAGGGTGGCGGTGTGGATGAATTCGATCACCGCGGCGAGCTCATGGTGATGGGTGCCGCGATAGCCCAGCGCGCCAGCGGTCAGCAGCACCAGCGCGGGGCGCAGGCGCTTGCCGCCGGACGAGATGATGTATTCCGCCACCTGCCTGACTAGCACCACGTCGGAATGCAGGCGTGCCCGGACTACCTTGTCGACGGCCCGCATGTCGGGTTCGATCAGGGCGTTGAGGGCGGTGAGCAGTGAAGTGGCAGGCAAGGGGACAGGGCGGGCGGGGTGGGACGAAAGGCGCGATGTTAGGCGGCGCCCCGGGTGGCGTCAAGCGAGATGAAATGTTTTTGACCTGAGTAGGCTAACCCTGTACAATGCGCGGTTCTTTGCGTTGTTATTACGAGTGGGGTCCATCATGTATGCGGTCATAAAAACCGGTGGCAAGCAATACCGAGTTGCAGCCGGCGAAAAAATCAAAGTAGAACAGATACCGGCAGATGTGGGCGCTGAAATCACCCTCGACCAGGTGCTCATGGTCGGTGAAGGCGAAACAGTCAAGATCGGTACGCCGGTCATTGCTGGCGCCACAGTCACCGCCAAAGTGATCGCCCATGGCCGCGGGCCGAAGATCACGATCTTCAAGATGCGCCGCCGCAAGCATTACCAGAAGCACCAGGGACATCGCCAGAACTACACCGAAATCGAGATCAGCGGCATCGCCGCCTGAACTCGGCGGGTTTGCACAAAGGAGTCTGAACCATGGCACACAAAAAAGCAGGCGGCAGTTCCCGTAACGGCCGCGACTCTCAATCCAAGCGCCTCGGCGTCAAGCGCTATGGCGGCGAGGCGGTACCTGCCGGCAGCATCATCGTGCGGCAGCGCGGCACGGTGTTTCATCCCGGCGACAACGTCGGCATCGGCAAGGATCACACCTTGTTCGCCAAGATCACCGGCGCCGTGAAGTTCACCTTCAAGGGTCCGGACAAGCGCAAGATGGTCAGTATCATTCCTGCCGCCTAAGTTTCGTAGCAATTTTTTTCCGCGCAAGGCCCTATCATTGCGATAGGGCTTTTGTGTTTATGGGTGGGGCCTGGCAATGAAATTTTTCGACGAAGCGAAAATCGAGGTGATCGCCGGTAACGGCGGCGACGGCTCGGCCTCGTTCCGCCGCGAAAAATACATTCCGCGCGGCGGCCCGGACGGCGGCGACGGCGGTCGCGGCGGCAGCATCTGGGCGGTTGCCGACGGCAACCTCAACACCCTCATCGACTTTCGTTACACCCGCGTGTTCCGCGCGCAATCCGGCGAAAACGGCCGCGGCGCCGACTGCTACGGCAAGGGCGGCGAAGACATGCTGCTGCGGGTGCCGGTGGGTACCGTGTTTGCCGATCTGGATTCCGGTGAGGTTATCGCCGACCTGGATAGCGACGGCAAGAAGGCCTTGCTTGCCAAAGGTGGCGACGGTGGTCTGGGCAATCTGCATTTCAAATCCAGCACCAACCGCGCACCGCGCCAGACGACCCAGGGTGGGGAAGGGGAGCGGCACGAGTTGCGGCTCGAGCTCAAGGTGCTGGCCGATGTCGGCCTGCTGGGTTTGCCCAACGCCGGCAAATCGACGTTCATTCG
>JBAYVV010000061.1:0-22037 GCA_041674465.1 Sterolibacterium sp.
CGACCCAGAGTTTCTTCAGGCGCTGCTTGGACGGCCCGCCGATGGCGATGTGCTGGATGCCGAGTATCCTGAATGGTCGCTGATTCATTGTTTCCTTCCCCTCATAAGTAACCAGATGCCGAAGACGATCATCGGCAGGCTCAGCCACTGGCCCATGCTGACGGTATAACTGAAGCCGAAGATGCCGGTATCCGGTTCGCGAAAATATTCCGCGATAAAACGGGCCACGCCGTAGCCGATCAGAAAAACTCCCGACACTGCAGCGCGCGGCCTTGGCTTGGCCGAATACCACCAGAGCAATAGAAACAGGCACAAGCCTTCCAGACCTGCCTGGTAAAGCTGCGAAGGATGGCGTGGTTGCGCATCGACCTGTGGGAAAACCATCGCCCAGGGCAGCGTTGGATCGGCGGGGTTGCCAATCACTCTTCCCCAGAGTTCGCCGTTGATGAAATTACCAATGCGTCCTGCAGCCAGCCCGGTTGGCACCAGCGGTGCAATGAAATCGGTGACTTCGAAAAAGGTCTTGCCGGTCTTGCGGCCATACAAAGCCATCGCCACCAGCACGCCGAGAAAACCGCCATGGAAGCTCATGCCGCCGTTCCACACGGCGAGAATTTCCAGCGGGTGCAGGAGGTAGTACCCCGGCTCGTAGAACAACACCTGTCCCAGACGACCGCCGAGAATCACGCCGAACACGCCATAGAACAACAGGTCGTCGAGGTTCTGCTCAGTGAAGCCGCGTTCGGGAAATTGTCGCGCTCGCAGCCTGCCCAGTACAACGAACAGCACGAAGCCGATCAGGTACATCAAGCCATACCAGCGCACTGAGAGCGGGCCAATAGCTATGGCGACAGGGTCGAACTGGGGGTGTAGCAACATGGGTGTGTGACGATTCCGCTAGAATCGCCATTCTAGCTTAGCCCTGCTACCGTCGCTTCAGGAGACTGCCATGACCGCATACCGTTCCCGTACCTCCACCCACGGCCGCAACATGGCCGGCGCCCGCGCGCTGTGGCGCGCCACCGGCATGAAGGATGGTGACTTCGGCAAGCCCATCATCGCCGTGGTGAATTCCTTCACCCAGTTCGTACCGGGACACGTGCATCTGAAGGACATGGGCCAGCTGGTGGCGCGCGAGATCGAAGCGGCCGGCGGCGTGGCCAAGGAATTCAATACCATCGCCATCGACGACGGCATCGCCATGGGCCACGGCGGCATGCTGTATTCGCTGCCTTCGCGCGAACTCATCGCCGACAGCGTCGAATACATGGCGAACGCCCATTGCGCCGATGCGCTGGTGTGCATTTCGAATTGCGACAAAATCACTCCCGGCATGCTGATGGCGGCGCTGCGCCTGAACATTCCGGCGGTGTTCGTTTCCGGCGGACCGATGGAAGCCGGCAAGGTGCAGTGGGGCGGCAAGGCCATCAAGGTCGACCTGATCGACGCCATGATCAAGGCCGGCGACGCTTCGGTCAGCGACCGCGATGTCGCGAACTTCGAGCGTTCCGCCTGCCCGACCTGCGGTTCCTGTTCCGGCATGTTCACCGCCAACTCGATGAACTGCCTGACTGAAGCACTGGGACTCAGCCTGCCCGGCAACGGCTCACTGCTGGCGACCCATGCCGACCGCAAGATGCTGTTCCTCAAGGCTGGCCGGCAGATCGTCGAGCTGTGCCGCCGTTACTACGCGCAGGATGATGAGTCCGTCCTGCCGCGCAGCGTCGCCTCCTTCAAGGCTTTCGAGAACGCCATTGCCCTGGATATTGCCATGGGCGGCTCGACCAATACCGTGCTGCACCTGCTCGCCGCGGCACAGGAAGCCGGCGTTGATTTCACCATGACCGACATTGACCGCATGTCGCGCAAAGTGCCCTGCCTCGCCAAGGTTGCGCCATCCACCCAGGAATATCACATGGAGGATGTGCATCGCGCCGGTGGCATCATGGCCATCCTCGGCGAACTGGATCGGGCAAAGCTGATCCACCGCGATTGCCCGACCGTGTTGTATCCATCCATGGGCGAGGCGCTCGACTGCTGCGACGTGAAGCGCAACACGAACCCGGCCGTGCATGAGTTCTACCGCGCCGCGCCCGGCGGCGTGCCGACGCAGACGGCGTTCTCACAAAACAGGCGCTATGCCACGCTTGACCTTGACCGCAAGGGCGGTTGCATCCGCGACCTGGAACATGCCTACACCCTCGAAGGCGGTCTGGCGGTGCTGTTCGGCAACATTGCCGAGAAAGGCTGCATCGTCAAAACGGCTGGCGTGGATGAGAGCATCTGGAAGTTCACCGGCACGGCACGCGTCTATGAAAGCCAGGACGATGCGGTGGCCAGCATCCTCGGCGACGAGGTCAAGGCCGGTGACGTGGTAGTCATTCGCTACGAAGGACCGAAGGGCGGCCCCGGCATGCAGGAGATGCTTTACCCCACCTCTTATCTCAAATCGAAGGGACTTGGCAAGGACTGCGCCCTGCTCACCGACGGCCGCTTTTCGGGCGGCACCTCGGGGCTGTCGATTGGCCATGCTTCACCTGAAGCTGCAGCAGGCGGGGCGATTGGGCTGGTCGAGAACGGCGACAAGATCGAGATCGACATTCCCAATCGGCGCATACACCTGGCGATCAGCGACGCTGAATTGGCAAATCGGCGTGCGGTGATGGAAGCCAAGGGCGTTGCAGCCTGGCGTCCGGCAAAGCGCGAACGGCTGGTTTCCGCCGCGCTGCAAGCCTACGCGGCCATGACCACCAGCGCCGATACCGGAGCGGTGCGCGACCTGACGCAACTCCGATAGAAATTTAAATTTGATGTTCGATAATCCAACCCCCGTCGATTCCGGCGCTGGTGCGTGGTCTCGATTCGGCAATATGTGTGATTTCGGTACGGGGAGCCGGAGCGAGGGCACGGGCCGGCGCTCGCGCCAACGTTTGGAACACTTTCTGCCCAGACGCTAAAGCTCGAACAGCCGTATAGTTGACTGATTAAATCAGGTTTGTGGCAAAATGTCGGTTCTTCTGCAATGCTGAGCCGTGCATGCCCAACCGTTTAGCCGACGAAACCTCTCCCTATCTGCAGCAGCATGCCGACAATCCGGTCGACTGGCGGGCGTGGAATGCCGAAGCGCTGGCGCTGGCAAAATACGAGAACAAACCGATCCTGCTGTCGATAGGCTACTCGGCCTGCCACTGGTGCCATGTCATGGCGCACGAGTCGTTTGAAGATCCGGCAGTGGCTACCCTCATGAATGAATTGTTCGTGAACATCAAGGTCGATCGCGAGGAGCGCCCAGACCTCGATCAGATTTACCAGACTGCGCATCACATGTTGACCCAGCGCACCGGTGGCTGGCCGCTGACGATGTTTTTGACACCGGGGGGTGTTCCCTTTTATGGCGGCACCTATTTCCCCAAGTCCCCGCGCTATGGCCTGCCCGGCTTTGCCGACATGCTGCAACGCGTGGCGCAAACCTATCGCGAACGGCACGAAGATATACAAAACCAAGGCGCTTCGCTGCTGCAAGCGCTGGACAGCACGCTGCCAAGCCGCCGGCAGCAAGCGGAACTGGCCGCCGATTTCAATGACCGGCCCTTGTCGCAATTACGTGACCAGCTTGCAGAGTCTTTCGATGCGCGTTTCGGCGGCTTTGGCGGGGCGCCGAAATTCCCCCATCCGACCGACCTGGCTTTTCTCCTGCGCCGCACCAACGACCCCGCAGCACGGGAAATGGCCCTGACCACGCTGCGCCGCATGGCCGAAGGCGGCATCTACGATCAGCTGGGCGGCGGCTTCTGCCGCTACAGCGTCGATGCCCTCTGGAGCATCCCGCATTTCGAGAAAATGCTCTATGACAACGGCCAGCTGATGTCCGTCTATGCCGATGCCTGGGCGCTGAGCAAGGAAGACTTGTTCAAGGACGTGACCGAGCAAACGGCAGACTGGTTGATGCGTGAAATGCAATCACCGGCGGGAGGTTATTACTCATCGCTCGATGCCGATTCGGAGGATGAGGAAGGCAAGTTTTACGTCTGGGACCGCGAAGAAGTGCGGGCTCTGCTGTCGGATGAGGAGTACGCAATCGCGGCGCGCCGCTGGGGACTGAACGGCTCGCCCAACTTCGAGGGCAAGCATTGGCATCTTCGGATCACCGGTTCTTTGCCGGCAGACCAGTCAGGCGTGCTGGCGTCCGCTCGCGCCAAGCTGTTCGCGGCGCGCGAGCTACGCATACGTCCCGGTCGCGACGACAAGATTCTGACGAGCTGGAATGCATTGATGATCGAGGGGCTTGCCCGAGCTGCCCGCATTTTCGGCCGCAGCGACTGGCTGGCTTCGGCGCGCAGCGCGCTGGAAGCGATCCGCAGGGAACTCTGGCGTGACGGCCGCCTGCTGGCGACCAGCAAGGATGGGCGTGCCCACCTGGATGCCTATCTGGACGATCACGCCTTTCTGCTCGCGGCCTTGCTCGAACTCATGCAAGCCGAATATCGCGGCAAGGACATGGAATTTGCCCGCACACTGGCGGATACCCTGCTCGATCACTTCGAAGACAAAGCCCAGGGCGGATTCTTTTTCACGCGGCATGACCATGAAATCCTGATTCATCGTCCCAAGCCCGGCCACGACAATGCCACGCCTGCCGGCAACGGCATGGCAGCGCGCGCCTTGCAGCGCTTGTCGTTGCTGACCGGCGATTTGCGCTATGCCGAAGCTGCGGAACGCACGCTGCGCCTGTACCAGCCACAATTTATGCGCCAGCCGGGCGGATTCACGACACTGTTGTCGGTACTCGAAGCGTGGCTGACGCCTCTACGATTGGTCATCCTGCGCGGGCCAGTCGCAGAGATCGCCGACTGGCAAAACCAATTAACCGCACTGGCACAGCCGGATCTATTGGTGCTGGGTTTGCCGAGTGGGCTTGCCGGTTTGCCGGAAAGTCTGAACAAGCCCGCCAGCGATCAGGTCAACGCCTGGGTATGTTCAGGCGTTACTTGCCTTGCCCCGATCGCCGACTGGCCCAGTTTGCAGCGGGTTCTGCTGGAACAGGCTACTGGAAGCTAGTGCCCGAAGTTGTTTCTAGGGTGCTAGCACCCCAACTACAGATACGGGCACTGGTACCCCAACTGCAAATGCGGGCACTGGTCCCCCGAAGTTGCTGGTGGGGGACTGGTATCCCGTTTTTAAGGTAGTATGCATTAAACATTTTCAACCAACCTGATGAGGTAAACATGAAGTCCATAATGGTTTCTGCACTGGCTGCAGCTTTAGTTCTGGCTGCTTCACCGTCGATGGCCGCTGACAGTCCCGAACTCGCACTGGCCAAAAAGAGCAACTGCATGGCATGCCACGCGGTTGACAAGAAAGTTGTCGGTCCGGCTTACCAGGACGTCGCCAAGAAGTATGCCGGCGACAAGACAGCCGAAGCGAAGCTGATTGAGAAGGTCAAAAAGGGCGGCTCTGGCGTCTGGGGTCCGGTACCCATGGCGCCCAATGCGGCGGTCAAGGACGAGGATATCAAGACGCTGGTGAAATGGATTCTGGCCGGTGCCAAGTAATCCCGGCTGTTCAAGAATTTCCAATCGAAAGTCAGCCTGCGGGCTGACTTTTTTTGCCCTCTCGAATCGCATCCTTCCGGCCTCGGGCCGGCTGTACTGGGTATAGTTGACAACGGCTGGTCCTGACGCAACAATCGGCAGGCCCAAATCCTTCAATTCGCGGAGACTTCAATGAACGTGCCCGTCAAAGCCCTGCCCTTGTCCATTGTTGCTGCTTTGGTTCTGTTGGCCTGCGGCAAGGAACCCCCGCCACCACCACCACCTGCCACCGTTCCGGCTCCTCCGCCCATTGAGGTCATCAAGATCGGCCACGTCGGGCCGCTGACCGGCGGCATCGCCCACCTGGGCAAGGACAATGAAAATGGTGCACGCTTGGCCATCGATGAAGCCAACGCCAAGGGAATAGAAATCGGCGGCAAGAAAGTCAAATTCGAATTGCTCGCCGAAGATGATCAGGGCGATCCGAAAGTTGGTACCACGGTTGCTCAGAAACTGGTTGATGCCAAGATAGTGGGTATTGTCGGCCACCTCAATTCCGGCGTTTCCATCCCGGCTTCGGCACTCTACGAACAAGCCGGCATTCCGATGATTTCGGGATCCTCCACCAACCCCAAGTTGACCGAACAGGGTTTCAAAGTCACTTTCCGCGTGGTCGGTCGTGACGATCAGCAGGGACCCGCCGTTGCCAACTACCTCCTGGCTGAGGTCAAGCCAAAGACAGCAGCAGTGATCGACGATGCCACAGCCTATGGCGAAGGCCTGGCCAACGAAGTTGAAAGCGCCCTCAAGGCCGCCGGCGTCAAGGTGTTGCCGCGCGAGAAGGGCACTGACAAAACCGCAGACTGGAAGGCGGTGCTGACCAAGCTCAAAGGCAAGAAACCGGATGTGGTCTTCTATGGCGGCATGGATGCCACCGGTGGCCCGTTGCTCAAGCAGGCACGCGAACTGGGCATCAAGGGACCTTTCTCCTTTGGTGACGGCGCCTGCACCGACAAGATGGCTGAACTGGCCGGCGCAGCGGCAGACGGCCTGCTCTGCTCCCAGGCCGGGGTTCCGGTCGAAGCAACCAGCAAGAAGTTCCGCGATGGCTACAAGGCCCAATTCAAGATCGATCCGATACTCTATGCGCCCTTCACTTTTGACGGCGTGAACATCCTCATCGAGGCAATGAAAAAAGCCGGTTCCAGCGAACCAGCCAAGTATTTGCCGGAACTGTTCAAGATCAGCTACGAAGGCGCCAGCGGCAAAATCGAGTTTGACGCAAAAGGCGATCGCAAGGATGCAGAGATAACCATCTTCACCATGACGGGGGGCAAGATCACGCCATTGGCGATCGTCAAGAGCGGCAAAACGGTGAAGTTTGAGGACTTCATCAAGGCTGCGGCAGAGGCAGCTGCAGCTGTTCCGGCAGCAATCCCACCAGTTCCCTCTGCTGCACCTGCTGCTGCAACTCCGGCAGCACCCGTTGCGGCGCCTGCACCGGCCGCAACGCCGGCCGCCGAAGTCAAGAAATAGACGGGTTGTTGCAGCCTTAAACCTGATAACGGCGCCTGCGGGCGCCGTTATCATCAGTGCAGGACATCCATGGACATATTCCTGCAGCAGATCATCAACGGGCTGACTCTCGGTAGCCTGTATGCCATCGTCGCACTGGGCTATACGATGGTGTATGGCATCATCCAGCTGATCAACTTTGCCCATGGTGAAGTCGTGATGTTCGGCGCGATGATCACGCTTTCGGTGATTTCCGCCGCCGCTGGCAGCGGGCTGCCGCCTGCCGCTGTGATCCTGCTGGGTGTCGCCGTTGCAATTCCATTTTGCATGGCCTTGGGCTATCTGCTGGAACGCGCCGCTTATCGCCCGTTGCGCAAGGCCCCGCGGCTGGCGCCACTGATCACTGCGATCGGCATGTCGATCGTACTGCAGCAGATCGCGCTGATGATCTGGAGCCGCAACATCCTGTCGTTTCCACAGGTCCTGCCGGTCACCATTTACGAAGTGGCTGGCGCCAGCGTCAGTTCCCTGCAGATCATCATCATCGGCCTGTGTTTCGTCATGATGGCCGGCCTGGCCTGGATCGTCTATGGCTCTCGGCTGGGCACAGCCATGCGCGCCACCGCCGAAAATCCGGAAATCGCCCGCCTGATGGGTGTCGATGTGGATCGCGTCATTGCCATGACTTTCATCATTGGCGCAGGACTCGCTGCGGTCGCCGGATTGATGGTCGGCATCTACTATGGCCTGGCACATTACACCATGGGTGCCACACTGGGTTTGAAAGCATTCTCGGCAGCGGTGCTGGGCGGCATCGGCAATATTCCCGGGGCAATGGTTGGCGGAATTTTGCTCGGGCTGGTGGAGGCCCTCGGCGCCGGCTACATCGGCGAGTTGACCGACCTGTGCGGCTACAACGCACTGCACTTCCTTTTCCAGGAACGCTGTGCCGACGGCGGTAACCTGGTGTTGTTCGGCAGCAACTATCAGGACGTGTTTGCCTTTGTCGTCCTGATCCTGGTGCTCGTCTTCCGACCTTCGGGGCTGCTTGGCGAACGCGTCGCCGATCGCGCCTGAACTGCCTGCGAACCCGAGCTTGATGCAAACCAATAAATATCGCGCCGGCCTGACAGTACTGATCTTGTCCTTGCTCATCCTGCCGTTCGCGCTGTCGGCCGCAGGCACTGCCTGGGTGCGCATTACCAATCTGGCCATCCTGTTTGTCTTCCTGTCGCTCGGCCTCAACATCGTGGTCGGTTTCGCAGGCCTGCTCGATCTCGGCTATGTCGCCTTCTACGCGGTCGGTGCGTATGTCTATGCACTCCTGGCCAGCCCGCACTTCGGTCTGCATCTGCCGTTCTGGATCATCCTGCCGATCGGCGCCGGGCTGGCAGCGTTATTCGGCGTCCTGCTTGGCACGCCGACCCTCAAGCTGCGCGGGGATTATCTGGCCATCGTCACGCTGGGGTTCGGGGAAATCGTGCGGATCTTCATGAACAATCTGTCGCAGCCGATCAACATCACCAACGGGCCGCGCGGCATCACCCTGATTGATCCGGTGCGGCTGGGAAGCATCAGTTTCGGGCAGAACGATCAATTCTTCGGGCTGGTCATGAGCGGACCGATGAAGTATTACTACCTGTTGCTACTGCTTCTGCTGCTGGTCATCATGGTCAACCTGCGCCTGCAGAATTCCCGCATCGGGCGTGCCTGGGAGGCCATCCGCGAAGATGAAATGGCAGCACGGGCAATCGGCATCAATACGACACGGATCAAGCTGCTGGCCTTCGCCATGGGCGCCTCCTTCGGCGGTGTGGCAGGCGGCATGTTCTCCGCCATTCAGGGCTTCATCAGTCCAGAAAGCTTTGTCCTGACCGAATCCGTGATGATCCTGTCGATGGTGGTACTGGGCGGCATGGGCAACATCTGGGGCGTTGTCGCCGGTGCGGTTTTGCTCTCTTTCGTCCCGGAATTGCTGCGGTACACGGTAGTGCCACTGCAAATGAACTTGTTCAACCGCATCGTCATCGATCCCGAAGTCATCCGCCTGCTGCTGTTCGGGCTCGCACTGGTGCTGATGATGCGCTTCCGGCCGGCCGGGTTGTGGCCCCTGCACGCCCGTCAGCGCGAGTTTGACAGGCAGGCGGCAACCCAATGAGCCACCTGCTCGAAGCCCGCTCAATCAGCAAGCGCTTTGGCGGCGTCAGGGCACTGCATGAGGTGTCATTGACGATCCGCCAGGGCGAGATCTACGGTCTGATCGGACCGAATGGCGCCGGCAAGACCACTTTTTTCAACGTCCTGACCGGGCTTTGCCCGGCCAGCAGCGGTACTTTCAGCTTCGCCGGTGCATCACTCAACATCAATGCACCACACACGGTTGCGCAGGCGGGGATTGCCCGCACCTTTCAGAATATTCGTCTCTTCGCCAACATGACGGCGCTGGAAAATGTCATGGTCGGCCGCCACCTGCGCACTCATGCCGGTGTCATCGGTGCAGTGCTGCGGAGTGCCGCAACGCGCGCCGAGGAAAACGCCATCCAGCAGCGCGCCGTCGAACTCCTCCATTACGTCGGCATCGCCGACCGCGCCAACGATCTGGCGCGTAACCTGTCCTATGGCGACCAGCGACGCCTCGAAATCGCACGCGCCCTGGCCACCGACCCCAAGCTTCTGGCACTGGACGAACCGGCAGCCGGCATGAACGCCACGGAGACTGCCGCGCTGCGCGTCCTGATCGAGGGTCTGCGTTCTGACGGCCTCACTGTGATGCTGATCGAGCACGACGTCAAACTGGTAATGGGTCTGTGCGATCGCGTTGCTGTGCTCGATTACGGTGAGAAGATCGCCGAGGATGTACCGGAAAATGTCCAGCGCGATTCCAAAGTGATCGAGGCTTACCTTGGCGCCTAGTACCCCAGAATCAACTGCGGGTACTGGTTCAAGGCCGGATACCGTGCCCCTGTTGGCCGTCCTGAATCTAAAGGTTTCCTATGGCGGGATTGCGGCAGTGAAAGATGTCAGTTTTGCCATCGAACAAGGCGAAACAGTGGCATTTATCGGCGCCAACGGCGCCGGCAAGACCAGCATGCTGAAAGCACTGGCCAGGGTGATCAATGAAGGTACGCAAGGCAGCATCAAATTGCGCGGGGAAGAAATCGTCGCACTTCCGCCGCATCATCTGATCCGTCGCGGCCTGGCACTGGTGCCTGAAGGGCGCGGCGTTTTCGCGCGACTATCCGTGGCGGAAAATCTGGCCATGGGCGCCTACATTCGGGATGATCGTCAGGAGATTGCTGCCGATCTGGATCATGTTTATGAACTGCTCCCGCAACTCAAGTAGCGACAAAGACAACTGGCGGGGACGCTCTCTGGAGGGGAACAGCAGATGCTGGCCCTGGGCCGTGCCCTAATGGCCAGGCCGCAATTGCTGCTCCTGGACGAGCCTTCGATGGGGCTTGCGCCACTGATGGTGAACAAGGTATTTGAGACGATTCGTACCGTCGCCGCGAGCGGCGTCACCATCATGCTGGTCGAGCAGAATGCCAAACTGGCGTTGCAAACCGCCAGCCGAGGTTATGTCATGGAAAGCGGCTGCATTACCCTGGCGGACAGTTCCGCCGCCCTGCTGGCCGATCCTCGCGTTCGCAAGGCTTATCTGGGCGAATGACTATTACCCCAGAATCAAATTCGGGCACTACTAGACGTCAATATTCCTGGCCTGCAGTGCATGACTTTCAATGAAGAAACGCCGTGGCTCGACATCGTCACCCATCAGCGTCGTAAAAATTTCATCGGCAGTGATCGCATCGTCTATCTGAACGCGGAGCAGACGGCGTACCTTGGGATCCATGGTGGTCTCCCACAACTGCTCCGGATTCATTTCGCCCAACCCCTTGTAGCGCTGTTTACTTAGACCGCGGTCGACTTCACTCAGCAGCCAGCGGATGGCAGCAGCAAAGCTTGATACTGATTGTGCCTTGTCGCCGCGCCGGATGACTGCATCGTTGCTGTTCTGATCGATCAGGCCGGCAATCAGTGCTGAAGTGCGCCGTATCTGTTGGTAGTCACCGGAATGCAGGAATTCCTCGTCGATATAACCGGCGCGCAGGTTGCCGTGACGCATGCGCTCGATGGAGAGCTGCCAGCGTTCGGTCTTGTCTTCAAACTTGGCGACGATGCTTATTTCCTTTGGCAACAAAGGAACCAAACGAGCTGCACTGGCGTGCGCATTTTCTGCGCTGGAAATATCCAGTTCGATGGCGTTGGAAAGTAGTGCGTGCAACACTTCGCCGTCAATGAAGTCACCGACGCGCTTGATGATCGCCTCAGCCAGCAAATAAGCGCGTGCCAATTCGCCCAGTGCCTCTCCTTCCAGTATCGCCGCTCCAATTCTGGGTGTCAGCGCAGCACCTTCGAGCGCCAAAGTCAACAGATGCTGGTTCAACGCATGGTCATCCTTGATGTAGAGTTCGCTCTTGCCATGCTTGATTTTGTATAGCGGCGGCTGAGCAATGTAGATATGACCACGCTCGACCAGTTCGCCCATCTGGCGATAGAAAAACGTCAGCAGCAAGGTCCGGATGTGTGCGCCATCTACGTCCGCATCGGTCATGATGATGATGCGGTGGTAACGCAACTTGGCGATGTCGAAATCTTCGACGCCGATGCTCGTGCCGAGAGCGGTCACTAAAGTTACGATCTGTTCGCTCGAAATCAATTTGTCGAAGCGCGCTTTTTCGACGTTCAATACTTTCCCACGCAACGGCAGGATGGCCTGAAACTTGCGGTCGCGGCCCTGCTTCGCGGATCCCCCGGCGGAGTCACCCTCGACGATATAGAGCTCGCAGAGTGCGGGATCCTTTTCCTGGCAGTCGGCCAGCTTTCCCGGCAAGCCGATATTGTCGAGCACACCTTTGCGCCGTGTCAGTTCTCGTGCTTTGCGTGCGGCTTCCCGAGCCCTGGCAGCATCAACAATTTTTCCCGTGATAATTTTGGCATCACCCGGTTTTTCGAGCAGAAATTCGGTAAGTTTCTGTGCGACAACCTCCTCGACCACGGGCCTGACTTCCGAGGACACCAGTTTTTCCTTGGTCTGCGAGGAAAATTTTGGTTCCGGCACTTTTACCGACAAGACGCAGGCCAGCCCTTCACGCATGTCGTCACCGGTTGTTTCCACCTTGGCTTTCTTGGCCAGTTCGTGTTCATCAATATATTTGTTGATGACCCGTGTCATGGCTGCACGCAAGCCGGTCAGGTGGGTTCCCCCATCTTTTTGGGGGATGTTGTTGGTGAAACAGAGAACTTGCTCGGCATAGGAATCATTCCATTGCATCGCGACTTCGATGGTCATGCCATCCTTGTTGCCCACTGCATGGAAAACGTTGCCATGCAGCACAGTCTTTGAGCGGTTGATATATTCGACGAATCCTTTGACGCCGCCTGCGAAAGCGAAGTCCTCCTCTTTCGCGTTGCGTTGATCGATCAGCTTGATCTTGACGCCATTATTGAGAAAGGAAAGCTCGCGCAAGCGCTTGGCAATGATGTCGTAATGAAATTCAACGTTTCCGAATGTCTCGGGTGCAGCAAGAAAATGAACTTCCGTACCGCGCTTTTCCGTCACACCCACAACCTTGAGCGGTTCAACCGGAACGCCGCCCCGAAATTCCATGTGATGCTTTTTACCGTCACGGCGAACCGTGAGGCGCAGCCACTCGGAAAGTGCGTTCACAACCGAAACGCCGACGCCGTGCAGACCCCCGGAAACCTTGTAGGAATTGGAATCAAACTTGCCACCGGCGTGCAGCTCGGTCATTACGATTTCAGCGGCTGAACGCTTTTCTTCGTCGTCCTCCTTGATGTCAGTGGGAATGCCGCGGCCGTTGTCGGTGACTGAAATGGAATTATCGGTATGGATGGTGATGACGATCTCATCACACCAGCCCGCAAGAGCCTCATCAATCGCATTGTCGACGACTTCAAAAACCATATGATGCAAGCCAGTACCATCGGAAGTGTCGCCGATGTACATGCCCGGACGCTTTCTGACTGCTTCAAGACCCTTGAGAATTCTGATGCTGCTGGAATCGTAACTGTTTTCCTGCTGGCCGTTGTTCTGACCGTTTTCCGGTTGCGTCATTAAGTTACTCCAATATTCTCACTGAGGTTTCGGTCGAGACAGAATAAAAACGAGTTCAAATACGCATGGGCATTACGACATATTTGAATTTTTGATTGTTCGCCAACTGAAATAATGCGCTGCTATTTGCATCACCCAGATGACATTCAATTTCCTCATTGCTCACATTATTCAGAACATCCAATAAATAATTCACGTTGAAACCAATGTCGATACTGTCGCCGGTAAAATCTATTTCAATTTCTTCCTGGGCTTCTTCTCGCTCGGTATTGTTGCCAATGATCTTCAAACTTCCCGTAGAAAAAACCAGGCGGACACCTGGCGTCTTTTCATTCGTAAGTATTTTGGCGCGCTGCAGTGAATGCAGTAATCCCTGGCGCGACAGCTTGATTAAAATGGCGTGTCCCTTAGGAATGACTCTTTCATAATCTGGAAATTTACCGTCGATCAACTTCGAGACAAACTCTATCGATCCGAAGCGAAAAAGGGCTTGCGTCGGAGTGAGTGCAATCTCCAGAGATTCGTCATTATCAGAAAGCTGGCGCGAAAGTTCCAAAACAGTCTTGCGCGGCAGAATGACTTCTATGGATGGCAGCTGCTCATTCAGGGTCTCGCTGGCATAAGCCAGACGATGGCCGTCTGTGGCAACAACACAGATTTCATTACCCTTGACCACAAGCAATAATCCGTTTAAATAATAGCGGATATCCTGAAGTGCCATGGCATATTGAACCAGTGCCAGCAAACGCTTGAACTGCTTCTGCGTGAGCATCAGGCGTGTCTGATTTGCTTCACTCAAAGCCATGCGTGGAAAATCCTCAGCTGGCAAGGTTTGCAAATTAAACCGGCTACGTCCTGCTTTAATCTGCAGACGTTTTTCATCAAGTGCCAGACTGATTTCAGAATCTTCCGGCAATGCTCGCAGAATGTCCTGCAGTTTCCTTGCGGCGACCGTCAACGCCACTTTTTCTCCAGGAACGGTCCTGGCTTTTGTCTTGATCTGAATTTCAATATCAGTAGCAAGCAGAGTTAAATTTTCGCCGTCCTTTTCCATCAGCACATTGGAAAGAATGGGAAGCGTGTGGCGTTTCTCGACAATCCCGCAAACCGATTGAAGAGGTTCCAGAATCTGATTTCTAGGGCCTTTGAATAAGAGCATATTTAAATTCCTAACTTAGAACATGCAGACAGGAAAACTGTGGAAAAAGCATTAAATCTAAATTTATTCAAGTTGTTGCAGATGTATAACGCTATGGAGAAGTCGTCTTTTCAAATGTGATTCATTGTGAGTTGTTTTTTGATTCTGTGAAATTTGGACACTTGTCCACAATTTACACAGGTCAGTTACACGAGTTACTCACCTTCTTTCTCATCCTTTCAAGGTTTGCATCAAAACGTGCAGATCGTTTCCCAGTATGGCATCCTTGGTACGTAACTCATTGATCGTGCGGCAAGCATGCAGGACTGTCGTGTGGTCACGACCACCGAAGGCTTCTCCAATCTCCGGTAAGCTGTGATGGGTCAAATCGCGTGATAGCCACATCGCCATCTGACGCGGACGGGCAATGGCTCGTGTGCGTTTTTTTGAATACATTTCAGCAACCTTGAGTTTGTAGTAATCCGCTACGGTTTTCTGGATGAGTTCCAAGGTTAGCTGTCGGTTTGTGGCGCCAAAAATATCTTTCAAGGCCTCCTTGGCCACGTCGATATTGACATCGCGTCCGTGAAATCTGGCATAGGCAAGAACCTTGTTGAGAGCACCTTCCAGTTCCCGCACATTGGAACGAAGGTTTTTCGCGATCAAGAACGCAACATCGTCACCCAATTTGATCTGGGATGTTTCCGCCTTTTTTTTCAGGATTGCGACTCGCATTTCCGGCTCTGGAGGTTCTATCTGTACCGTTAACCCCCAATCAAAACGTGAAACCAGGCGTTCTTCCAGACCAACAACATCTTTTGGATAAGTATCGGAAGTGATGACAATCTGTTTCTTAGCTTCAACCAGCGCATTGAAAGCGTAAAAAAATTCCTCTTGGGTTCGGTTTTTGTTGTTGAAGAACTGGATGTCGTCAATCAGAAGCACATCAAGAGAACGGTAGTAACGCTTGAAGACATCGAAAGCTTTTTGCTGATATGCGCGGACCACATCAGCAAAATAGTCTTCGGCATGGACATAACGAATAATCAGATTCGGATTGTGATTCCAGACTTCGTTACCAAGGGCGTGGATCAGGTGAGTCTTTCCCAGGCCAACACCACCGTAAATAAAAAGAGGGTTGTATGAAGTACCAGGATTGAGAGCTACTTGCTGTGCTGCTGCGCGCGCTAAATCATTGGCCCGACCAGTGACAAGAGTATCAAATGTAAAAGTAGGGTTTAAGCGCGATTTCTCGTAAGTTTGTTCATCTAGCCTAGGTTTGATTGCGGCAGCGTTGCTCGGTACATTAATTTCTTCAACCTGCTTTTTTTCGACAACTGCAGAATTGACAACAAGTGGATTTTCGCCCAAAGCCAGGCTGATATAGACCGGTTCAGGAAAGAATTGGCGGCTCAGCGACTGAATTTGTTCCAGATAGCGCTCACGTACCCATTGCAAAACAAAACGATTGGGGGCAATCAAGCGCAGTTGCGTTGGAACCAAACCATTTTTCGTGGCTTTCCCTTCCGCGTTTTCGAGGCGCAGCGTTTTTATCCAAGTGTTGTATTGCTGCGTTGGCAGTTCTTTTTCAAACTGATTTAGGCAAGCAGACCAGAATTCACTCATAGGTGTTCGGAAACCTGTCATTTATTTACAACAGGTAAGGCATTGATATTATTTTAATAAATGACAATTCGCGAAATTGTCCAGCGATGCCCGCATTGGTTCTACTGGCGCATTCTAGCGGTTTTAAAGAAAGTTACTCACAGGGCTGAGCAAAAAAACTGCTTGACAATGTTTATATAAAAAGTTGTAATCGGCGGTTCTTTTTTTAGGAAGATTGCCATGAAACGCACTTATCAGCCCTCGGTTGTGCGCCGCAAGCGCACCCATGGCTTCCTTGTCCGCATGCGTACCAGCGGAGGCCGTGCCGTTATCCGCGCACGTCGAGCCAAAGGTCGTAGCCGCCTGGGGGTTTGATTCTGCTACGGCGGTAATAGCGGTTTAGCCTGACAGATATCAGCAATTTGGGCTTCTCTTTTTCAGGTGAGCACAGGCTGCGCGCTGCGAAAGAGTTTTCTTCAGTTTTTGCAGCGCGAAAGGTTTTGCGCGGTCGGAATTTCGACCTGCATTTCCTCTTAAGTGAGGAGGCAGTTACCGAATCGGTTGAGGCAAGCAGTGCCCGACTGGGCATAGTGGTCGCGAAAAGGCTGGCGCGCCGCGCGGTTCAGAGAAATCTTTTGAAACGGCTTGCGCGCGAGGCTTTCCGGAATGCCCGTCCGAGGCTTCCGCCCTACGATCTGGTTCTGCGTCTGTCCAAACCGACGCTTGCCAGACTGGATGAAATTGCTCGTGGTGTTCTGCGCCAGGAAATAGAGCAATTGCTGAACCAATTGCCCGCATGCAGAAGCTGTTGATTGGCCTGATTCGATTTTATCGGTACTTTCTTGCCCCGTTGTTGGGGAAGAATTGCCGCTTCCACCCGACATGTTCGGAATATGCCATGGAAGCATTACAACGCCATGGTGCGTTGAGAGGTTCATGGTTATCGTTGCGCCGCCTTGGGCGTTGTCATCCTTTGCATCCAGGTGGCTTTGATCCAGTTCCATAAGGTGTTGGTGGAACAAGAAGACCTTATAATCGCCAACCTTAGCAAGCTTTCTGATTCGAAAGACCGTCGATGGACAACCAACGTCTGATCCTGCTGCTCGTTTTTTCCTTTTCCTTGATCATGCTCTGGGAGGCGTGGCAGAAGCAAGGTCAGCCAAATCTGCCAGCAAGCTCAACCCATGGTGTTTCGACGCCAGCTGCGAATCCTGTTCCCTCACCCGCTCCTGCAGCCATCCCGGCTTCTACTGGATTGCCTACAGAAAAGTCTGGTCAGGTTCCCGCCCAGTCAAAAGTGGTCACTGAAGTCATTAAAACAGACATTTTCAACGCGGAAATTTCCAGCCAGGGTGGGGATCTGGTCCGGCTTGAGCTGGTGAAGCATCTGGCAACTGAAGACAAGACCAAGAAATTCATTCTGTTAGACAATGGTGAAAAGCATTTTTACCAGGCCCAGAGCGGGTTGATTGGTGACAACCTGCCGAGCCATAAAAGTCTTTATCAATTCGTTCAGGGTGCCAGGGAACTGAAGGATGGTCAGGACAAACTGGAAGTAAGGCTTGAAACTACAAGCGGCAACGGATCAAAGGTGGCGAAGACCTATGTTTTTCATCGCGACAGTTATCTCATCGAGATAAGTCACGAAATCGTCAATCAGGGTACGGTACCTCTCTCTGCCCACGTTTATTTTCAAAACGTGCGCGACAGCAAGCCGCCCGAGGGGAGTAGTGGCGGGGCCATGGGCGTAAGTACATTCACGGGCCCGGCGGTTTTTACCGAACAGGACAAGTACCAGAAAGTCAGTTTTGAGGAGATAGCCAAAGGAAAGGCCAAGCATGCGCAGAAAGCCGATAACGGCTGGATAGCGATGGTGCAGCATTATTTCGTTTCTGCCTGGCTGCCCCAGGGAAATGTTGAAAGGGAGTTCTTTACGCGCAAGTTGGGCGAGGATCTTTACGCAGCAGGCTTAATCCTGCCGCTGACTGCAATTCCTCCAGGCAACAGCGGAAAAGTAGCCGTGCAACTCTACGCCGGGCCACAAGAGCAGGATAAGCTGGCAAAACTGGCACCTGGTCTGGATCTCGTCGTCGATTATGGCTGGTTGACAGTCATTGCCGCACCTTTGTTCTGGGTATTGGAGATGCTGTACAAGCTGGTCGGCAACTGGGGTTGGGCGATCATTGCACTAACCGTGCTGCTGAAACTGATTTTCTTCCCGCTTTCAGCTGCCAGTTACAAGTCCATGGCGAAAATGAAACTGGTGACGCCCAAGCTGACCAAGCTCAAGGAAACCTACGGCGATGATCGCGCGCGCCTCAACCAGGAGATGATGGAACTGTACAAGCGCGAGAAAATCAACCCTCTGGGCGGTTGTCTGCCGATTCTGATTCAGATCCCGGTTTTCATCGCACTGTACTGGGTATTGCTGGGCACTGCGGAAATGCGGTATGCACCATGGCTGGGATGGATACAAGACCTGTCGTCGCAGGATCCCTATTATGTCTTGCCGCTGCTGATGGGGGCGACCATGCTGGTGCAAACCAAGCTCAATCCTACCCCGCCTGATCCCATTCAGGCCAAAGTCATGCTGTATATGCCAATCGTGTTTACAGGTATGTTCCTCTTCATGCCGGCTGGACTGGTGCTTTACTGGACGGTCAATAACGTCTTGTCGATAGCACAGCAATGGCAGATTACCCGTCTGATCGAGGGTGGCAATAAAGCTTAGTTATCCTGGCGAGACTATTGCCGCCGTTGCCACTGCGTCAGGGCGCGGTGGAGTGGGTGTGGTCCGTGTTTCCGGGAAGTCCTTGCAGGTTATGGCGCAGCGTCTTTGTGGAAAGATACCGCCTGCGCGGTTTGCGACCCTGGTCACTTTCCGTGATTCAGATTCAAACCCGATCGATCAGGGCATCCTGCTCTATTTTCCTGCGCCTCGCTCATTTACCGGCGAGGATGTATTGGAACTCCAGTGTCACGGCAGCCCGGTGTTGCTGCAAATACTTTTGCAGCGATGCCTGGAACTTGGAGCACGATTGGCAGAGCCAGGCGAATTTACCCGCAGGGCCTATCTCAATGACAAGCTTGATCTGACCCAGGCAGAAGCACTGGCCGACCTGATCAATGCCTCCACGGCACAGGCAGCCCGCTCCGCAGTTCGTTCGCTGTCTGGAGATTTTTCCCGAGCAGTGCGAGAACTTGTAGACAGTTTGATCGGGATTCGCCTGGCGATTGAAGCAACAATTGATTTCCCGGACGATGAAGTCGAAACCGTGGCAGTGGGCAGACAGAGCGATAGACTGAATCGATTACGCCATGACTTGAGTGCCATACTTTCCCGGGCTACTCAAGGAAGCCTGTTGAGGGATGGTTTAAGAGTGGTTCTGGCAGGACCTCCCAATGTAGGCAAATCTTCATTGCTCAATCGACTGGCGGGAGAAGAGCGCGCCATTGTTACCGACATTCCCGGAACAACCCGCGATATGTTGCGAGAAACAATCCAGGTCGAGGGTATACCCCTGCATATCATCGATACGGCTGGCTTGCGCGAACCCGTGGATTTGGTAGAGAAGTTAGGAATAGAACGGAGCTTGCGAGAAATTGAGCAGGCGGATGTCGTAGTGCGCATGGCAGACGCCAGAACCCAACTGGAACAACAAGATCATGCTATCCCGGCGCCATTAACCATGGATTTTTTCGGACAGCAAATTGTTGTGCATAACAAGTGCGATCTTGCCGGAATACCTGCGCATCGCTACAGTGAAGACAGTCTGGTCCATGTATTCATCTCCGCTTTGACCGGGGAAGGGATTGACCTGCTCCATGATGAATTTTTGCGCATTGCCGGCTGGCAAGGCCATGGTGAGGAGGTGATCCTGGCGCGGGGACGTCATCTGCAGGCACTCCGTGCGGCCGCAAATCACATTGATCATGCGCTGGTTGAACTGCAGCGAAGTGAATTGTGCGCTGAAGAACTTCGTTTGGCGCAAGAGGAACTCAACAGTATCACTGGTGAATTTACGCCAGATGACTTGCTCGGCGAGATCTTCTCAAGTTTTTGCATAGGCAAATAACACACTGCTCATGGACTGGATCTTCCTGGCTGGGGCGGCCTTTCTTGCAGGGTTGATCGATGCTGTCGCGGGTGGGGGAGGTTTGATCCTTATTCCAGCACTGTTTGTCACCTTGCCCGAAGTTGCGCCGGCGACGATCTTGGGCACTAACAAATTCTCGGCCATTTTCGGAACGACCAGTGCAGCCATACGCTATGTCAACAGCATCCAGGTGCCGTGGCCTGTGGCGTTTCCAGCAGCGCTTGCCGCATTGATTTTCTCTTGGTACGGCGCTATGTCGGCGGCTTTGCTGCCGAAGGAGATGATGCGTCCACTGGTACTGCTACTGCTCATTAGTGTGGCGACATACTCCTTTGCACGCAAGGAATTTGGCAGCACCGATGCGAACCGGAAGTACGGGGTGAAAGAAATATGCTGGTCATTCTTGTTGGGCGCATTTCTCGGATTCTATGATGGCTTTTTTGGTCCGGGCACGGGAAGTTTTCTGATTTTTCTGTATGTGCATTATTTTGGGCTGAGTTTTCTCCGTGCTTCCAGTGCCGCCAAGATCGTCAATGTTGCGAGCAACGCAGGAGCATTGGTCTATTTTGGAACGACTGAGCATATTTTGTGGGTGCTGGCGATGATGATGGCAGTATGCAATATCGTCGGGGCTTTGCTGGGCTCACACCTTGCAGTGCGGCATGGCAGCTTTTTCGTGCGGCGGGTTTTTCTGATCGTAACAACGTTGCTGATCGTCAAATTCGGCTACGATACCTTGGCTGGATCAGCATTTTTTAAGCTATGATTCGGAAATGGAGATGAAAGTTTTTTAATGTTATAGCTAACAGTCTGATTTGCATTGCAGATAGTTAGCAACATCACCGTATTCGATAAAACTATAGGAGGAAAAGATCATGAAAATCAGATTGCTTGCCGCAGCTCTTGGCTTCGCATCCATGGCATTCCACGCGTATGCCGACATCAATGTTGGAGTCAGCGTATCGGCGACCGGTCCGGCTGCTTCTCTGGGGATTCCGGAGAAGAATACGTTTGCCCTGATGCCGACCACAATCGCCGGTCAGAAGATCAACTACATCATTCTTGACGATGCGTCCGATACGACCAAGGCAGTTACCAATACCAAGAAACTCATCAGCGAGGACAAGGTCGATGCCATTATCGGATCGACCATCACGCCCAATTCATTGGCCATGATAGATGTGGTTGCCGAAGGGGAAACACCCATGATTTCTATGGCTGCTTCGTCACGCATCATTGAGCCGATGGACGCCAAGCGGCGCTGGGTATTCAAGACCCCCCAGAACGATGCGCAAATGGCGGTAGCGATTACCGGGCATATGAGCAAGACGGGTGTGAAAACGGCTGCATTCATAGGTTTTTCTGATGCTTATGGTGAGGGCTGGTGGAACGAGTTTTCAAAAATTGCCGAAGCACGAAAAATAAAAATTGTGGCCAATGAGCGCTACAACCGCGCCGATACTTCGGTTACCGGCCAGGTACTCAAGCTCATTTCGGCCAACCCGGATGCCATCCTGATCGCAGGTTCGGGAACTCCGGCGGCATTACCTCAGGTAGCGCTCAAGGAAAAAGGATACAAGGGCACGATTTATCAAACCCATGGTATTGCCAATCCTGATTTCCTGCGAGTGGGAGGCAAGAACGTTGAAGGTACCTGGTTGCCGGCAGGCCCTGTTCTGGTGGCAAGCCAGTTACCCGATTCCAATCCCCTGAAAAAGTCCTCAATGGCTTACGTCCAGAAATATGAGGCCGCTCACGGTGTAGGCAGTTTCTCAACTTTTGGTGCGCATGCTTGGGACGCAGGACTTTTGCTGGCAAATGCCATTCCGATCGCCTTGAAGAAGGCTAGTCCGGGGACCAAGGAATTCCGAGCTGCGTTGCGCGATGCTTTGGAAACAACCAAGGAGCTTCCCGGTGCTCATGGCGTTTTCAATATGTCTTTTATCGATCACCTTGGCTTCGATCAACGCGCTTTTGTCATGGTCCAGATCGTTGGTGGCAAGTGGAAATTA
>JBAYVV010000062.1:0-21904 GCA_041674465.1 Sterolibacterium sp.
GCAACATTGATGAAGAACTGGGCAGTCGCCGAATGCGGATCGGAAGTACGCGCCATGGCGAGGGTGTACCGTTCGTTCTTGAGGCCGTTGTCGGCCTCGTTCTTGATCGGCGGCTTGCAGGGCTTCTGCTTCATGCCCGGCTCGAAGCCGCCGCCCTGGATCATGAAACCATCGATCACGCGGTGAAAAATCGTATTGTCATAGTGGCCGGCCTCGGCATAGGCCAGAAAATTCTTCGCCGATTCGGGTGCCTTTTCGGTCTCGAGTTCAATGCCGATGACGCCATGATTGGTGTGGAGCTTGATCATTTGAGAGTCCTTGGATTGGGTGACAGTCTATTTTTCAGTGAGCAGCTTGACCGACTCGATCACGATCGGGGTGGTCGGCACATTCTGATGCATGCCCGCATTGCCGGTCTTGACCTTGGCAATTTTCTGGACCACATCGAGGCCTTGCGTGACTTTGCCGAAGACGGCATAGCCCCAGCCGTCCCGGCTGGGGTAGTCGAGCGGTGCATTGTCTACCAGGTTGATGAAGAACTGAGCCGTGGCCGAATGCGGATCACCGGTGCGTGCCATGGCCAGGGTGCCAACATTGTTCTTGAGGCCGTTCTTGGCCTCGTTCTCGATCGGCGCCCGGGTGGTCTTCTGCTGCATGTCGGGCGTGAAGCCGCCGCCCTGGATCATGAAGCCGTCGATCACGCGATGAAACACGGTACCGTTGTAGAAACCATCCTTGACGTACTGGAGAAAATTGGCAGCACTCTTGGGCGCCTTGTCGGCATACACTTCAACGATCAGGGTACCCTGGCTGGTCTTCACTTCCACCGTTGGATTGGCAGCGAAGACAGACAGATTAAGCAACAGGCCGATGGCCAGCAGAACGAGATGTTTCATGAAGCACTCCGATTAGGAAAAGAGAAAAGCCGGGGGAGGAATGCCAGCGAGCTAGCCCGTACCCTCATACATGATCTTCCACTGTCCGTCTTCCTTTTGCCAGTACTGGCGTTTTTTCATGACATTGGAAAGATTGTTGCTGCGATAGTCCTGGTCAAAGGTCACCACGACCATGTCTTCCTTGCCCGGGTTGCGCAGCATGCTGATGTTGCTGGTCGCCAGCTTGATCCAGCTCTTGCCGCTGCTCACTTGTTGCTTGCGCGCGCGCCATTGCTCGAAATTCTGTCCGTCACTGTAGAACTTCTTTGAATAATGACTGAGGTAGCGATCTACGTTGAGGCCTTCCCAGTCGCTGCGCCACTGCTCTATCTGCTTGTTGAGCGCTGTGCGCTCAGCCTGCCAGTCATCGAGCGACAACCATTCAATGCTGTTGCTGATGATGACCGGTGTCAGGCCGATCTGCAGATTCTTCGAAATTGCGTCCAGGTCCTGGTTGGCCAGCACCACGCAACCATCGGAGGCCTTGGGCGGGCGTGAAAAAGTGTCGGAAGGCGTACCGTGCAGCCAGATGCCGTGCCCATTGCGCCCGTTGCGCTTGTCCCACTCGTTCGGATAACTGATCGGGAAGGCACCGCTGCCATAGAAATCGCCCAGCTTTTGGCGCGGCAGGCTGGCTGTTACATGGTAGACACCAATCGGCGTCTTCTTGTCGCCCTCGCGCGCCTTGTCGGTACCGAGCTTGCCGTGGGAAATGTAATAGTCGGCGACGAAGCGCGGCGTACCTTTCTCGTTCTGGTAGAGGTAGAGCCGCGACTTTTGCGTATCCACGACAATGGCAAAGTTCTGATCGGCGCGCATCTGCAACAGGTAGCGCGGCACGTAATCTGCCGGCGGTTTTTCGCGGTAGGCCTTGAGGCGGGCAATCGCCTCTTCGCGCAGGTCGGCAAGCTTGTCCTTGGGCGCATTGGCGATGTTGCCGAAGGCCTGGATCGGGCGGCTGCGTGCCAGCAGCAAATCGCCCTTGATGAGATTGGCGAGATGGAAATTGGGATAGGCCTTGACCAGTGCCTCGACTTCCTTCAGGGCGATATCCAGGCGGTTTTGCTCGATCTGCTCGAAAACCCGCGCCAGAATCGGCTCAGGACCGCTGTCCGAGTAGCGTGCGGCGTTGGAATCAACAGCTGCAGCCGCAACACCGACCAGCAAGCCGGCAGCCAGGGCGACCGCAAGGTGCAAGCGCTTGGTCATGCGCATTGTTGTAACTGACGCCTCACTTGCCGACTCGTTCCTGCTGAATCAGCCACCTGCCATCCTGCCGGGCCATGACCAAAACCTTGGAACTGCTGGTCTTGAGTGAAGCGGAACGGTAGTGCTGGCGAAACCTGACCGTGGCACGATCGGCGCTCTCCGGAGTCACATGCAGACCCTCGATAGAGACCAGAATGTTACCCGGCTTGGTAAGACGCTTGCTGCGCTCGCTCTCCCAGGCTGCCCTGGCCTCCCCACCCGGTGTTTGGAAATCCCGGGCGTAATAGCTCAGATAACCCTTGACGTTTTTCTTTGACCAGGCCGTCGCCCAGGCATCGAGGGTCTTGCCGATTTCGCTGGTGACATTGCCTGCGGGTGCTTTGCTTTCGGCTGTCGCAGCTGGTGCAACCGGCGCAGGGCTTGTCACTGCCGGTTTGGCCGGCGGTTCGGGTTTCGCTTCGACTGGCTTCGCCTCGGGCTGTGCCGGTACCGCTGCTACGGGCTTGGTGGCAACGGCGGCATTGGTGGCATTGGCAGCGTTAGTGGCATTGGCAACGGGCCGCGATGACGCGGACATGAGGTCGCGGATCATCGCCAGCTTGGTTTGTGCGCTGGCATTCGATGAATCGATTTGCAAGGCCTTGTCGTAGGCCTGGCTGGCCATGCGGGCGTAAATATCGCCGAGATTTTCGTGCGCGGTCGCGTAGGAGGGATGGGTACGTATCGCCATCTCCAGCGCCTGCTTGGCCTTGTCGTATTGCTTCTGCTGGGCGTAAATAACCGCGAGATTATTGTAGGGCTCGGGCAGTTCCGGATAATCCTCGGTGAGCTTGGTAAACACCGAGATGGCATCGGCGGTATGGTTCATTTCCGTCAGGATCAGCCCCTTGAGGAAACGTCCCTGCGCGTCCTTGGGTTTGCCAGCCAGGTATTTCTCGGTTTTTTCAAGTGCCTGGGCGTGTTGTCCCTGCTTCAGCAGCTTGCTGATGTCCTGGAGCGTTTCGGCAAATGCCTGCGGAGTCAGCGCACACAACGCAAATGCAGTGACAACGCTGAGGGCAATCCGAATCAGGGAGCGGCTTTCGGTCATGTTATAATGTGTTTGGTTGGAAGCGAGTCAAGACCCGCCATTCTAGCAAAGAAGCAGGCGCTCTTCACAATCTCCGCCATGCCCGCCGTGACATGCGCGCACGGCCTGAAATGCCCGCCATACGTCCCCTTCGAGCCATGCTGAAAATCTATAACTCCCTGACCCGCGACAAGCAGGCCTTCATTCCGATCGAACCCGGCAAGGTACGCATGTATGTCTGCGGTATGACCGTCTATGACGACTGCCATCTCGGCCACGCCAGAATGCTGCTGTCGTTCGACATGGTGTATCGGTGGTTGCAGGCGAGTGGCTATGATGTCACCTATGTCCGAAACATCACCGATGTCGATGACAAGATCATCGCCCGGGCGGCCGAGAACAACGAGTCTATCGGTGAATTAACCAAGCGCATGATCACCCATCTGCACCGGGATACCGGGCGTTTGTTGATGTTGCCGCCCACCTTCGAGCCTCGTGCCACCGAGCATGTGCCTGGCATGGTTTCCCTGATCGAAAAACTCATCGTCAACGGTCTGGCCTATCCAGCGGCGAACGGCGACGTTTATTATGCCGTCGCGAAGTTTGTCGGATACGGCAAGCTCTCGGGGAAATCCCTGTCTGATCTGCGCGCTGGCGAGCGGATCGAGATCGATCCGCACAAGCGCGATCCGCTCGACTTCGTCCTCTGGAAAGCCGCAAAGCCGGGCGAGCCGTCATGGCCTTCCCCATGGGGCGCCGGTCGGCCGGGCTGGCACATCGAGTGCTCGGTGATGAGCGAACATCATCTCGGCCAGCATTTCGACATCCACGGCGGTGGCCACGACCTGCAGTTCCCCCACCATGAGAACGAAATTGCCCAGTCGGAAGGGGCGCATGGCCACGAATTCGTGAATTACTGGATGCACAATGGCTTCTTGCGCTTCAACGACGAGAAAATGTCGAAGTCGCTCGGCAATTTCTTCAAGATCGACGACGTGCTCAAGACTTATGACGCCGAAGTGGTACGCTTTTTCATCCTGCGCGCCCACTACCGCAGCCCGCTCAACTACACCGAGTCAACCCTGGCCGACGCCAAGAACGCCCTCGACCGGCTCTACACCTCGCTCAAGGGAAACGATGCAACGGCGGAGGCCATCGACTGGGACGAGCCCAACGCACGACGTTTCCGCGCTGCCATGGACGATGATTTCAATACGCCGGAAGCGGTTGCAGTGCTGTTTGAGCTGGCCAACGAAATCAACCGCAGTGGCTCGGCAAGCGCAGCGGCATCACTCAAGGCACTCGCTGCCACTTTGGGTCTGCTGCAGCGCGATCCGCAGGCCTATCTGCAGGCGACGCCACAAAATGAAGCCGCACCGGCATCGGAACAGATCGAAGTGCAGATCGCAGCCCGCACTGCCGCCAAGAAAGCCAAAAACTTTGCCGAAGCCGATCGCATCCGTGCCGAACTGCTGGCCGCCGGCATCGTCCTGGAAGACTCGGCGCAAGGCACGACCTGGCGGCGCAACTGAACGAATCCGAGCACATGAATTTCAGCGAACGCCTCGACCAAGCCAGTCACCAGGCTAATTCCCTGCTGTGCGTCGGGCTTGACCCCGACCCAGCACGCTTCCCCGCTCATCTTGCAGGGCGCAGCGACGGCATTTTTGAATTCTGTCGTGCCATTGTCGATGCCACTGCCGACCTGGTGTGCAGCTTCAAGCCGCAGATTGCCTACTTCGCTGCACGCCGCGCCGAGGATCAGCTTGAAGCGCTGATCACCCACATCCATGCGCATCACCCCGGGCTGCCGGTGATCCTCGACGCCAAGCGCGGAGACATCGGCAGCACCGCGGAACTTTACGCCATCGAAGCCTTTGAGCGCTATGGCGCCGATGCGGTCACGGTCAATCCCTACCTGGGGCGCGATTCGATCGAGCCGTTCCTGGCCTATCGCGACAAGGGCGTGATCCTGCTGTGCCGAACCTCCAATCCGGGCGGCAACGACTTGCAGTTTCTGGAAGTCGGCACGGACAACGAAAAGGAATTCCTCTACGAACGCGTCGCCCGCCTGGTCGCCGGCAAATGGAACCAGAATGGACAGTGTGCTCTGGTCGTTGGTGCCACCTATCCCAACGAAATCCGCCGCGTGCGTGAACTGGTCGGCGAGATGTCGCTGCTGGTACCCGGCATCGGCGCCCAGGGCGGCGACATCGAAGCCACCGTCAAGGCTGGCCGCAATTCCATTGGCATGGGATTGGTCATCAACTCTTCGCGCGCGATCCTGTATGCCGGGACACAAGCCGAAGGCGGCAGGAACTTTGCTGCGGCTGCACGGCAGGTGGCACTGGAGACACGCGACGAGATCAATCGGTATCGGGGTGGGTGAACCAGGGTATTCGGGTTACACCGCCATATAAGTTATGGCGTGCAAGTGGCCGGGGCTCGCCCCGGCAAACTCACTCAGCCGCTGAAGAAATCCTTGACCTTGTCCATCCAGGACTTCGCTCGGGGATTGTGCTTGCCGGTATCCTGGTCGTTGATCGCCTCGAATTCGAGCAGCAATTCCTTTTGGCGATCGGTGAGGCGAATCGGGGTTTCCACCACCACGTGACACAGCAGGTCGCCGTGACCGATGCTGCGCACACCCTTGATGCCTTTGCCGCGCAAGCGGAATACCTTGCCGGTCTGGGTTTCGGCGGGGATCTTCAGACGCGCCACGCCGTCCAGGGTGGGGATTTCGATTTCGCCGCCCAGCGCCGCCGCTGCAAAACTGACCGGCATCTCGCAATGCAGGTCGTCGTGGTCGCGTTGAAACACCGCATGCGGCTTGAGATGAATCTGCACATACAGGTCGCCCGGCGGCCCACCATTGACGCCATGTTCGCCTTCGCCGGAAAGGCGTATCCGATCGCCTTCGTCGATCCCTGAAGGAATTTTCACCGAGAGGGTCTTGTGCTGCTTGACGCGCCCTGCGCCGTGGCAGGTGGTGCAGGGTTCGGCGATGAAACGGCCGGTGCCGTGGCATTTCGGGCAGGTCTGCTGGATCGAGAAAAATCCCTGCTGCATGCGCACCTGGCCATGACCGCCGCAGGTGGGACAGGTCTTCGGTTCGGTGCCTTTCTTGGCGCCGCTGCCTTTGCAGGGCTCGCATTCCTCCATGGTCGGGATGCGGATGCGTGTCTCCGATCCGCGCGCTGCATCTTCCAGGGAAATTTCCAGGTTGTAGCGCAAGTCTGCGCCACGGTAGACATTCGATCGCCCGCCACCGCCTCTGCCGCCACCGAAAATGTCGCCGAAAATGTCGGAGAAGGCATCGCCGAAACCGCCCATGCCCGCTCCACCCGCGCCTCCGGCCTGCGGGTCCACTCCGGCATGGCCGAACTGGTCATAGGCTGCACGTTTTTTCACATCGGAAAGAATCTCGTAGGCCGCCTTGGCCTCCTTGAATTGTTCCTCTGCCTTGGGATTGTCCGGATTGCGATCCGGATGAAATTTCATGGCCAGCTTGCGGTAGGCCTTCTTGATCTCGTCCTCAGACGCGTCGCGGTTGATGCCGAGAGTTTCGTAATAGTCGCGTTTAGCCATAATAATTCGCAAATTGTCCAGGTAGTACGAAGGCCGAGCCAAGAGGGCGAAATGGCACCCACTTCAACTCGGCCAGGTCAGACCCCGCCTCAGAAAGCAGGCAGAAGCAGCCTGCTGAGGTGCTGCTTATCCTTTCTTGTCCTTCACTTCCGTAAATTCAGCATCAACGACATCGCTATCGTCTTTCTTGGCTTCGCCACCCGGCGCCGCATCGGCCTCACCGGCCGCCCCTTCGGCGGCCTTTTGCTGGGCATACACCGCTTCGCCGAGCTTCTGCGATGCTGTCATCAAGGTTTCGGTCCTGGCTTCGATTGCGGCCTTGTCATTGCCGTCCTTGATCGCAGTCTCGGCGGCCTTGATGGCTTCCTCGATCTTGGCCTTCTCGTCCGCACCGATCTTGTCGCCGTGCTCGGCCAGGGCCTTCTTCACCGAGTGCACCATGGCATCGCAGTGGTTACGGGCTTCGACCAATTCGTGCGCCTGCTTGTCTTCTTCCGCATGCACTTCGGCATCCTTGACCATGGCCTGGATTTCCGCCTCGCTCAAACCGGAGTTGGCCTTGATGGTGATGCGGTTTTCCTTGCCGGTGGCCTTGTCCTTGGCGGAAACGTGCAGTATCCCGTTGGCATCGATGTCGAAGGTCACTTCGATCTGCGGCATGCCGCGCGGCGAAGGCGGTATGTCGGTCAGGTTGAACTGGCCGAGGCTCTTGTTGCCAGCGGAGATCTCGCGCTCGCCCTGCAGCACATGAATGGTCACCGCCGACTGATTGTCGTCGGCTGTCGAAAAGACCTGGCTCTGCTTGGTCGGAATGGTGGTGTTCTTGGGAATCAGCTTGGTCATCACGCCACCCAGGGTCTCGATACCCAGGGACAACGGAGTCACATCGAGCAGCAGCACGTCCTTGACTTCGCCCTGCAGCACGCCGCCCTGAATCGATGCGCCGATCGCCACGGCCTCATCCGGATTGACGTCCTTGCGCGGCTCCCTGCCGAAGAATTCCTTGACCTTGTCCTGAACCTTGGGCATGCGTGTCATGCCACCGACCAGGATCACGTCGGCGATGTCGCTGACCTTGACCCCGGCATCCTTGATGGCGATGCGACACGGGGCGATGGTGCGCTCAATCAGTTCATCCACCAGCGATTCAAACTTGGCACGGGTAATCTTCAGCGTCAGGTGCTTCGGTCCCGAAGCGTCCGCCGTGATGTAGGGCAGGTTGATTTCAGTTTGCTGCGTAGAAGACAGCTCGATCTTGGCCTTTTCGGCGGCATCCTTGAGGCGTTGCAGCGCCAGGATGTCGTTCTTCAGATCGACGCCCTGCTCCTTCTTGAACTCGGTCACGATGTGGTCGATCAGGCGCTGGTCGAAATCCTCACCGCCAAGGAAGGTGTCACCGTTGGTCGACAACACTTCGAACTGGTGCTCGCCGTCGATCTCGGCAATGTCGATGATGGAAATATCGAAAGTGCCGCCGCCCAGGTCATACACCGCGATCTTGCGGTCGCCTTCCTGCTTGTCCAGGCCGAAAGAAATCGCCGCCGCAGTCGGTTCGTTGATGATGCGCTTGACTTCCAGCCCGGCGATGCGGCCGGCATCCTTGGTCGCCTGGCGCTGGCTGTCGTTGAAATACGCCGGCACGGTGATGACGGCTTCGGTGACTTCCTCGCCAAGATAATCCTCAGCAGTTTTCTTCATCTTGCGCAGCACTTCGGCGGAAACTTGCGGCGGCGCCATTTTCTTGCCGCGCACCTCCACCCAGGCGTCGTTGTTGTCAGCCTTCACAATCTTGAAAGGCATCAGGTCGATGTCCTTCTGCACTTCCTTTTCCTCGAAACGGCGGCCGATCAGGCGCTTGACGGCATACAGGGTGTTTTTCGGATTGGTCACGGCCTGGCGCTTGGCTGATGCGCCGCAGAGGATTTCACCGTCATCGGCGTAGGCGACGATGGACGGCGTGGTGCGCGCGCCTTCGGAGTTTTCGATGACCTTGGGCTTGCCGCCCTCCATGATGGCGACGCAGCTATTGGTGGTGCCGAGGTCGATGCCAATGATCTTGCCCATGTTGATGTCCTTTTCCTAAATTAATCTGTCGCCCAGGCTGGGCAATATTCAAAGCTGAAACGAATATGGGGTTGCTCCCCGGCTCTTCAAGCGCTCAAAGCCCGTTTTATGCGTTTTTTGCCTTGGCAACCACGACCATCGCGGGTCTCAGGACGCGTTCGCTGAGCAAGTAGCCTTTTTGCAGCACGTTGAGAACATGGTTGGGTTCGATCGGGCTGCCTTCCGGCGCTTCTATCTGGCTGATCGCCTGGTGCTTGTGTGGGTCGAATTTTTCGCCGAGCGGATTAACGACCTGCAAATTGGCCTTCTCGAAAGCGCTGTTGAGTTGCCGCAGGGTCAGCTCTACCCCGGCGCGCAGGCTTTCGGCGGTCTGATTGTCGCTGGCCAGCGCCGCCTCGAGGCTGTCGATCACCGCCAACAACTCGCCGGCGAACTTTTCGCTGGCAAACTTGTAGGCTTTCGCGACATCTTCCTGGGCACGCCGACGCACATTTTCCGTTTCGGCCTTGGCGCGCAACCAGGCATCATGATGCTCGGACGCCTTGAGTTCGGCGGCACGCAACACTTCCTCCGGGCTGGGCATGGTCTCAGCCTGGCCCTGAACGGGACTGGCCGGTGTATTGGCAGCGCCGGCTTCGGATCCCGGGACGTTGGGGTTGGGGTTGCTTTCCTGCATGGGGAATCTCTTTCTCTTGGAAACCTTTCGCTAACTGGGGCCAATCGCGCAGGTTTCAAGAGCCACAGAAAAATTCTGCGGTTTCCCCGGAAAGTCCTTGGGCGGACCCGGGGGATAAGCGTCTTATACGCTCAGGTCGATCTGCTGGAGAGTCCCGGCGGCGCCCTGTTGGTCGAGATAAATGCCGCTTCCGCGCACCGTCCCAAGCGACAGGTTATTGCTGTCCCTGAGTTCAAAGGGGGTCGCCTGCTTACCCAGGAACAGTGCGCCAACGTTTTTCTGCTGCAGGCTGGACACGCTGCCCGCCCCTTCTCCGTCCGGCGACCATACCTGAAGCTTGGCAAAAACCGGATCGTTCTCGTCGATCCAGCCATTGCCATCGTCGTCATGCCGCGCCAGGTCCGCAAAACCATTGCCGCTGGCCGCGCCAAACAATTCCTTGCCCGAGTCGATCTGGCTGTTGCCGTTCAGGTCCAGCGCAAGAAATCCGCTGCCCGCAGCCAGCAGGGGAATATTTTCCTTTTGCCCATTGCCGGCAAGATCGAAAAGGAAACGCCGATTTTGCAATTGCGCCGAAGTACCGCCGAAATTGATCACCAGCGGGTCAACCTGGCGGGCAGCACCGGCGGACCAGCTCAGATTGGTTTCCTGGCGGAAACTGCGCTGCATGCTCAGGTCAAGCTGAAACTGGATATCCATTCCATCCGCCGTGCGAATGCTGCCGATTGCCTGGAAATCGGTCCGTTCCGTCTCGGAAATCACCTCGTGACGCTGGTATTCGATACCGGAACGGGAGCGGTTCTGGCCACCACTCGGAAGTGACGCGGATTGTGGATCAGCCAAATCGGGCGAAGACCGGACTGCCTGCATGTCGCTTGGAGAGAACACCTTGAAAATCTGCCCGCTGATCAATTCGAGCATGGTCCTGATCAACTGCAGAATCGGATCGTTATCCGTCTGGTCCATCGCGTCGAAGATCGTTTGCGTCTCGAACTGGCGTTGCGCCTGGGCACTGTAGGCGGCAGACGAGATGTTCGGCAGCGGTATGGCCTGGGCAAGCGAATTGCTCACTGCATCATTGCGCGGGGCGCCATTCCAGGCGCGCAGGGTTTCCCGCAGCTCGTGGCTGGCGGTGGCGGTGTGGCGGGCAGACAAAGACAGGCTTGCGGTGGCGATCTTCACGAAGGCCTCCTTAAAGGAATCGACGCTGGATTAAGGGATTCAGAGTGGTGGGTACATTAACGACCGCAGCGCCCGATACTTGAAGCCACCCGATTCCAGCCACCATTCCAACCAAGTAGCGGGAAGGCGCATTTCGAGCTAGGATTCCCCCATGACACCGGCCGGAGAAACCTAATGCAGACCATACGTCCACTGCAATTGCTGATCATTGTGGCAACGCTTATTGCGGTTGCGGCACAAGACGCCGAGGCGAAGCGCCTGGGGTCGCGTTCATCGTCTTCTGCCTCATCTGCTGCGGTGGCAAGCAAGGCGGAATCTGGCGGTTCGGGGGCGGGCGCGGCGTTGCGTTATGGCGCCGCTGCCGCCGTCGGTGCGGGCGCCGGAAGGGCAATCGCCAATGCCGTGTCGGAATCCGAGATGGAAGATTCAGGCCAAGGCAAAACAGCCGCAGATCTCGCTGCTGCTGCCGAGCAACAACGCCTGGAAAAGCTCAGCGAACAGGAGCGCAAGGCACGCGCCGAAGAACTCGCCAAAAAGAGCGAACAGATCATCAAGGCTGCCGAAGCCGACAGGAATGCCCACTTGACAACCAAGCAGGCAGAGGAAAAACGCCGCCAGGATGAAGCCAATGCCAGGCGCGCCGCAGAGGAAGCACGGCAGGCCGAGATGAAGCGGCTGGCGCTCGAGCGGGAATTGTCCTGCGCCATCAAGCCCACCATGACCGATGCCGAAATCAGCCAGTGCAAGTGGGCCTGGAGCGCTCCCCGGCCGAACCCCAACCGGGATTGATTACTCGCCAGGGGAACGCGGGCGCGGTTTGCCGATGGTGCTCAAGGGCGGGGTCTTGCCGCCCGACTGGGACTGGAACACGATGATGTCGTTGGCGCTGTTCAGTCTTTCGGCGAGTGCCTTGGCGATGTTGCGAAACAGATGGGTAGCCGCATCCGGCGCTTCCATCAGGCGCTCGTAGCATATTCGCAACGCCAGGGTGTCTTCCACCGCCATGGCGCCTGCACTGCGCTTGCCATCGTCGACGAGGCCCATTTCGCCAAAGCTTTCCCCCACCGAGAGACTCGCCAGCGCCAGGTCGTGGCCCGCGTTCTCGCGCCAGATTTTGACTTTGCCGGCACAGATGATGAACATGTCGCGACCGGAATCGCCCTCGATGAAAATATCCTGGCCTTTTTTCCAGGAAGCTTTGGTGGTAATGGCCAGAAGCTGTTTCAAATCTTCCATGCCAAAGCCTTTGAAGCACTTGGACATGGATAGCGCTTTCAAGTGAATATCCATCGCGTTCTTCCTTCGCCAGAGCAGACCCGAATCCCGATTCTACTGGTGACTATGATTGTGACAAGTCCGGCCGATGTCAGACGCCGGTCCACACGCCGCGCAGCATCTCGCGCTTGTTCCCGAAACCGGGCGCCCTGGTCACGGCGAAGCCGGCCGCCGCAAGCCCTTGCCGAACCGCTCCAGCCACCGTCCAGGTCGCCAGGGTCGCACCGGACGCCGCCAATCCGGCCAATAATTTGAACAAGCGCAGGGTCCACAGCGCCGGGTTCTTGGCCGGGGAAAACCCGTCGAGGAAAAAGGCATCGGCGTTGATGCCGGATGCGCACTGCGACAGATGGTCTTCGGCATCGCCGCAGTACAGGGTTAATGTCAGCTGCCCGTTGTCGAAGTCGATGCGATGTTCTCCGGCGATCGCCTGGCCCGGCCATCTCTCCTGCAACAAACCGGCCAGTTCTGCCAACTCCGGCCAGCGCTTGTGCGCGGTGGCGAGATCGGCTCCGCTCAGGAGATGCTTCTCGAAGGAGATGAAATGCAAGCAGCCGCTGCGCTGCGGATCCTCGCGCCAGGCCTGCCAGGTGGCAAGAAAATTCAGGCCGAGGCCGAAGCCGGTCTCGAGGACGACGAAGCGTTCCAGACCTCGCCAGCGCTGTGGCAGGTCGTTGCCACCGAGAAACACGTGGCGTGCCTGCGCCAGGCCGCCGGCAGAAGAGTGATAGATATCGCCATATTCGGCCGAGTAAGGCGTGCCATCGGCGGTGTAGGCAAGTCGAGCGGGCGTAATCGGCAGCTTCGCTACTCGGGGCGCATTTGCGGGAACAAAATCACATCGCGGATGTTGGCGCTGTCGGTCAGCAACATCACCAGCCGGTCGATGCCGATGCCGCAGCCGCCAGTCGGCGGCAAACCGTATTCGAGGGCACGGATGAAATCCGCGTCATAGAACATCGCTTCTTCGTCGCCGGCTTCCTTGGCCTTGGCCTGCTCCAGGAAGCGCGCCGCCTGATCTTCGGCATCATTCAGTTCGGAGAAACCATTGGCGATTTCACGGCCGACGATGAACAGCTCGAAGCGTTCGGTGATCTCCGGGTTGGCGTCGTTGCGCCGTGCCAGGGGCGAGACTTCGGCCGGGTAGTCGATGATGAAAGTCGGTTCCCACAATTGCGCCTCGGCACAGGCCTCAAACAGCTGCAATTGCAGTGAGCCGAGACCGCCGGGCTTGATCGGCTCGCCGAAATCCCTGATCTTCTGCTTGAGCCAGGCGGTATCACTGAGCTGGGCGTCGGTGAAACCGGGATGGTATTTGCGGATCGCCTCGGTGATGGTCAGGCGCGCAAAGGGTTTCGAGAGATCGAGCGTGCGTCCCTGATATTCAAAGACTTCGGTGCCCAGCGCTTCGCGCGCCGAATGCCGCAGCAGTCCCTCGGTGAAATCCATCAGCATGCGGTAGTCGGCATAGGCCTCGTAAAACTCCATCATGGTGAATTCAGGGTTGTGGCGCGGCGAGATGCCCTCGTTGCGGAAATTGCGATTGACCTCAAAGACCTTCTCGAAGCCGCCGACCACCAGCCGCTTCAGATACAGCTCGGGCGCGATGCGCAAGAACAGCTCCATGTCGAGTGCGTTGTGGTGGGTCTTGAAGGGCTTGGCCGCCGCTCCGCCGGGGATCGGATGCATCATCGGTGTCTCGACCTCGAGGAAGCCGTGATGGATCATGTAATCGCGGATCGACTGGATCATGCGGCTGCGCGCAACGAAGGTGAAGCGCGACTGTTCATTGGTGATCAGGTCGACATAGCGGTTGCGATATTTCTGTTCGACATCGGTGAGCCCGTGAAATTTCTCCGGGAGCGGCCGCAGCGATTTGCTGAGCAGGCGCAATTCATTCGCCTGCACCGTCAATTCATTGGTCTTGGTGCGGAACATGACACCGACCACGCCGATGATGTCGCCGACATCCCAGCGCTTGAATTCGGCATGGGCTTCCGCCCCGGTTTTGTCGGTGCTGATGAAAATCTGGATGCGCCCGGACAAGTCCTGCAGGGTGGCGAAGCTGACCTTGCCCATCACGCGCTTGAGCATGATGCGGCCGGCGATCCTGACCTGGACCGGCGTGGCTTCAAGTTCCTCGCGCGATTTCTCGCCATACAGCTCGTCGAGCCGGGCCGCCAGGTTCTCGCGGCGGAAATCGTTCGGGAACGCGTTGCCGGTGGCGCGCCATTCGGCAAGCTTGGCACGGCGTTCGGCAATGATATGGTTTTCGTCTGGCGCCGCAGGGACGCTGGGGGTTGGTTCGTTCATGGGAAACACTCGGGCAATCAAGACTTGGAAACCATGAATTGTCGCCTATCCGGTGGCAATTGACCAAGAATTATCCGCCAGGACATTTATCTGCGCTTGTATAATCGCGCCCTTTCCTGAACTGCGTCTGACCGCACAATCCCGCCGTGAGCATCGATTCGGAAATAAAGCGTCGCCGCACTTTCGCCATCATCTCCCATCCGGACGCGGGCAAGACCACCCTGACCGAAAAACTGCTCTGGTATGGCGGCGCCATCCTCATGGCAGGCGCGGTGCGGGCCCGCAAAAATGGCCGCCATGCGACCTCGGACTGGATGGAGCTGGAAAAACAGCGCGGCATTTCCATCACCTCCTCGGTAATGCAGTTCCCCTACCGAGACTGCATGATCAATCTGCTCGACACACCGGGCCACGAGGACTTTTCCGAAGACACCTATCGCACCCTGACCGCGGTCGACTCGGCCGTGATGGTGCTCGACTCGGTCAAAGGTGTTGAAGCACAGACCATCAAGTTGATCAATGTCTGCCGCCTGCGCGACACGCCCATCATCAGCTTCATCAACAAGCTCGACCGGGACGGGCGCCCGCCGATCGAACTGCTCGACGAGATCGAGGACATCCTCGCGATCCAGTGCGCACCTATTACCTGGCCGATCGGCATGGGCGAGCGCTTCCGCGGCGTCTACCACCTCTACAACGACAGCATCGCATTCTTCAATCCACTTGCCGAAAAAGGCACCGCGGAAATCATCGAGGGTCTCGACAACCCGCGCCTGGACGAACTGATCGGCGCGCAAGCCGACGAGTTGCGCGTCGACATCGAACTGGTGCGCGGCGCTTCGCATACTTTCGACTCGGCCGCCTACCTGGCCGGCAAGCAGTCGCCGGTGTTCTTCGGCTCGGCTGCCAACAATTTCGGCGTCCAGTCCCTGCTCGATGCCGTGGTCGACATGTCGCCCGGGCCCTTGTCGCGTTCGGCCGAGACGCGCACAGTCGATCCGTTTGAGGACAAGTTTTCCGGTTTCATCTTCAAGATCCAGGCCAACATGGACCCCAAGCACCGCGACCGCATCGCCTTCCTGCGCGTCTGTTCCGGACGCTTCGAGCGCGGCATGAAGATCAAGCAGGTAGCCGGTGGCAAGTCGATCGCGGTAAATAACGCGATTACCTTCATGGCGCGCGACCGCAACACCACCGATGAGGCCTATGCCGGCGACATCATCGGCATCCCCAACCACGGCACCGTGCGGCTCGGTGAAACCTTCAGCGAAGGCGAGGATCTGCGCTTCACCGGCATCCCTTCATTTGCCCCGGAGTTCTTTCAGCGTGCCGTCTTGCGCAATCCGCTCAAGCTCAAGCAATTACAGAAGGGACTGCAACAACTGGCCGAAGAAGGCGCAACGCAATTATTTCGGCCGCTGGTTTCCAATGACATGATCCTCGGCGCCGTCGGAACCTTGCAGTTCGATGTGGTGGCGCACCGCCTGGAACACGAGTACGGCGTCGACGCCATTTTTGAACCCTATCCGGTGGCGACTGCGCGTTGGCTCAGGGGCAGTGAAGAGGCGCTCAAATCACTGACCGAAAAACACACCGGCAATATCGCCCTGGATGGTGCGGGTGACTACGTCTATCTGGCGCCAAACTCGGTGAACCTCCGGCTGACCCAGGAACGCTTTCCCGATATTCGTTTTCTCGAAACCCGCGAAGTGCATTAGGCTTCATCGAGGCACGCCCAGGTGGCCCGCCCGCAACGCGCATCGAGCAATTGCGTGCAGCTTCTTCAGTAAGTTGACTTGATCAGCGTCCGAGTGACGGGTTGGTGGTGCTGCAGGCGGTCTCGGAGAACGTTAAAACCGTCATCCTTGAACTCGAGGAAGGCGAAGCCCAGGCGCCAGCAGCGCGACGCTCCGGAGTACACCACATACTGCTGGTGCGCCTTGATTTCGATGATCTTCTGCCGCTCGCCCAGATGCAGCGGAGGGGGCGCCAGCAGGATGATGACCGGCGATTCGGAATACAGGTTGTTGCCAGTCAGCATCCCGGTCCCGGTCAGCGACAGATCTTGGGTACGGCCATGGTAAGTGGGCTTGTTTTCCTTGTCCTCGAAAATCAGGGCGATTTTCCAATTGACGCTGTAACGGACCGCCTGGCGATGCTCGGAACCGCGTTTGGCCTGCCCAGGCATGGGCAAGCCTGCATGCTGCAAGCCGTCGCCCCCTTGTACGGGGGCTTCGGTATCACTCTCCGATGGCTCGTTGGCGATGTCGGCAAGACTCGCCTTGATGTCGTCGTCCAACGACCAGTTCTGGCTTTTTGTCATGCGGTCCCGTTGAAACTGGTGATGTGATACAAAATCGGCTGGTTGAGCATCCTGAATGTTGGGTTCAATGTTAACCCAAATCGAGCACCTGTTCGCAAGCTACTTGCCATCTGCCTTGTATCCCGAGCCAGCCGGCTTTTGCACAGGCGTATATTCCGCCGGCACCCAGCTATAGCTGCCCTCGCTATCGAGCCGAACATGACCGATGCCAGGGAAAGGCAAGTGCATGCCGGCCACCAGGGACTTGCTTTCCGCCATGGCCTGCAGGATCGCCTTGCGCGTGGCGACAGCCTGTTTGGGGTCGATATCGAACTCGATGGCGACATCCGGACGGGCAAACTGCACCGCATGGGCATGAACCAGATCGCCCCAGATCAGCAGTTTCTGTCCCTCCGACTCAACCGCATAGGCGGTATGCCCTGGCGTATGGCCATTGGCATTGACCGCCTGTATGCCCGGCACCAGGACGTTGCCCTCGGTGAACGTTTTCCACTGCTGACGCGCCTGGTAAGGGGCAGCGCTGTCGCGCGCCATCTTGAAGAAAGGACGCATACCTTCCGGAGAAGCGGCGGCAACTTGCGGCGACAGCCAGAAATCGCTGTCGGCCTGCGCGGCATGGATGGTGGCCTTGGGGAAGACCGGTTTGCCCTTGGCGTCGGTCAATCCGCCGATGTGGTCAGGATGAAGGTGGGTGATGATGACTGTGTCCACCTGAGATGGCTTGTAACCCGCCGCCTTGAGATTCTGCAGCATGTAGCCGAGCGTGGGGCCGAACAGCTTGGCAGCGCCGACATCGACCAGCACCAGATGCTTGCCGGTATTGATGAGGTAGCCATTCACCGCTGTCTGCATCTTTGGGCTGTTCACGAACATGCGTGCCAGCAGCCGCTGCAGATCTTGTTCCTCGACGTTCTTGAGCAGCTTGGTATCCAGGTCAATGTTGCCGTCATAAAGCGCGGTGATTTCAAACTGGCCGAGTTGTGCCCGGTAATACCCCGGCACTTGAGTATGCGCCAGCGGCGCCTCGGCCCAGGCCGGCGCAAGCGCGAACAGGGTCAGCATCAGACCGGCCGCCAGAGTGCGCCAATTGGCGATGCGCTGGGTGGAATTGAATGACATGGGTTTCTCCTCCGATGGGGGTTGGTTTGACGGGGTAAAACGGATTACACGAAAGACCGGGGGCTGGCCAGCCTACACTCCCTGCTTCAGGCTCGCCGCGATGAAAGGATCGAGATCGCCGTCGAGCACGCCCTGCGTATTGCCGATTTCGACGTTGGTGCGCAAGTCCTTGATGCGCGACTGGTCGAGTACGTAGCTGCGGATCTGGTGACCCCAGCCGATGTCAGTTTTGGCGTCTTCGAGTTTCTGCTGCTCGGCCTGGCGCTTGCGCAGTTCGGCTTCAAACAGGCGTGACTTGAGCATGGTCATCGCCTCGGCGCGGTTACGATGCTGCGAGCGGTCATTCTGGCACTGCACGACGATATTGGTCGGCAGATGGGTGATGCGCACCGCCGAGTCGGTCTTGTTGATGTGCTGACCACCGGCGCCGCTGGCCCGATAGGTATCGATGCGCAAATCGGCGGGGTTGATGTCCACCTCGATCGAATCATCCACTTCGGGATAAACAAACACCGAGCAGAAACTGGTGTGACGACGCGCATTGGAATCGAACGGCGACTTGCGCACCAGTCGGTGGATACCGGACTCGGTGCGCAAATAGCCATAGGCGTAATCACCGTTGATCCTGAGCGTGGCGGTCTTGATCCCGGCCACTTCGCCGTCCGACTGCTCCAGCACTTCCACCACATAGCCCTTGCGCTCACAGTAGCGCAAGTACATGCGCAGCAGCATGGCGGCCCAGTCCTGCGCCTCGGTGCCGCCGGCGCCCGACTGGATGTCGATGAAACAGTTGTTCGGATCGAGCGGGTTGGCGAACATGCGCCGGAACTCCAGCCCGGCCACCACCTCCTCCAGCTTGTCGATATCGCTTTCGACGCTGGCGAGCGTGTCGTCGTCATTCTCGCCACGTGCCAGATCGAAGAGTTCGCGGGTGTCGGCCATCTGCTGGGCAAATCCTCGCAGAGTCAGCACCACGCCTTCGGCAGCCTTCTTGTCGCGGCCCAATGCCTGGGCGCGCCCGGCGTCGTCCCAGACCTTGGGATCCTCAAGCGCCTGGGTCAGTTCTTCGAGTTTCTCCGCCTTGGCATCGAAGTCAAAGATACCTCCGCAGTTCTTCGCCGCGCACTGCGAGATCGGCGAGATGATTGTCAAGTGCATTGAGGCGTTCGGCTTCCATGGCGTTTCCTGAAAAATCAAACGCGAATTATACCCTCTGGGGCACACGTACCCTCTGGGGCACAGGTCCCTTGCCCTCCGCGCCGCGCCGGGCGATCATAAGCTTTTCCAGACTCGCAATATTCCACACGACAGGAACGTCAGATGAAAACCAAAATCACCGAACTTTTCGGCATTCAACACCCGATCATCCAGGGCGGCATGCACTATGTCGGCTTTGCCGAACTCGCTGCGGCGGTCTCGAATGCGGGCGGACTGGGCATCATCACGGCGCTCACCCAACCCACGCCGGAGCGGCTGGCCAAGGAAATTGCGCGCTGCCGGGAAATGACCGACAAGCCCATCGGCGTGAACCTGACCTTCCTGCCCAACTTCGCCGCGCCTCCTTATGCGGAATACATCCAGGCCACCATCGAGGGCGGCGTCAAGGCTGTCGAGACCGCCGGCAACAATCCTCAGGCTTATATGCCGCAACTGAAAGCGGCCGGCGTCAGGGTCATCCACAAATGCACGTCGGTCCGCCATGCCCTCAAGGCCGAGGGGATCGGCTGCGACGCGGTGAGCGTGGATGGTTTCGAATGCGGCGGCCATCCCGGCGAGGACGATGTCCCGAATTTCATCCTGCTGCCGCGCGCGGCGGAGGAACTGCGCATCCCGTTCGTGGCATCGGGCGGCATGGCCGATGGCCGCAGCCTGGTCGCGGCGCTGGCACTTGGCGCCGAAGGCATGAACATGGGCACCCGCTTCATCGCCACCAAGGAGGCGCCCGTCCATGACAACGTCAAGCGCGCCATCGTCGCCGCCTCGGAACTCGACACCCGCCTGGTCATGCGCCCGCTGCGCAACACCGAGCGCGTCCTGACAAACGCGAACGTTGAACGTTTGCTGGCGATCGAACGGGAAAAGGGCACATCGCTCACCATCGATGACCTGCGCGCCCAGGTTGCGGGAATCTATCCGCGCGTGATGCTCGACGGTGAGATGGATGCCGGAGCCTGGAGTTGTGGCATGGTGGCCGGTCTGATCCACGACATCCCCAGCGTCAAGGAACTCATCGACCGCATCATGGCGGAAGCAAATGCGCTGATACAACGACGCCTGGCGGGTTTGCTGCAGTGACGCCCTGACGGGGCTGGTTGCCTTACACCTTGTTCAGCAGCAGTGCAATATGGGCGACGATGCCGCGCGCCACTTCTGATTTGGCCCCCGGGGGTAGTGCGTGGCGGCCATCGTTGTCGAACAATACGACCGAATTGCTGTCACCACCCAGCCCGTCCTGCACCAAATTGCCGACCACCAGCGGCAGCTTCTTGGTCTGGCGTTTGCCTTCGGCGTAAGCAGCAAGATCCTGGCTCTCGGCGGCAAAGCCAACGCAGAATGGCGGCTGTGGCAACGCAGCGACTTCCGCGAGAATATCCGGATTCGGCAGCAGCTCGATGTTTACGGGCGCATTGCCCTTCTTGATCTTGTGCTGTGCCTCCCGGGCCGGACGGTAATCGGCTACCGCGGCCACTGCGATGAAAATGTCGCAGGCCTGCACATTTTTCATGACTGCTTCGCGCATCTCGACAGCGCTAGTCACGTCGATGCGCACGGCGCGGCGCGGGGTCTCCTGGCTCACCGGTCCGGCAACCAGCGTGACTTGCGCCCCGGCATGCAGGCAGGCGCGCGCCAGGGCGAAGCCCATTTTGCCGGAACTGGAGTTGGTCAATCCGCGCACCGGGTCGAGCGCTTCGAAGGTTGGGCCGGCGGTCAGCAGCACGTGCTTGCCTGCCAGGGATTTGGGCTCAAAGAAGGCCACCAGATCCTCGAACAATTCCTCGGCTTCCAGCATGCGGCCAGGACCGACTTCGCCACAGGCCTGATCGCCGCTGGCCGGTCCCAGCAGGACCACGCCGTCGGCAGCGAGTTGCGCAGCATTGCGCCGGGTAGCCGGGTTCTCCCACATCTGCCGATTCATCGCCGGCGCTGCCAGCAGCGGGCATTCGCGCGCCAGGCACAGCGTCGAGAGCAGATTGTCGGCCAGCCCATGCGCCAGCTTGGCCAGAAAGTCAGCAGTCGCGGGTGCCACCAGAATCACATCGGCGGCACGTGTCAGATCGATGTGCGCCATGCCGTTGGTAATGCGCTGATCCCACAAATCACTCCACACCGGCTGGCCGGTGAGTGCCTGAAACGTCGCAGGTCCAACGAAATGCGCGCCGGCTTCGGTCAGCACCACATCGACGCGCGCGCCACCCTTGACCAGCAGCCGCACCAATTCCGCGGCTTTGTAGGCGGCGATGCCGCCAGTCACGCCGAGCACAATGCGCTTGCCAGTCAGTTCTGTCATGGCGGGTAGAATGTTTATGCGTACTTTATCATTCTAACCCATGGCAATTCACGATTGGCCAGACGCCGAGCGCCCTCGCGAGCGTCTCCTGAACCAGGGCGCAGCCGCACTATCAGATGCGGAATTGCTGGCGATCTTCCTGCGCAGCGGCGTGCGCGGCAAGAGCGCGGTCGACCTGGCGCGCGAACTGCTGGCAGTCTTCGACGGCAATCTGGCGAAACTGGCAGAAGCGACACTCGATCAACTCGCCAGCATCCGCGGCATCGGCCCGGCCAAAGCGGCACAGTTGCAGGCTGCACTGGAGCTGGCGCGGCGCGCACTGCAGGCACGCATGACCGAGCGCGATCTCCTCGCCTCGCCGAATGCGGTTCGCGACTGGCTGCGCCTGAAACTCGGCAACCTGCCCCATGAAGTCTTTGGCGCGCTCTGGCTGGATGCGCAAAACCGCCTGATCCGCTACGAGGAATTGTTCCGCGGCACGCTCACCCAGACCAGCGTCTATCCGCGCGAGGTGCAAGACATTTAATCGACACTAGTACGGTGTCAAAAGAATCTAGATAGTGGGCTGTTAGTGGTATCTACAACCATCTATGCAGGTGCTGTGGAAACAAACTTGACACGATTTAATTGACAGCTAGAATGA
>JBAYVV010000063.1:0-21624 GCA_041674465.1 Sterolibacterium sp.
GCCGCCGCACAGGTCGCACTTTTGTACTTTGCCAGTCTCGGCCACGTAGTTCACGGTGCCGAATGGGCAGGCTATCGTGCACACTTTGCAGCCCACGCAGATGGCATCAATCACGTTCAAGGCGCCCGTGGCATGGTCCATCTTGATGGCTTCCACCGGACACGCATGCATGCACCAGGCTTCGTCGCACTGGGTACACGTATAAGGCACTTTCCGCCCCTCGTGCTCAAAGCTGAAGACCTTGATCCGCGATTTGCTCGTGTTAAATATCCCATAGTTCTCGTACGAGCACGCCATCTCGCATTGCAAACACCCCGTGCATTTGCTCGGGTTCATGTGTAAGGATTTCTGCATTTTCGACCTCCTATGACTTTTATATGTCAATTATATTTACCTTCTCAACCTTTATCCATTATTCCAAGCGAGGCCGAAAGTCAAAACATTATACTGACCGGAGTTGCGAAAAATGGGGCGCACCCGAGTATCCGGAAAACCGGGTTGGCATGAGACGTGCTAGATGCCTCCTGGGTAAATATGTTCTGAAACACCTATTCCCTAACAATGGAGAAACTCATATGGAAAATATTCTGCGAATCAACCTGAGCGCCGAGGGAGGACCCAAGACTTCCCTCGAGCCGATCGGCAAGTATGCGGGACTCGGCGGGCGGGGACTCACTTCTTGTCTCGTAGCCGACGAGGTTGATCCTCTGTGCGCCCCGCTTGGTGCAGCAAACAAGCTGGTTTTTGCGCCGGGGCTGCTTTCCGCTACGCCTGCCACGACCAGCAGCCGTCTCTCGGCCGGTTGCAAGAGCCCGCTGACGGGAGGCATCAAGGAGTCGAATGCCGGCGGACAACCTGCCACCATCCTGGCCAAGCTCAATTACGCAGCCATCATCCTGGAAGGTCGTACGCCCGGAACTGACCTCTGGAAAATCATCATCGGCGCGGATGGCGTGTCTTTTGAAAAGTGCAACGAACTGCGCGGCCTCGGCAACTACGATACGGTGGCCAAACTCGTCGAACAGCATGGTGAAGAAAATGCCTTCATGACCATCGGCCAGGCTGGCGAAATGAAACTCGGCGCGGCCTCGATCGCCTGTACCGATCGCGAACTGCGCCCCACCCGCCACCTTGGACGTGGCGGCGTTGGCGCAGTCATGGGCTCGAAGAACATCAAGGCCTTCGTCCTCAAGGAGAAAGATGCGCGCTATGCCAAGGCGAAAGATCCGGTCAAATTCAAAGCGGCATCCCTGGCCTTCGCCGAGGGCTTGAAGCGTCACGCCGTCACCGGCCAGGGGTTGCCTGCATACGGCACCAACGTGCTCACCAACGTCCTCAACGAGGCGGGGGCCTACCCGACCAACAACTTCAAGACCGGCCAGTTCGACGGGGCGTCCAAGATCAGCGGCGAAACGCTGGCGGCGCTCGAGACCGAGCGTGGCGGTGAGGCGACCCACGGCTGCCAGAAGGGCTGCGTCATCCAGTGCTCCGGCATCTTCCACGACAAGGACGGCAAATACCTGACCAAGCAGCCCGAATACGAGACTGTCTGGGCGCACGGCGGCAACTGCGGCATTGATGATCTGGACGCCATCGCCTTGCTCGACCGCATGGATGACGACTTCGGCCTGGACACCATCGAAACCGGGGTGACCATTGGTGTCGCCATGGAAGCCGGCGTGATCAAGTTCGGCGATGCGGCAGGTGCTATTCGTCTCGTCAAGGAAATCGGTGCAGGTACGCCGCTGGGCAAAATTTTGGGCTCGGGCGCCGGCGTCACCGGCAAGGTGTTTGGCGTGGAGCGGGTCCCCGTGGTGAAGAACCAGGCGCTGCCCGCCTACGATCCGCGCGGCGTGCAGGGCATCGGCGTGACTTACGCCACGACGACGCAGGGCGCCGACCATACGGCCGGCTATGCCATCGCCACCAACATCCTCAAGGTCGGCGGCTTTGTCGATCCCCTTGGCACCGCTGGTCAGGTGGAACTCTCGCGCAACCTGCAGATCGCCACCGCCGCGGTGGATTCGACGGGTTTGTGCCTGTTCATCGCCTTCCCCATCCTCGACCAGCCGGATACTTTCCAGAGTCTGCTGGATCTGCTGAACTCCTTCTATGGGCTGAGCCTCACCGGTGACGATGTCACCGCACTGGGCAAGCGCGTACTGAGAGCGGAACGCGATTTCAACACCCGCGCCGGTTTCGGCCCCGCTCAAGACAGGCTGCCGGAGTTCTTCCAGAAAGAGAAGCTGGCCCCGCACAATGTCACTTTCAATGTGACAAACGAGGATCTCGACACGGTCTTCAACTTCTAATTTGGGGGCACAGGTAGCAAAGCTCGGGGGTCGGGAGCGGTCGGTTCGCCGTCCGCTCCCGCATTTTTTCGGAGCAGGAATCAACACTTAAAGAGAGAACATGCGTCTGACGGTAAAACTATTTGCGACCTATCGCGAGGGGCGGTTCGAAATCGCCGAGTTGGAGCACCCTGACGGTTCTTCCGTGGGCAGTCTGCTGGATACCCTGTCCATTCCGCGTGCCGAACTCGGTTTTGTGCTGGTGCAGGGACGTCATGTCGAACTGGATACACCGCTCACGGCCAACACCACGGTGTCCATCTTCCCCAAGGTCGGCGGTGGCTGACATGGGGCGAACCATCTCCATCGCCCCGGCCAGCTCACTCACCCGCCCGCCGGAGCGGCGCACTCCCACCAAGCTGTTCGTGGAAGTCACTTCCCGCTGCAACCTGAAGTGCGCCATGTGCCCGAAACAGGCGCCGGGCGGTCGCGACCACGACGGCGACATGGACGAAGCCGTCTTCGCACGTCTGGCGCCGGCCTTTCCGGATACAGAAACGCTGGTCCTCAACGGTATCGGCGAATCCCTGCTACACCCGGGTCTGGAGCGCATGGTGGCGATGGCGCGACAGCATATGCCAGCCAGCAGTTCGATCGGTTTCCAGACCAACGGACAACTCATGACGGCGCGCCGGGCGCTCTCACTGGTTCAGGCGGGCGTCAACAAAGTCTGCGTCTCGGCGGACGCCGTGGCACCGGATGTCTTCAGCAAACTGCGCGCCGGAGGGAAACAAAGCGCGGTGGAGTCGGCGTTAAGCTACATCCACGCCGCAGCCCTCGAAGCCGGCAGTCCGGTGAACCTCGGCGTCGAGTTTGTCGCCATGCGTGACAATGTGGAACAACTGCCCGATCTGGTGCGCTGGGCATCCCGCCATCACGTCAGGTTCATCCTGGTCACCCACATGCTGCCCTACGCCAAGGAGATGGCCGGCCAGGCGGCCTTCGAGACCTCCAACAACGAGGCGCGCGCCCTTTACCAGGAGTGGAAGACGCGGGCTGCGGCAGAGGGCGTCGACATTGGTGATATCGGGCACTACTACAATGTCTTCCTGCGCATCCACCGCAGCCCGGAGGATGAGCGCGTGGTTGAGTGGGTACTGCGCATGGTGAACGACGCCGCCACCCGCGACATTACCTTGCACCTCGCCAGGCTTGCCGCAAGCGATGACGGACTGCTGCAGCGGGTGGAAGCGTCTTTTTCCAAAGCTGCGGAAGTCGCGCGGGAACTCGACATCGACCTGAAGTTGCCCGCCTCGGTGCCAAGGAAGGAGCGGCACTGCGACTTCATCGAGGACGGTTCAGCCTTTATCTCCTGGGACGGCGACGTTCATCCCTGCTACTTTCTCTGGCACAAATACCACTGCTTCGTCGGCGGCTCGGTGAAAAAGGTCAAGCCACATTCCTTCGGCAATCTGCACGAGCGGGACATCCTGGAAATTTGGAACGGCGAGCCGTTCGGTGATTTCCGCAGCGAGGTGGTACGCTACGAATATCCCTTCTGCCACGACTGCAACGCTGCACTCTGCGCTGACGTGCGCGAGGAGGATGTCGAGGATTGCCATCTGGGCACCGTCCCTTGTGCTGCGTGCATGTGGTGCACGGGCGTGTTCCAGTGCCTGCAATAGGTAGTTTAAAGCGCCGGCACCCGCACCCAGCTGTCGGACGACCCGGTCGACGAAAGCGGTACGTCGAAATACTCCTCGGCTTGGGCAGGCGCAAGGTCGAAGCCGCCATCCAGGAGCCGCGGCCCGATCTCATCGATGAGCAGGTTGAAGAGTTTCACTCTCACCCGTACCAGCCGATCACCCGATCTTGTTCCTTCCTGCTCCGCGCCCAGGGTGATGTCCCCGCGCATGGCAGCGTAGAAGCCACCCTTGCGCATGGTGGCTCCGACCAGGCCAGGCATGGCAGCCGAAAGCGCCAGTACGGCACCCTCATGCAGCCGGGCCGTGTCCATGTCGTCCACCACCGAACCATCCAGGAATACCGTGGTGATGCGTGTTCGAACATACTCCGGATCCACGCCCAGACCGTCAACCAGGAACTCGCTCAGCGAAGTTCCGTCCCGGACGCGCACCTGAATGCCCTGTTGGAACAACGGCCGCAGTCGTTTCATGCCGCCTTCCGGCAATTCGATCCTGTGGGGACCTGCTTCCTGACTCTGGAGGTTCATCGTGGCCGGAGTTTGATGCAGCCACCCGGCACTGTCAATCGATAGAATATGCCATGGATAAACGCCCCCCGCCTCCTCTCGCCACCGTCTCCGAACGTTACTCGCGTCAAGTGCGCTTCGCGGCCATCGGTGCGGCCGGGCAGGCCAGGATCGGTGCCTCACGTGTCGCCGTGATTGGGTGCGGGGCGCTCGGTTCGGCGACGGTGGATCTTCTCGCCCGCTCCGGGGTCGGCGAAATTCTCATCGTTGACCGCGACTTCGTGGAAATCTCCAATCTCCAGCGTCAGGTACTCTTCGACGAAGCCGATGCTGCGACACAGCTACCCAAGGCTGTAGCCGCTGCCAACGCGGTCGGGCGAATCAACTCCCAGGTGAAAGTGCGGCCTGTGATCGCCGATGTGACCTCGTCGAACATCGAGGAAATTGTCAGCGGTGCCCAGATTGTCATCGACGGTACCGACAATTTTGAAACCCGCTATCTGTTGAACGACGCCTGCGTCAAACTGGGCTTGCCCTGGGTCTACGGTGGCGTCATCGGAGCATCGGGGATGGCAATGGCCATCCTGCCCGGGGAAACGCCCTGCCTGCGTTGCATCTACCCGGATGGTCAGGCGGCAGGCGTGCTGGCCACTTGCGAGACGGCCGGCGTGATCGGCGCCATCGTGACCCTGGTGGCTGCAGTCCAGTGGGCGGAAGCAGTCAAGATCCTGATCGGGGATCATCAGCACCTGGGTCGCGGTCTCGCCACTTTCGACCTGTGGACCAACGATTACCTGCTCGCGACGGGCTTCCCCCGCCAGGCCGACTGCCCCTGTTGCGTGCAGCGCCATTTCGACTATCTGGAAGCACGGAATACCAGCCAGACCACCACGCTGTGCGGGCGTCATGCCGTCCAGGTCAGCCCGGGCCATCCATTGCGGCTTGACCTCGTGGAACTTGGGCGGCGCCTCGCCTCGTCCGGCCATGTCAGCACCAGCCCCTACCTGGTGCGCCTGACCCTGGACAGCCACGAAATCACGGTGTTCGCCGACGGCCGTGCCATCATCAAGGGAACCTCCGACCTGGGTGTGGCGCGCTCGCTCTACGCCCGCCACGTCGGAAACTGACCGGCGTGATCTACCTCGACAACGCCGCAACCTCCTTTCCCAAGGCACCGGGAGTCGCCGAGGCCATGATCCGCACCCTCACGGAAGCGGGGGGGAATCCCGGCCGATCGGGGCACGCGATGGCAGTGGCGGCGCAGGGCGTGGTTGACGATACCCGGCGCCGGTTGGCTGCGCTGCTGGGCGTGTCAGACCGGACCCGCATCGTTTTCACGGCCAGCGCCACCGATGCACTCAACCAGGCCCTCTTCGGGCTGCTCCAGCCGGGTGAGCGCGTGCTCACCAGCCGCATGGAGCACAACGCGCTGGCCCGCCCCCTGGCAGAGCTGACCAATCGCGGTGTGATGGTGGAGAGCGTGGCTACGGCACCCGACGGCAGCATCGACCTCGACGATCTGGAAAAATCACTCAAGACCCACCCGACCCGCCTGGTCGCAATGGCACACGCCAGCAATGTGACCGGTGGCATTCTGCCGGCTCGGGAAGTAGCGCAGTTGGCTCACGCACATGGCGCTCTTTTCCTGCTCGACGCCGCCCAGACTGCCGGCGTATTGCCTCTCAATGTCAATGAAATGGGGATCGACCTGCTGGCACTGCCCGGCCACAAGGGGCTGCTCGGGCCGCCAGGTACCGGGGCTCTGTTTGTCGCAGCCGGCATCTGCCTCACGCCGATGCGCTTCGGTGGCACAGGCATCCACTCTGAAGACGAACACATGCCGGAAGATCTTCCCGAGAGACTTGAGGCGGGCACCTTGAATACCGTGGGACTGGCGGGACTTGGCGCCGCCTTGCGCTTCCTCGCGGAACGAGGTGTCGCAGCAGTCCGCACCCACGAGATGGCACTGACCGGGCACTTGCTAGGTGGTCTTCAGAACATCCCGGGGCTGCGCATCCACGGCCTCGCCAACCCGGCTCGGCAGGTGGCGACGGTGTCGATCACGCTGGGGGGATGGGAACCTGTCGACCTGGCCGCGGTGCTCGAGAGTTCCTTCGGCATCGCGCTGCGGGCCGGGCTGCATTGCGCGCCGGCTGCACACCGTGCGCTCGGCACATTTCCCGGCGGGACGGTCCGGCTCTCAGCCGGCTGCTTCACCACTGAGGATGATATCAGGCAGGCCGTGTCAGCGCTCGAACAACTGGCGCGGTCTTCAGCCTGATCGGCGCTGCAAGACCTGAAAACCTCTGTGGCAGCGGAGCCCTCAATGCCGCTCACGCCACCGCAGGTTAAAGAAATCTACTAGCGCCCGAAGCTGGGTCTAGGGTACTAGCTGGCTGACAGTTTGTTGTACTTCGCCATGAGCTGATCTTGCGACTCCGCATGATTGGGATCATTCGGGATGCAATCCGACGGGCAGACCGTGCGGCACTGGGGCTCATCGAAGTGACCGACACATTCGGTGCACTTGTTAGGATCGATGACGTAGGTGTCATCGCCTTGCGTTATGGCGTTGTTCGGGCACTCGGACAGGCACAAGTCGCAGTTGGTGCAATCCTCGGTAATCATCAGGGCCATGGTTGTATCCTTGTTTGTTAATGGAATTGAAAAAGTTGGAGTCTTACGGCTTGCGATTCTTGACGCCGTAACGCTGCTTGATATTCGCCACCGTGCCGTCTTCCACGAGTTCGTTCATGGCCTTTTGCAAGGCCATGGCCAAGTCGGTGTTTTCCGCCTTGACGGCCAGCCCGATCGGCCATTGCCGCATCTTAAGCAGCGGGTTGGGTGCTTGCTCAATGGCGTAGCGAGGATCGTTTGAAAGCGCTCCCTCCAATTCGCCTTCCTGTGCGATCGCGGCAGGAACCGCACCGGATTTCAAGGCGGCAATGGCTTCATGAGCGTACCGGAACAACTTCACATTGTTGATATAGCGCCGGTTATCGGCCGACACCATGACCTGCTGTCCCATGGTGCCGTCCTCGGTCGCTATGGAGAGCGTTTCAAAAGGCTCCAGACTCTCCAGGGTCGGCAGTTTTTCCAGCAGACGGCCAATTGCAAAACGCTCCCGGTGATAGGGCGCGAAGATCGCGACCTGCTTGACCCTGGCCATGAACTCGCTATCGACCGGGACATGCATCATCAGATCCGCGGGACCGAAGCCGAGGGGATGGCCGCTCACCAGCATCCAGCGAAAGTCCTTCTGCATGAACTCGTCGGCGTCGAACCACAGCGGAGCCACTTTCACGCCCAATTTCGCGGCCAGCGCATCGGCCAGGTCAACGTCCAGGCCTTTGCCGGGGTCCGAGTACTTGCCGTCCTCGTTGTCTGAAAACGGCGGGAAGTCCTTGTAAAACGCCACCTTGATGGTGCCGCGCTCTTGAATCTTTTGCAGTCCGGTTTTTTCGTCGTCGGCTGCAGCCGGTGCGACAAACAGACAGACAAGTGCAAAAGCAAGCAGTGTTGCGAGGGCACGGCCGCTCCTTTGGAAACGATGCAAAACCGAAGCAATTACTGACCATTGAGCCATTGCAACATTCTCCTCGATAATTATTTTGTAGGTCGAATTATACAAGTGCGTTCAGCGCGCACGTTAAGCCGTGCTGTACTTCATCACTGACGCACTTGATTGGAATATGCATCTTTACCGCGCATCCATCCGCGAAAATTCCGCGTGAGTTGCTCAGTTCTTCGGCTGCGCTTCGATGTAGGAACGGATGGCCCAAATCGCCTCTTGCCCCATCACGCCCTGGAAGCCGGGCATGTAGACCTTGCCGTTGCGCGTCCTGCCATGGCGCGTGATATCCAGAAAGTACTGATCGGTCTCCTTGTCGCTGTCCAGCGTGCGCAACTCTGGAGACACTCCACCGCTGACGGCGTGCAGTCCATGGCAACGCGCGCAGTTCTTGGCGTAACCCACTTCGCCGACCTTGATCGCTTCCTGGTCGCCACGGTAGGGATTCACCTCAAGCAGCTTTTCCCCCAAGGGCTTCAGCGTGCTCACATCAACCGGCTGCGGAGTCACATCGCCATGGGCATGTACAACTGGAGCTGACAACAGTCCTGCCAGCAATACTGCTGCGGTCAACAAAAAAATCTTGATGTACAAGAGACTTCCTAACAAAAATGATTATTGGCTTGAGTTCAGCAGAAGTTCCGGATGTTCTGGACTGCCCTTATTCTTTAGGCCGGGAATCGGTATAGGAACGGATGGCCCAGATCACTTCCTGCGGCAGAATGCCCTTGAACGGCGGCATGTAAACCTTGCCGTTACGAGCCGCTCCGCGGAGCGTCACATCGAGATAGATCTTGTCGTTTTCCTTATCGACGTCCATCTGCCGCAAATCTGGCGACATGCCGCCACTGATGCCCTGTATGCCATGGCAACGAGCGCACTGTTGGCCGTATGCCGACTCGCCGATCTTGATCGCCTCCTTGTCGCCGCGGTAGGGATTTTCGTCGAGGAGTTTCTCTCCCAAGGGCTTCAGCGTGCCGATGTCCATCGGCTCGGTTGACCCGCCACCATGCGCTTGCACCATGGGTGCCACCAACAAACCTGCCAGCAGAACCGCTGCAGTCACCAAACGAATCGTCATGTGCATCAGGGACATCCTCCAAAATGATTTGCGCCGGTCGCGGAGACACACCGCAGCCTTTAACTTGAATTGCAGAGCACAGAGCGTGCCATCAAGAGAGCATCACTCGGCCTGTTTCATGTTGTTCAATTCTCTGTCGGATTCATCCTCCAGGCCGACCTTGCGGCCCCGTTCGAGGTCTTATGGTTGTCCGAAGTTGAGACACTACTGTATCATTACCGGGCAACAATCCGATGTACCAGCAAAATAATAATACACGTTGCCGCCAGCCAATACGAATGGACTGGCAGGAGGAGTCTCATGGGTCAGACTGATCAAGGCCGGATATTCACCCCCGCCGGAACGTCGCAGTCACGCGAATTGCCGCTCGACCTGCGCAAGGTACCCGTTGGCTTGTTGCCCTCGGTGATCGAGATGTCCTGGGAACGCTGCATGAGCTACGGGCTCGAAAGCAACCGGAACTCCGAATTCGACCTGCTCGAACGCGGACTCCTTGCCGAACAGCAGGAAAAAAACCGGAATTTGCTGATCCATGCACAGCCGGTCATGGATGTTCTGTTCGCCCAGATCGTCGATACCCAGAATGTGGTGGTGCTGGCCAATGATAATGGCTACATCCTGCATAGTTGCGGCGATCCCGAGTTTCTCAAGCACGCTGAAAGAGTGGCGCTGTCGCCGGGTGCGGAATGGTCTGAAAAAAGTCGAGGAACCAACGCGATCGGTACTGCGCTCGTCATCAACGAACCAGTTGTCGTCAATGGCGATCAGCACTTTCTCTTGGCGAATCATTTTCTGACCTGCTCGGCCTCGCCGATCTTTGACCCGAATGGCCGATTAATCGGCGTCCTCGACCTCACCGGCGATCATCGCAGTTTCAACCGGCATACCATGGCCCTGGTACGCATGTCGGTGCAGATGATCGAGAACAGGTTGTTCGCTTCCGAGTACAACAACGTTCTGATCTTGCGTTTCCATGCCCGCCCGGAATTCGTCGGTACCCTGTGCGAAGGCATGATTGCCCTGGGCGAGGATGGCGCCTTGCTCTCCGCCAACCGCAATGCCTGCTTCCAGTTCGGGCTGAGCCTCGAGCAGATGCGTGGTGCCAGTTTCTCGTCGCTGTTTGGCCAGCAGATCAACCGTTTGTTTGACCACCTTCTGGTCCGGCCGCAGGACCCGATCAGCCTGACACTGAACAACGGTATCCGGGTACAAGCAAAAGCCGACTCGGTTCCCCTGCATTTGCGCCGTCATTTCCGCCTCACCACCGAGAGCACGCCCGCCACTCCGTCGTCAAAAGCGACCGCCAGCGGTTTCGCCGCCGATTCGGGAGCGAAAGGCACGGCTTCCTGCCCCCTGGAACGGCTCAGGACGGGTGATCCCCAAATCGAAAACGTCATCGACAAAATCAAGAAAGTCGTAGGCCGGGACATTCCTATTCTGATCCTGGGCGAAACCGGTACAGGCAAGGAGCTTTTTGCCAACGCGATTCATTATTCCAGTCCGCGTGCGGAAAAGCCTTTTGTCGCCGTTAACTGTGCGGCGATACCGGAAGGTCTGATTGAGTCCGAATTGTTCGGCTATGAAGAAGGTGCCTTCACCGGAGCACGGCGCAAGGGCAACATCGGGCGTATCTTTCAGGCCAACGGCGGCACGCTGTTTCTTGACGAGATCGGCGATATGCCCGCCTCGCTCCAGGCCAGGCTCTTGCGCGTTTTGCAGGAGCGCGTCGTGACCCCCCTGGGTGGCGTCAAGTCCTACCCGATCGATGTTGCCGTGATCTGCGCGACCCATCAAAAAATTCGGGAATTGGTCAGCTCCGGAAAATTCCGCGAGGATTTGTACTTCCGCATTAACGGTCTGAGCGTCAAGCTGCCGCCCCTGCGCAAGCGCACCGATTTCGATGCATTGCTCAATGTCGTACTCAAAGAACTCTGCGGCGCCAAACCGCTGGCCATCGATGCTGAAGTGCGCGAACTTTTCCGCCACTATGCGTGGCCCGGCAACTTGCGCCAGTTATCCTACCTGTTGCGCACGGCAGTGGTCATGGCCGAGGACGAGCAACTCATCCAGCGCAAGCATTTGCCCGATGATTTCCTGGAAGATATCGAGCAGAACTTCGACCCGAGCAACACGTCGGAGGACGATCGTGTCAAGGCCGCCGCTGCCAATGTCGCCTCAGCCGAACCGGGCGGTGTTGCGCCAGTGGCTGCCGAACTGACTCCGGGACGTCTGCAGGATCTGGCCTTGCAGGCGATCCGCGATGCGATCGCGCGCAATGGCGGCAACATGTCCAGTGCTGCCCGGGAACTCGGGGTCAGCCGCAGCACCCTGTATCGCAAGTTGCAGAGCTGATTACACACCACTGCAAAATAAAAAAGACCGGCACAATTTGATTTGCGACGGTCCTTGAAAGCAGCGACCCAGGCAAGCCTGGATCACTGCAGGAGGCAACTATCTCGTCAAATTACTTCTTGGCGCCACTCTTGAACAGTTTGAAGACGGTCACCGAGCCGCCCTGGGTGATTCCGGCAGTTGCCTTGGCAACCTCGCCACCCCACAACGGCACTGCACCACCCCAGCCACTGACCATCGCGACATACTGCTCGCCGTCCTGTTCCCAGGTCATCGGGGGAGCAACAATGCCAGAACCGGTCTGGTATGCCCAGAGCTCTTTGCAGGTTTTTGCATCCATCGCCTTGATCTGACCATCCGGGGTACCCCAGAACACCAGATTGCCCTTGGTCGCCAGTGCACCACCCCAGAGCGGAGCGGGATCGCGAACTTCGCAAACGATCTTGCCGGTCGCCGGGTCGATGGCACGCAGGGCGCCCATGTAGTCGCCACCGATGTCTTTAGGATCAAGCTTCTTGATGGTAAAGCCGGCGCCAAGATAGGCTGCGCCCTTCTTGTAGGAGATCGGCTCGTTCCAAATGTCCATGCCCCACTCGACCGTCGGCACGTAGAAGAGGTTGGTGTCCGGGCTGAACGCGATACCCTGCTGGTTGGTGCCACCGAGGAAGGAAGGCGCCGTGAAGACCGTCGTTCCTTTCTTGCCATCGGCACTCTTGAGCGGATTGCCAGGACGATTTTCGGGAACCCAGATCGGCTTGCCTTCTTTGGTCAGACCGGTCGCCCAGGTGATCTTATGAACGAACGGGAAGCCGCGTACGAATTGGCCGTTCTTGGCATCCAGTACGTAGAAGAAGCCGTTCTTGTCCGGTTTGGCGAGAAGTTTCCGGCCAGCCTTGTCGGTGTAGGGAACTGCGAGGGTCATCGCGTCAAAATCCCAACCATCGTTCGGGGTCAGCTGGAAATACCAGGCGATCTTGCCGGTGTCGATATCAATGGCCACAACCGAAGAGGAGAACAGGTTGTCGCCAGGACGCAGATAAGAATTCCAGGGTGAGGGGTTGCCAGTACCGACATAGTACATGTTGGTATCCGGATCATAGGTGCCGCCCATCCAAGGGGCGCCGCCGCCGGTCTTCCACAGTTCGCCAGGCCAAGTCTGGTTGACCGTTCCGGAGATGCCGTTTTCCTTGCCATCCTTGTAGCCCATGTGGCCTTCGACCGTCGGGCGTATCCAGACCAATTTGCCGGTCTTTGCATCATGCGCCTGCACACGGCCGATGACACCAAACTCGCCACCGGCCATGCCGGTCAGAACCAGACCTTTGGCAATCGTCGGCGCGTTGGTGATGGAATAACCATCGGCATAATCACCTACTTTTTCTTTCCAGACAACCTTGCCGGTATCCACATCCAGAGCGACCAACAGGGAATCCAGCGTGCCATAAATGAACAGGTTGCCGTACAGGGCGCCACCGCGGTTAATCACGTCGCAGCAGGGCAGGATGCCTTCGGGCAGGCGGTGGTTGTATTCCCATTTCTTCTTGCCGGTCTTGGCGTCCAGCGCAAACACGCGCGAGTAGGAACCGGTGACAAACATGACGCCGTCGCGCACCACGGGCTGCGACTGCTGGCCGCGCTGTTTCTCTGCGCCGAAAGAGAAAGTCCATGCGGGGACCAGATCCTTGACGTTCTTGTCATTGATCTTGGTCGATGGGCTGTAACGCTGCATTTTCGTACCCAGTCCATGGGACACCACATCGCCGGGAGTCTTCGCGTCATCCAAGACATCCTTGTCGGTGACATTCATTGCGGCAACCGGGGCGGCTGCCAAGCTGAGTATCGCGCCCGATACCAGCAAGCAAGTTAAGATTCGTTTCATATGTTCCTGTCTCCAGAAAAGTTTATTGTCCGTCGGACATATCGTTCGTGTCCGGACTCCCGTTATTAGCAATCAAGATGCCAAGTCAGTCTAACTCATGAAAAACCTGAGAACAACGCGTTCCTGATTTTTTCGCTCGCGTGACATCCTGCCTCAAATACACGCAGGTGTTTCAGAATGCGACACTAGTGTGTCGCCCCGACAAGCCGGGACAACTCGGTGTCATCCGTGTCTGGATTGGTGCCTGCCGGAACACAGTCAGATCATGATATTCATGAAACGCTTCGCGGCCCGGCTAGCAATCAGTTAATATTTGCGCTCTTGAGGAGTGTCACAATGAAACGATTTCTTTTGCTGCTTGTGGGTGTTGCATCAACTGTTCTGGCTGCGGAGGGAACCAGCCTGAAGGCGGGCGATCCGGCCAAAGGGCAGCAGATTGTCGCGGCGGTTTGCAGCGCCTGCCACAATACGGATGGCAACAGTGTCATTTCGACCAACCCGAAGCTGGCCGGCCAGCAACCCGAATACCTGCTCAAGCAGATGAAGGATTTCAAGGGAGATGGCGGCAAGCCGGCGCGTATCAGCCCGGTCATGAATGCCATGATTTCCGCATACAACGAAGAGCAGATGCGCGACATCGCCGCCTTTCTGTCCGAGCAGAAGCCAACAGGCGGCAAGGCGAAAAATTACGATACCATCGAATTTGGCCGCAAGATTTATCGCGCCGGCGACCAGGCACGCGGCTTACCCGCTTGCGCTGGCTGCCACGGCCCGGCCGGTGCCGGAATTCCCGGCCTGTTCCCGCGCATAGCCGGCCAGTTCCCCGAATACACCGAAGCCCAGCTGAAGAGCTTCCGCGCCGGTGACAATTCACGCACCAATGATCCGAACATGATGATGCGCATGGTAACGCACGGCATGAGCAACGTCGTCGTCCGGGCCGTTTCCGACTATATCGCCGGATTGCACTGACCAATACGGATCAGAAGGGCATCCCCAGGTTGAACCCTAGCAGCCAGTTGCGGCCCGGGGCAGGCTCGAAGTAGCGCTTGTTGCCCTCATTCACGATGACCGAACCAGAGATCTTGCGGTCGCCCAGGTTGTCGACCCGCAGAAATTCCTTGAGTTTCCAGCCTGCCAGGTTTTGCTCATAGCCAAGCAGCAGGTTCGCCGTGGTGTTGGCTGCGGCGGCATCGCTATTCGCATCATCCACCCAGATCCTGCTGACACTGCGCATCTCCAGTCCCGCGACAAAGCCGCTCGGTCGATGCTTCCAGGATGCCTCTGCCGTCAACGTCGAATGCGGGATGCCGGGAATCAGGTTGCCTGAGCGGATGGTCGAGCCCGCGACGGTGTCGCTGTAGCGCGCAATCAAGGAGGTATAGGCCAGCGCCAGCCTGATGCCGTTATCCCAGGCCGCTGATAGCGCCGCTTCCACGCCCGAACGCTCGGTACGCCCACCGTTGCGATAGTAGGTCCGGCCAAAGAGACTGGTATCGACGACGATTTCGTTTTCGGTACGCACCTCGAACAATGCGACATTCAAATGGATGTTCTTGCCCAGCAACGTCTTGACGCCCACTTCGAGGTTGTCGCTCTTCGCGGCTTGCAGCGCCAGATTCAGCCCGGAGCCAGTGCGCTTGTAGGAAAGCTCATTCATCGTCGGAGTCTCGAAACCTTTGCCCAGGGTGGCATAAACATTCAAGCTCGGGTTCGCGCGCCAGGTGATGCCCAGTACTGGTGTCGTTTCGGAATAGTCGGTGCTGCCGCTGTCGTCGGGATTGGCGCCGACGATGTATTTGTCCTTCGAGGAAAACTTGACCGTGTTGTGGCGCAGGCCGGCCATCAGCAGCCAGGCTTCGCCAGGTTCCCACTGCACCTGCAAGTACTGGTCGGAATTGAAAATGCGATTGTCCTCGTCGCGGCGCAGAGCACCCTGCACACCCAACAAAGAACCGATGAAATTCTGATAGCCCTTGCGCGCCTCGTCCATGCTCTCGTAATTGATGCCAGCGGTCAGCGTCAGCGGAGCACCCGCGAGCCTTGCCCGGTGTGTCCAGCGCGTGTCAACACCCCAGTAGTCGCGCTCCAGCGCGGAGACGCCGCCCGGATGGGTCGCTGCTGCCTGTGTGGCAGCGGGAATCGACTGGAAGGTGATGTTGTTGCGATGGCCCAGGTAGACCATCGCGTTCAGGGTATCGACTGCGCCGAGTTTTCTCTCGTAGGCGAATCCAGCCTGCTGCTGGTCGAGACTCTTGCGCGTATTGTAGGTATAGGCGCTGGCCAGTGCCTGCTTCGGATTTGCCCCATAGCTGCGCCGGTCGAGGCCCATGGCATCCTGCAGGTCCGGCATGTCAATGGCATTGAACACCATGATCAAGGAGGAATCCGCATCCGGACGCCAGCGCAGCTTGCTGTTCAGCAATTCCCTCTTGCCCGAACTGTGATCACGGTAACCATGGGTGCTGTATGTAGATAAATCCGCCAGATAATTGATCGTGCCATTGTCGCCGGAAACCTTGGTGCTATAACGCTGACTGTCATAGCTGCCGAACGTGGCGGAAGGTTCGATGCGCACGCCCGGCGCGCCGTCTTCGGTGAACAGCGAAATCACCCCGCCCGATGAGCTGCCATAGAGGACAGAAAACGGACCGCGCAGCACTTCCAGGCGCGCCGCAGAACCCAGGCCAAAGTGGGCAACCTGGCCTTGTCCATCCGGCATCGTCGCCGGGATACCGTCGGAGTAAAGCCGCAAGCCACGCACGCCAAAACCGGCGCGGGCACCAAAACCGCGTGACGAAATCTGGGTGTCCGCAGCAAGATAATTACGGTTATTCACCACCAAGCCAGGAATGCGTCCCATCGATTCGGCAAGGTTGATTTGCGAGCGTCCGTATTGAATCTGGTCCTTGTTGAGACTGTCGATGGAGACGGGCAAATCAAACCCGGACTGTTCGACACGGGTTGCCGTCACGACAATGGTGGAAACGTCGGACTCCGCTCCAAGCGCAGCGGCAGCATAAGCACAGGCCAGCAGGGCTAAGACGACCGGGCGATTGAAAACAGACATGTTGGTTTTACCGGGGATGCTGAAGGAGGCCGCATTATTGCAGCAGCAAAGGAATGACGCCCGCGTTAAACCACGCAACGAAACCTCATGATTATCATGAGACTCGCTTTCCTTCAGCCGTCGATCAGCCCGTTGCGCATCGCGATCAGCGTGAGTTCTGCCGCATTGCCGGCGCAGAGTTTCTGCTTGATGTTATAGAGGTGAGTACCCACGGTGCGCGGACTGCGACTGAGCACGTCGGCAATTTCGGTGACCGACTTGCCGCGCGCCAGCATCATGAAAACTTCGAATTCCTTGGCCGACAGTGCCTCCAGCGGATTGCCGGGGCGGCTCACCTGCTCCACGCCGATTTCCTGCGCCAGCGCCGGCTCGAGAAACAGCTTGCCCGTTGCAACCTGGCGGATGGCGTCGATCAAAGCCTCCGGCGCGCTGCGCTTGCTCAGGTAACCCAGCGCACCGCCTGCCAGGGCGCGGCGCGGATGGGCCGTATCCTCATGCGCCGAGAGCACCAGAATGCGAGCCGCAGGCCGTTTCGCGAGCAGGCGGGTGAGTGTTTCGAGCCCACCCATGCCCGACATCGACAAATCAAGCACGGTCACGTCGGGATTTATTTCCGGGAAACACGCGAGCGCTTCTTCACCGCTGCTGCATTCGGCGACCACACGCAAATCACTGGTGGTATCCAGCAACAGGCGAAAGCCCATGCGAACCACCGCATGATCGTCGACCAGCATGATGCGCAAGGGGCCATTCACTGAAACTCTCCGGACAAGGGAAGTTCGATCTTAACGCGAAAGCCGCCCTCCGGACGTTTGCCGGTCGACAGGCTGCCACCGAGCGCCATCATCCTCTCGCGCATGCCGACCAGGCCATGGCCCGAACCGGCCATGGCCTTCCCCTGGCCGCTGCCGCAGCCATCATCCTCGATACAAACTTCGACGCAACTGTCGCGACGTATCACGCTCAGCCAGACACGATCCGCTGCGGCATGCTTGAGCACATTGGTCAACGCTTCCTGCACGCTGCGAAACACGCCCAGGGTCAAGGCTTCGCCCAGATCACCCAGATCGCCATCGAGTTTCAGGATCAGTTCGATATCCCGATGCCGGGAGCGCCATTCCTGGACAAGGTCATTCAGTGCAGCGGCCAGATCGGGCTGCTCCAACACGGCAGGGCGCAACTCACGCACGATGCGATGCACACAATCGTAGAGTCCGGCGGCGATTTCGTTGATCTTTCCCGCACCCTGCGCCAGATTGGCTGCATCGCCACTCCGTGCGAGCGAGGTGGCGATCAGCCGAATCGCCGTCACCGACTGCCCGAGTTCGTCGTGCAGTTCCCTGGCCAGGCGTTTGCGCTCTTCCTCGATGCCCTCCTGTATGAGCCGTGTCACTTCGCGATTTTCAGCGAGTTCCTGGGTCGTGACCACCAGCCTTTCGACGTCGGCTTCGGTGGGGCGCAACAGGCGCCGCAAGAACAGCAGCAGCGCACCATGCAATACGACGAGGAAGCCGAGGCCCAGCATGAAAACCGCGCTCATGCTGTCCCAGGCATCAAGGATTGCGCGCGATGCATCCGGGACGATCTCGATGCGCGTCGCGCCATCCAGTCCGATCACGGTTGCATCCAGGTGCGGCCGCATGAGATTTTCAAACCACTCCGGCGCACTGCGTCCGGCCTTGTAGGTACTGGGCGGCGAGACATAGCGAATTGCGCCATCCGCCGAATGAAAGCGGATTTCGTTGGCACGTATCCGCCCCAGCCCCTGCAGGAAGTTCACCATCGTGGACGGTGCCGAACCGTAGATGCGGCTGGTCTGCGCCGCAGTGCTGAGCATTTGAACGGTAACCCGGTGAGCGGCAGCAATTTCCTCACGAATCGAACTGCGATGACTATCCACCTGCTGCCAGGTCAGCGCCGAGAGGAAGCCGAGATTGAGGACAGCGATCAGAAGATTGAGACGTAGCCGCAGGCTCATGGATCAATGCCTGTGAGCACCCGCTCGGCTCGACGAACCGCAGCACGTGTGAAAACCATGATTTTCTGCAACTCGGTAAATTGCTTCCATGGCCTCATTCTTGCTATAAACACCGGTTGGAAAACAAAGTGTCCGGCCAGTGTCGCTGTTTCATACAATGGCTGATCGCGCTGCTTGGGCTGGCATGGTCACGGACACAATGACATCAACATGAAAGTCAAAACAAAATGAATTGTACGACAAGAATCCTGGCGTTTCTGCTCGGGACGATGGCTTCACTGTGGGCGACAGCCGGCGATCTGACCAAGGAAAACATCGAGCAGCGCTTCAAGGATCGCGCCGTGCAAGTGGGTGCGGCACGTGCCAGCGGCGATGCCGTGACCATCGGGGACAAACTCCGCGATGTGCCCGCGTGGCCTGTCTACAGCGAAAAGAATCCCAATGCCGGGCCGGTCTTCTACGTGTTCGAAACCTTCGATCTGGCGCCGATTCCCGGCTTTGAGGGAACCCCCATGAATTTGCTGGTGGAGATGGATGCCAACGGCAAATTTGTCGATGTCCAGGTGTTGCGCCAGCATGAACCGGTATTTCTCGGCGGCCTCGGTCCCGCGGTCTTTGACGAGTACCTCAAACAATATCGCGGCGTCAGCATCAAGCAGCAAATCAAGATCAACACCGGCCAGAGCAGCCGCAGCGCAGGCAATGTGGTCGGTCCCAACACGGTGGTGTTTGACGGGATCTCCAAGGCGACCGCCTCGATACGCATCGCCAACCAGTCGGTGCTGAATTCGTCGTTCGCTGTCGCCCGTGCACGCCTGGGATTCGCCGGTGGCTCGACGGACAGCGGACCACCCGCCATCGTCAAAAAAGTGGATTTCGAGAAATTCGACTTCGATACCCTGATCAAGCGCGGCTACATGCAGCGGCTCACGCTGACCAATGCGGATGTCGAAAAACTCTTCGTCGGCACCGATGGCGCTGGCGTTGACGAGGAGGCGCTGCAACATCCCAATGATCTTTTTCTTGAACTCTTCATCGCCAACCTCAATCCACCCAACATCGGCCGCAACCTGTTGGGCGATGAGGGATGGAAAAGCCTGCAATCGCACTTGCAGGACGACCGTCCCGCCTACTGGGTCGCCACGCGCGGACGCTACCCGCTGGTCGATGACAATTTCATCCCCGGCAGCTCACCGGCGCGCATCGAGCTCGTGCAAGCCGATCTGCCGGTGCAGTTGCGCGACACCAATCGCGACTATGCCCGTGTGCCGGGCATTTCCGACCTGAACGCCTCCCTGATTCTTGCCGTGGCGCCGCTGGCGGGCCTGGATCCAGGCAAGACTATGGATTTTCGTTTTTCCATCACCCGGGCGCGCGGCGCGATTCTCCCTGTCCTCACGCAAAAACAGGTGACGCTGCATTACACACCTGCGGCGGAATTCTTTGAATTTCCGCCCAAGCCCTTGCCCGAATGGCTGATGGCCTGGAAGGGGCGCCTGCTTGAAATCATCGTGATTTTTGTCTCCTTGGTTGCACTCAGCGTTGTGCTGCTGAAGCCACGGGCAATCTCGGTGAAGCCGCGCACGTTGTTCTGGTTCCGCATGATTTTCCTGGCTTTCACGCTGATCTTCATCGGCTGGTATTCACAGGGACAATTGTCCATCGTCCAGATCACCGGCGCGATCAAATCCCTGGTGGCAGGCGCAGGGCTTTCGAGCTTCCTCTACGATCCGGTTTCCCTGCTGCTGATTGCATTTACCTTCATCTCGCTGGTAGTCTGGGGCCGCGCCACGTTCTGCGGCTGGCTCTGTCCCTACGGCGCCCTGCAGGAATTCGTCGGTCTGCTGGCGCGCGCCAACAAAGTGCCACAATTGAAAATTGCGGGGCGGCGCTGGCATCTGTTTTCCCACACGCGCTACGCCATCCTCGCCGTGCTGGTCGCCGCCGCGGCGTTCGTGCCCAACCTGGCAGCACGGCTGGTCGAGGTCGAACCGTTCAAGACCGCGATCACCGTCGGTTTCAATCGCGAGATTCCCTATCTGGTCTGGGCCGTCGGTCTGCTCCTGATCGGCTCCTTCATCTACAAGTTCTTCTGCCGCTTCCTCTGCCCGCTTGGCGCGGCATTGATCCTGGGCGGCAAGCTGCGGCGCTGGAACTGGCTGCCGCGGATCGAGGCTTGCGGCCAGCCGTGCCAGAGGTGCCGCCACGTCTGCCTGTACGATGCAATCGAGCCGAGCGGCAAGATCGACTACAACGAATGCTTCCAGTGCCTCGACTGCGTCGGCATCTATCACGATGACAAACGCTGCGTGCCGAAAGTGGTGTTTGCCACCAAAGGCAAGACGATCAAGCTGCGCCCATCCAGCGTGGAGAAATAAATCATGCTGACCGGTCTCAAACTGGCCGTCGTCGGTCTGGCAACTGCCTGGCTGAATTTTCCTGCGGCCCATTCTGCAGCCCTGGATGATGTGCGCCTGCAGGCGGCAACGAATGACCAGGCCAACTGGATGACCTATGGCCGCGATTACGCCAACCAGCGCTTCTCTCCGCTCAAGCAGATCAATCGCGACACTGTCGCTCAAATCGCGCCACGCTGGATTTACCAGACCGGAACCAGTTCGACGCTCCAGGCAACGCCCCTGATCGTCGACGGCATCATCTACCTGTCGATGCCCTTCAACCACGTCGCGGCGATCGATGCTGTGACGGGGCGCGAACTCTGGCGTTACGAACACAAACGCAAGACCACCAAGATGTGCTGCGGCCCCGCCAATCGCGGCGTCGCCGTGGGTTACGGCAAGGTGTTCATTGGCACCGTGGATGCACGCCTGATTGCGCTCGACGCCAAGAGCGGCAAGATGGTCTGGGATATCGCCCTGACCACCGACCTCGGCCCCACCGAAGCAACCGAGCAACTGGCCGGCGACAAGGCCTTGCGCGGCCAGGTGGCTTCCGGCGGCACCGGGGTCGGCGTCAACATGGCGCCGATCGTGTTCAACGGCAAAATCATTGTCGGCATCACCGGCGTCGGCTATGGCCTGCATCTCGAAAGCGACCGGCCGAATGCACCGCTGGGCGCCGTCGTCGGCTTCGCCGGCAGCTTCGGGCGACCTGGCTTCTACGCCGCCTTCGACGCGGCCACCGGCAAGCAAGCATGGCAATTCGACACCATCGCCCAATCCGGCTGGGA
>JBAYVV010000064.1:0-21018 GCA_041674465.1 Sterolibacterium sp.
CACAGTGGCAAGAAATATCAGCAGCGCCAATGAAATCAACAGAGAAACCAGCACGATGCTGCGGCGCTGCTGAAAACCCTGCTCGGACAAAACAATCTTCTCGGCTCCCTTTTCGCCGACAAACTTGACGAAGTCGTTTCGGAATGACTTGAGTTGCTTGGCCAGTTCGTTGTCTATTCCTGCCACTGTGGCATCCGACTCGGCGGTGTTTCCATGGTAGGCATCAATTGCAGCCAGGTATTTCCCGCTCATCGTCTTGTGTTCGTTTGTAATCGCATTCAAGCGGCTGATAAAACCGTCAAATCCTGAGTGCCCTTCTGCCAGTTTGCTGAGCCCTTCCAGAGTTTGCGTCGCATACCTTTCGAAGCCCTGAACATTGGCGACAAACTCCTCCCGATGCTTTTTCATTTTCTCAGCATCCGTCCCGCGTATCCATATGTCCTTGGCTGCCTTGACCTCCTTCAGAAAGTCCGATGTCATTCCACCGATATGGGCAAGAATCTGTACATCGCGATTAAGTCGTCCGAAATTTTCCGTTTCATCTTTCAGTGTGCTGCTTAACTGCAGCACACTGAATGTTGCCATCCCGACTAAAAGGAAAAAGGCAATGGTGACCAAACCGAAAAGTTTGGTTTTAAGTGTCAGTTCATTGAACATGGTTGTGTATCCTGGTTCGTTTGGGCTAACAAGGAAACTGTCGAGTACTGTTGCGCGCTCAACAAGCGTTGCATATCTTCGTACAGCATCCGGCTGACGTAGAACGCAAGTGCCCAGATGCCAACTACGAAGATAGCCAGGGTAAACAGAGTCACTCTGGTCTTGAGTGACTTCCACTGAATGCTATTCAAATGAACCACGCAAGATCACCAATCCGACATGGGTTTTCCCGCATATTTGTCATCACGAATACGTAATTGCGCAATGACTTCCGCTAGCGACGCATCTAGGGTCAAGAGTGCTTCTTTCGGCAAAGCCATCAAGGCTTCTGGCAAGATTCCCTGTGCAGGACCGGGTGCATTGGCCAGGAGTTTCGGAGCACTTTCGGACAGCCTCAAGCCAACCCGGCGTTGATCCTCAATGCTGCGCTCCTTGATGATCAGACCCCTTGACACCAGCTTTTCGACCAACAGGCTGCATGTGGATTGATGGATCGACAAGCGTTCGGCCAATTCCGATACGCCGATTCCGACCATTTTCTCAACCTGCTGCAATAACCACAACTGGGACCCGGATACGCCACAGGTCTCTTCCACCTCACGGAAATGCTGTCGAATGGAGCCGTAAATCAGGCGGAACTTCTTCAGGACTTCAATCGGCAGGGGATGATTTTCGTGGTCTTTCAATTGATAACCCTGTAGGTATAGGAAGTTGTCAGAGACTACAGTTAAGCCACCGCTATTGCAATAAACATTGCAATAAATTATATTGTATTAAATTCATAACAGTCAGGGAGAATATTGATGAAACGCCAAATTTTCATTGCTGCAGTGACATCTACTTTGCTTGCCGCTTGTTCCTCAACGCCCTCAGTAGTTGCAGATGCGCCGATTTCAGCACCCAAGCCGGCAGTGACCACAGCTCCGGTCGCCTCGTCCGCACCTGCAGCTGCCATTGAAACGACTGAGCAGAAAATAGCGCGGGTTATAAAAACCCTCGCCAATAAGAGTGTCTATTTTGACTACGACGATTATTCCATCAAGCCTCAGTATCAGGATCTCGTCAAACAGAATTACGACCTACTGATGTCCGCCCCAAATCTGGCGATTACTCTGGTGGGTAATGCTGACGAGCGCGGCAGCAGCGAGTACAACCTGGCCCTGGGACAAAAGCGGGCGGAATCAGTGAAGCGGATGCTCAAGATGTTGGGCGTACCGGAATCCAGGCTAGAGGCCATCAGTTATGGCAAGGAAAAACCCCGTGCCATCTGCCACGAGGAAAAATGCTGGGCGGAGAATCGCCGAGTTGATTTTTCCCCTGAAATAAGAAGTAGAGGGAAATAACTTGCCTCGTTGATGTCACCTCTTCGGGAGACAACTGGACGTGCGGGGAAACATCGCATGCAGGTTTTCCAAGCCGCTTTGTCCTGACCTATGAGCTCAAAACTCATCTTGTTGACCTGGCTTGTGGTCGCCTGTTTCCCAGCGTTGGCGTGCAATCCAGCTCCCGCCGAAAACTCCACAACGGCGACAGACTTGGCTTGGTCGGTCAAGGCGGATTTTGACTCAACACAAGTCTCAAGTATGTGTGACGACGCCTTTGATCAAATCTTGCGGCGACTGGATGTTCGCCACGATCTTACGCTTTCGCTTGAAGCGCTGTCTCCCGCCTGGGGCAGTGTGTCACTTGGACTGGCCAAGATATCTGCGGTGGCGATGCAGATTCAGCAGGCTATTCGGAAAAAGGAAAGCAAGTTTCACATCCCTATTGAAATTCGTCTCTCACCCAATGCAGGCGGGCAATCAAAACCATCTGAAAACCGTCCGTTTATTTTGCGGCTTCGGCAATACGATCGTTGATACCCTTTCGGCTTGTTTTTAATGCGTGATCGGCCCAACTTGCTCATCGCAAGCTATGCACGCGGCATGCGCTACTCCTTGCTCTCTGGTGACTCCCCATTATTTCCAATGAGCCACGCACATCTCCCATCCACGACAGTAATCCGTTAGTGGCAATGAAACTCCCGCATCTCTTGGATGTTCCCAATCCATTTATCGCAGCCCATGGCTGGTTGCGGCTCATGGAGCCTGTAGACACCCCTATCCAGAAACTTCAAACACTGCTACTGGATGGCACCTACCGCAGACCTTTTATCCTGGAAGACGGCCAGCTACGCAAGCTGCTCTTCGAATTCACTCACGTACAAAGCGTCATGACCATCGATGCCCCGGATACACTCACTTTGCGTTATACGCAAATGATGATGGGGTTCTTGCTATTTCAGCCTAACCCTGCAAATGTCCTGCTGCTAGGTCTCGGCGGTGGTTCGCTGGCCAAGTATTGTTATTGGCATTTGCCTTTAGCGAATATCACGGTAATTGAAATCGATTCCGATGTGATGGCTCTGCGTGGGCATTTTATGGTGCCTAAAGACAATGCCCGTTTCCGCGTCATTCACGGCGATGGTGCACAGCATGTCGGGGCGCAAGAGGAACCTGTCGACGTGCTGCTGGTCGATGCGTTCGATGGCAAGGGTATGGCGAAATCCGTGGCTGATCGGGATTTTCTACAAACCGCATACAACTGTCTTGCAGTTGACGGGGTCCTGGGAATGAACCTGGCTAGCGATAAAGCCCGCTACAAGACCTTAGTCGCGGATGCACAGTCGGTCTTTGACCATCAGGTTCACGTGATACTGGTCAGTGATGATCGCAACCATATTTTGTTTGCGCTCAAGAACCCGCAGTTTGTACCGAATTGGCGCAGCATGAAGCTTCGCGCGAAAGAACTGAAAAAGCAGTATCAACTCGACTTTCCGGCAATGGTGCAAAAGATGGAGCGTGCTTTGTGTGCGGGTAAAGAAAGCAAGGTCGATTCACTATGATGATCTGATTGCCAGCGCATTGGGCACTGAACATACGACTGCGACGAATGACTTCGAAAAAACACAGCGCGCGTATCACAAATGTGCGGTGAGAACTCAAATGTGACGCAAGGTCAATTGCAACTTGCGAATAACCTGGAGGCAAAGACCGAGCATATGCTCGATGGGGTGGATGTGTTGAGAGTTTGGCAAACAACGAAGAGAAGAGGACGGCTACGATGAACCCATTCCAGAAGCGCACCGCCATACGCATCGCCGCTGTGAGTATTGTTTTGGCGTCTATTGCTAGCCCTGTGGCATGGATTGTGTCGCGGGAAAGTGCGAAGGAAAGCGTCGTTTCTCTGGCCATCGAAGAGTCCGGACGATTGTTGCATCATTACGAAGCGATCGACATGAATGGCCCGGATGCCACCGATCACGCCAAGATTGCTGCCAAAACTATTTCTGGTGGATTGTTCGATATCGCCGAAATATACGACAGCAAAGGCATCAAGCTTGCCGAATCGATGACCAAGGAGGGTGCGGCAGTTGAATCGTCTCTGCCACATCATGGCACGCCAAGCTACACCGCCGCCTCATATGAAAGCATACAGACGCCAGGGAAATCATGGGTTTTACGTGTTTTTGTTCCACTGCGCAATTCGGAAACCGACATGAGCCTGCCCATTACAGGCTATTTTGAAGGCATACGCGTTATTCCGGTGTGGCAAAAGGAGCAAATTATTGCAAGTTCCTGGGCTGTTGCATTGATGGTCGGATTGGCATCTTTGCTCTGCGGTGCGGCGATCTATCCCGTCGTAATTTATCTGTCCGCCGACAATGAGCGTAAAGCACATGAGGTTCTCGACTCACATATCTCGATGATGGAAGCACTGGGTCGCGCCATTGCCAAGCGTGATTCCGATACTGGCGCGCACAATTATCGCGTTGCCTGGATCGCCGCACGGATAGCCGAGAATATGGGCTTGAAGGGAAGTACCATGCAGGCGCTGATTGCCGGCAGCTTTCTCCACGACGTGGGCAAAATCGGGATTCCCGACGCGATTTTACTCAAACCAGGAAAACTAGATGATGCCGAGTTGTTCATCATGCGCACTCATGTTGCGCAGGGTGAGGAGATTGTTACCGGCATGGGCTGGCTCGATGGTGCGAATGCGGTGGTTGCAGCACATCATGAAAAGTGGGACGGTTCCGGCTATCCTCGCAAGCTCGTGGGAGAATCAATACCGCTAGCGGCGCGAATATTTGCAGTCGCGGATGTGTTTGACGCGCTTTGCTCCAAACGCCCCTACAAGGAACCCATGGGTTTCGAAGCGGTGATGGCAATTCTTGAGACGGACACAGGGAGCCATTTCGATCCGTCAGTCATGACTGAATTTCGCTCTTTGGCGTTCGAAATATTCAATCGCTTGGCAAGCTGCAGTGAAAGCGACACTCGGCTACTTTTGGAAGTCCGCGTACGGCAGCACTTTAAGATGTGAAATGCGATTTTGACGGCCGGAGAGCCCCATTTATCAATTGAAAAATGTTTATCGGCACGCACCAATCATTGCCATGACGGCCAACGCTTTTGCCGAGGACAAGACGCAGTGCTTCGCGGCAGGGATGAATGGCTTTCTGATCAAGCCCTTTACCCCAGATATGCTGCTGCAATCGTTGCGCCGGCGGGAGGATAGTTGATCTACTTATTGGCTCGATGGCCATAGTTTGGTTGAAGCGGTTGTTCATCACACGAGAAGCTCGAAAATCCCGCAGATCAATGTGGCTTGTTACCGAACGTCTCCGCCACAATCCGGGATCGGCCACCAAGTAGGTGAATGTCCTATAGTCCTTGAGGGTCGAGACCAGTAGTGCAAGTTTTCGGGAGAAGCCGCCGCTCAGACCTGGGGCGCTAGTCTTATAGTCGTCTGGACTGCCAGTGACGGCTGTACACCAGTTTGCCGCCTAAAGTGTCAATTTTGGCACGGGTGCCTCCTTGCTGGCTGTTGTCGCTCAATATCTTTGATTCCGAGCTTCGCCAAGGGCAGGTATTTGAGTCGAGCCACCGCTCAAAATGAAAATCTATGCCTGCATCGAGTGACTCATGCTGGCCGTTATGAGACAGATGACCACTCGATCTCGCGGCCGAATGGCTGCCGTTGCGCTGTCGAAGGTTCATACCCTGATCGGATTTATCATGAAAGGCAGCCCTGTTTGGTCCTGCCTACCGATGAACAGCCGGCAGTTTTCAATCAGGCAACTTTCTTTGCAAGCACCCGTTCTACTGACGCGACGAGTTCTTCACCGCGAATGGGTTTGTACACAAAGCCATTCGCGCGCAGCGCAGCTACGCGCCCCAAACTGTCAAGATCGGTGCGCGACGACACCACGATCACCGGCATTTCTCGGGTCAGTGGATCACCCCTCAGCGCTTTAAGCATCTCGAACCCATCGATGTAAGGCATGCACAAATCGAGAAGGACGAGATCGGGCTGCTGGTCGAGAATGGAACGGATGGCCAGGGCACCGTCTGTGAATGTTGTCACGACATGGCCAGCCTGCTCCAGATGAGCACTAATCACCATGCACATCGATCGTTCGTCATCTACGACCAGTATCCTCGCCATGACACACCTTAACCGTTGATCAGGATCATCTCGAGCGTCCTACAAGCCTGAACAGACGCTGCCTGCCGAAGTCGCTCACTCGAATTTCGCATTCAAAAAGCCGCCACCGAGATTCGGTTGATTGGTCCCGAACCGCCGGGTCAATCTGAGGTCACGGGCACATGCGCTTCAGCTTGTTCGATTCGTATGCCGCGCTGTACCAGATGTAATCTTCGTTATCGCTGTAGGAGTAGTAGGTTGATCCGTTCGGCAGCATCGCAATGGTGACCCCGCCACGGCCCGACATGAAGGGAACCCAGAAGGTGCAGGAGAACTGCGGGAATTCCGCGGGCGTCATCTGCTTGGCCCAGAAGCCGTTGTTGTAGTTGAAGGTTGGGTAGCCTGTCGTCAGTACGCCGCGGTCAAGCGGGTTTTGCTGCATCGAATCGGCCAGCATGTCGGCATTCAGGACCTGGTTATTGCCGATGACGCCATGCTGGTTATTCAGGAGCATGGCAATTTTGGCGGTATCGTCGAGTGTCCAGAACAGGCCATAGCCGCCCAGGGGTGTCCCGGTCGGGCTGTTGTCGGTGCGCAGCGTCGTCAAAGCGCCCGCACTCAGGCGCATCGGTTTATATACTTCGTCACGCACCGTGTTGAAAATATCCGCGCCACTTCCCTGCTGTTGAACCAGATAATTGTTCATCGCGCGGGCCAGGATGAAGTCAGCCGCGGTTTGATATACCCATAATTTGCCAGGCGGTTGTTTTGCGGGAATGGCGAGTGCTGCAGACATTCTGGCAGCGTAACTCTCCGCCATAAAGAATGGTGTCATGAGGGTGTCATCGATCATGTAGCCGGAATCGAAGTAATTGCCGGTGGCCAGGTCGAGTGTGTTGTTGAAAGTGACGCTGTCCCAGTTGCCGGCGCTAGTGCTTGTCTCTGGAACATAATCCTTGATCTTCAGTTCATAGACCGACTTGCCGTACTTCTGTCCCAGAAGCATCAGGGCGACACTGGCGAATGCCGATTTGGTCGCGGAAAATGCTGTCAGCCGCATGTCATCGCAATAAGGATAGTTGCCGAAGCGGGTAGCACAGGCCGAAACATAGTTGGTGCCATTGATCAACAGGCCATAAGCGGTCCTTTCCGAGGGGTCATACAGAGCACCCAGATTGGGGAGATCGATGCCGGAGTTGGGATAGTCCGTAGCCAAGGCGGACAGGGGCTTGGTCGGCAAGCGGTTGGCCAGTTCCGCAGCATGCTCCGCCTTGATGGCTTGCGCATTGGCGATGGTTTCCGGTGTATAAGCGGCGGTCAGGGAACCCCACATATTGGCCTTGTAATAGGGGCAGATTTCCTGGGTAACCTGATACCTCACTTTCGAGACTTTCGTGCCGTCAAAGAGAAATGCCATCACGCCGTTATGCGCGCAGTTGGCGTTTCTTTCCACCAGGGCGAAGGGAAACGAAGCCCTGTCCATGCCCATGTCACCGCTCTGGTTCCAGATCCGTCCCGGACCGATGATGATGTTCCAATATAAATCGCCAGTGATCTGCAAACCCTGGGTGACGGGGATCAGAACGTTGCCGCTCTGAACGAACTGGTAACGGAACTTGGGAAGATGCTGCCAGCCTGGGGAGAGGTTGTAACGGTAATCGTCCTTGAGCGCCTGAAATCCAGTGCTTGCGGTTTCGCCAAAGAGTTCCAGGGTTCCGGAAAAATTGTGCGTGGGTAATGAGGCCCCGGCCGGCATGCCAAAAGCGGCATCGTCGACCGGTGCAGTGCTGGTGCCGGTCGTGAGATCTTCAAAGGTGAACTGCGCCTGGGTTCCGGAGGGCGCCTTCGCGGGTGGGGTTGTCGAAGCCGCCCCAACACCACCACTCCCGCCGCCACTCCTACCACCGCCGCCACCGCATCCAGCCAAGAAGGACGCAACAATCGTCAGCAATACTAGTACCCGCATTTGTTTCTGGGGTACTAGAACACGAATCGTCATCGGCATCACGCTTCTCCTGGTTGCCCAATCTCATCCGCAGGCGGACATGGGTTCATTTTACCCATAAGAAGAACAAGTGTTTGGCGCCATGCGCCAAACAGTGAATACGCTTCGAGTGCCCGCGTTCGGCAGTGGATGGCAGATCACCCTATAATTGAAACCTTCTTGCCGTTTCTGCGATTTCCTCATTTCATGCACTACTTTCCTGTTCTGCTGTCCTTGCTGCTGTCATTCTTGGCGCAAGCAGCCCTAGCCCAGTCATCACCCGAACTGCCTACCGTTGCGGCGCGCTCATGGCTGTTACTGGATTTCAGTTCCGGCCAGGAATTGGTAAGCTCCAATCCGCAACAGCAGGTCGAGCCGGCTTCGCTTACCAAGCTGATGACGGCTTATCTCAGTTTTGCCGCACTCAAGCAGGGCAAGCTCAAACCCGACCAGTTGGTGCAGGTCTCAGAGCGTGCCTGGAAAACCCAGGGCTCGCGCATGTTCATCGATCCCAAGCATCCGGTGAAAGTGGAGGAGCTGCTGCGCGGCATGATCGTGCAATCGGGCAATGACGCCTGCATTGCCCTGGCGGAAGCCGTCGCCGGGTCTGAGGAAGCTTTCGTGCAATTGATGAACCGCGAGGCCCAACGGCTCGGCTTGCAGCGTACTCACTTCATGAATTCGACCGGTCTGCCCGATCCGCAGCATTACTCCACAGCACACGATTTGGCCCTCCTGGCGACTGCCTTGATTCGTGACTTTCCCGAGTATTACCCGCTGTATTCGATCAAGGCCTACAACTACAACAACATCACCCAGCACAACCGTAATCGTTTGCTCTGGCTCGATGCGCAAGTCGATGGCGTCAAGACCGGGCATACCGACGGCGCCGGTTATTGCCTGATTGCTTCGGCCAAGCGCGGCACGCGACGGCTGTTATCCGTGGTGTTGGGCGCGGCATCGGACGCGAGCCGCGCCCAGGAATCCATGAAACTGCTCAACCATGGCTACCAGGCATACGATGGCGTGAAGCTCTACGAAGTCAATCAGACGGTTTCGCAGCTGCGCGTCTTCAAGGGCGAGCAGAACAGTGTGCGGGCGGGCTTCAACAGTGAATTCTCGCTCTCCGTGCCGAAGGGGCAGGCCGCTTCGCTCCAAGTGCAGCTGGTCGCGCAGCCGCCGTTGCAGGCGCCGATTGCAAGGGGCCAGGAAATTGCCCGATTGAAGCTGTTCCTCGGCACTGCGCCGTGGGGCGAGTATCCGCTGGTGGCGCTTGAGGACGTGCCGGCAGCAGGCATTTTCAGGCGCGCCTGGGACACGATGCGGCTCTGGTTCGAATGATGAAGACTATCCTCCCAGCCTCCTTTCCAGGAAAGGAGGTGACGGTCGTTCGCTATGCTCACAGGATTACGCTGCACCGGGTTCGGGGCGGCCCTTCACCCTGTGCGGTGATCCCATGATCTACCTCAACGGCGCATTCATGCCCCTGGCAGAAGCCAGGGTGTCGGTGATGGATCGCGGCTTTCTGTTTGGCGACGGCGTGTATGAAGTGATCCCCGTGTATTCGCGTCGTCCGTTTCGTCTCGCGCAGCATCTGCAGCGCCTGACCAATAGCCTGGCCGGCATTCGCCTGGACAATCCGCATTCCGCAGGCGAGTGGGCCGGATTGATAGACAGGATCATCGACGCTGCACCCGGCGACGATCAGCAGGTCTATTTGCAGATCACACGCGGTTCGGATAGCCGGCGCAATCACGCTTTCCCGCAAAGTGTCGTGCCCACGGTCTTTATCATGAGCGATCCGCTGGTGCCACCGCCGCCCGAGCTATGCCGGCAAGGCATCCAGGCCATCTCCGCCACCGACAACCGCTGGTTGCGCTGCGACATCAAATCCACCTCCTTGCTGGCGAACTGTCTGCTGCGGCAAATGGCGGTCGAAGCCGGTTGCGCTGAAACGATATTGTTTCGCGACGGATTCCTCTCCGAAGGGGCGGCCTCAAACGTTTTCGCGGTGCATGACGGTGTGTTGCTGGCGCCGCAAAAAAATCATCTGATGCTGCCTGGCGTGACCTACGACGTGGTGCTCGAGCTCGCTGCGGCGCATGGCGTCAGGTATGAGGTGCGTGACGTGCTGGAAGAGGAAGTACGCCAGGCCGAGGAATTGTGGATCAGCTCATCCAACAAGGAAGTGCTTCCGATTGTCGGTCTCGATGGCTGCGCGGTCGGTGACGGCAAGCCCGGCAAGTGGTTTTCCGCCATGAATGGCTGGTATCAGGAGTTCAAACGCGCGGTGATGCGGGGAAATTGAGCCACCGTGACGGACCAGACCCTGCTCGAGTTTCCCTGCGACTTTCCCATCAAGATCATCGGCATCAATCAGGCCGACTATGCGCAGCTTATCCTCGCCGTGATCCTGCGCCATGACCCTGACTTTGATGCCGCAAGCATGGAAATGCGCCCCTCGGGCAAGGGCAATTACCTTGGCCTGACCTGTTGCGTGCATGCGACTTCAAAAGCACAACTCGATGCGCTGTACCGCGAACTGACAAGCCACCCGCTGGTCAAGGTGGTGCTGTGACCGAACTGGTGGTGCGCCAGCTCGGCTTGACCGACTACGAGCCGTGCTGGCGAGCCATGCAGCGCTTCACCGCGGAGCGCACTGCCGCGACCGCCGATGAAATCTGGCTTTGCCAGCATCCGCCGGTATTCACCCAGGGCATGGCGGGCAAGCCGGAGCACCTGCTGCGCGATATTGGTGTCCCGGTAGTGAAAATCGATCGTGGCGGACAGATTACCTTTCACGGACCCGGCCAACTCGTGGCTTATCTGCTACTCGACCTGAAACGCCGCAACATCAAGGTGCGCGACCTGGTCACACACATCGAGCAGGCGGTGATCGATCTCCTTGCAGAGTCCGGCATCGCGGGTGAGCGCCTGGCCGGTGCGCCAGGCGTGTATGTGCAGGGCGCCAAGATCGCCGCACTGGGCTTGCGTATCAAGAATGGATGCTGCTTCCACGGCTTCAGTCTCAATGTCGACATGGATCTGTCCCCCTATGCGGCGATCAACCCCTGTGGCTATGCAGGCATGCCGGTCACCCAGATGCGTGCGTTCTGCGGCGCCTACGATGCAGATAGAATCACCGCATTGAGCCGGCGTCTGCTCGACAAACTCCAGGAGCATTTGTCATGAACAACAACGGGCAAAGAGGCGAAGCCAAGACGGCTCGCGCACATGGTGGCAAAAGCACGATACAAATTGTGCCGGTGGCTGCGGTGCCGCTCAAGAAGCCGTCCTGGATCCGCGTCAAGACCAGTGTTGATGCGGCCCGCTTCGATGCGGTCAAGAACGTCCTGCGGCAGCAGTCGCTGCATACCGTGTGCGAGGAAGCCTCCTGTCCCAATATCGGCGAATGTTTTGGCAAGGGCACGGCGACGTTCATGATCCTCGGCGATTTGTGCACCCGTCGTTGCCCTTTCTGTGATGTCGCGCACGGCCAGCCCAAGCCGCCCGATGCCGACGAGCCGGCGCATTTGGCGCAGACCATCGCAGCCCTGCAACTCAAGTACGTTGTGATTACCAGCGTCGATCGCGACGACTTGCGCGATGGCGGCGCGCAGCATTTTGCCGCGTGTATTGCCGAGGTGCGAAAGAGATCGCCGCACACCCGCATTGAAGTGCTGGTTCCGGATTTCCGCGGACGCCTTGATGTTGCGCTGGAGATTCTCGGGTCAACTCCGCCGGATGTTTTGAATCACAATCTGGAGACTGCGCCGCGACTCTATGCGCTGGCGCGACCGGGCGCCGATTACCAGCATTCACTGACACTGCTCAAGTCCTTCAAGGCACGCAATCCGGAGGTCACCACCAAGTCCGGCGTGATGGTCGGGCTGGGCGAAACGGATGAGGAAATCCTCGCGGTGATGCGCGACCTGCGTGCGCATGACGTCGACATGCTGACCATCGGCCAGTATCTTGCGCCTTCCGGCCATCACTTGCCGGTTGTGCGCTATGTGCATCCCGACGTGTTCGCGCTGTTCAGCAGCGCAGCCCAGGCTCTGGGTTTTTCACACGTTGCCAGTGCCCCGCTGGTGCGCTCGAGCTATCACGCGGATCAGCAGGCCCACGCCGCAGGGGTCTGATCAGCGCTGTTTCTCGGCCGCCCACTGGCGCACGGCGGCCAGCGTATTCGCCACGTGCTGGTCCGGGCTCATGTCGGTATAGGTGTAGATAATCTTGCCATCCGGAGCGATCACGTAGGAGGTGCGGTTGGCGTAGGGCGTCATGAATCCCAGGGCGGCATCGTAGGATTTCATGATGTTCTTGCCGACATCCGCGGCGACGGCGAACTTGCCGCGGCATTCGCTGACTGAAAATTTGTTGAGGGTGTCGATGGCGTCGTTCGAGACGCCGATCACCGTAGCGCCCAAGGCGCGGTACTGATCGATGGCTTCGGCGAAATTATGGGCTTCCACGGTGCAGCCGGGAGTGAATGCCGCAGGGTAGAAGTAAAGCACCACCGGCCCCTGCTTGAGCGCCGTGGACAGCTGGAATTGAAATACCTTGCCGCCGAGAGAAGCCTCTGCGCTGAAATCGGGCGCCTGCTCGCCCACCTTCAATGCAGCTAGCGCGGGCATGACCAACAGCATCAGCAACATGGTCAGCAAGCTCTTCATGGCGCGATTCCTTTCAGTCCGGTCGGGGAATCAGGGTTTAATTTGGGCGCGAATCTCGCCACCCTTGTTCTCGGCGCTATGCACGTTGATGTACAACTGGCCTGCCTTGTAGGCCTGGTACTGGGGCTCGGTCATTTTTGCACCCGGGGGAACCGACCAGCCGTTGTCGCCGTTCTTGACGAAGGGGATGATCACCGGACCGTTGGCACCGGCAGCACCCTGATGGATGTGTGCCATGGTGCCGGTGACGCCTGTCGTGGTAATGCCGCCGCTAACGCTCATGTCGGCGTTCACGGTGATGCTGCCACTGCCGGATGCCGCAGTCTTGACCGGCGGCACTTCCTGGTCGCCGCTCAGAGTCACCCTGGTTTCTTCTCCAAAGGCTATCGGTGCGAATACTGCAAGGGAAACCAATGTCAAAACGACTGCACTGATGTGCTTGAGGCTTAGGATGGTCTTGAATGTGCTCACGAGATGCCTCCTGACTGAGTAGCTGGCGATGTCTGTCATGGCGATTGTCATGACATAGCCCAGCATAATCAAAACCTACTAATATTGTCAACTATTACTATAACCGCAGTTAAATATCGCGTCGCCCCGAATGCTTGCCCAGGCACATTTCCGGGGCGGTTCACGGGGGTTTGCTTGCAGTGCAACATATTGAGTTCAGCCACATTTGACGGTATATTCCTCCACCCGCCCTTTGGGTTTTGAGAAGCCGGCGCGTTGTCCTTCTGGTGGGACGCCCGGCTTTTTTACCGGCTGCATGTTTCACATGCGGCCCATTGTTGAGGAAAGAGCCAATGTCCTTCCCCGAGCGCCAGGGTCTCTATGATCCGGTCAATGAGCACGATGCTTGCGGTGTCGGTTTTGTGGCCCATATCAAGAATCAGAAAAGCCACTCGATCGTCGAGCAGGGTCTGCTGATTCTCAGGAACCTTACCCATCGCGGTGCGGTGGGTGCGGATGCGAAGGCGAGCGATGGCTCCGGCATCCTGATCCAGATCCCGGACAGTTACATGCGGGCTGAAATGGCGACGCAGGGAATCCAACTGCCGCCGGCCGGCGAATACGGCATCGGCATGGTGTTTCTGCCGCGCGAATCGGCATCGCGCATGGCCTGTCAGGAAGAGATCGAACGCGCGGTGCGTGCCGAGGGCCAGGTTCTGCTGGGCTGGCGCGACGTGCCGGTGGACAGTTCCGTGCTGGGCGATTCGGTCAGACGGGTGGAACCGGTGATTCGGCAAATTTTCGTGGCGCGCGGTCCCGAAGTACTGGTCACCGATGCGCTGGAGCGCAAGCTTTACATCATCCGCAAGCGTTCCGGCCATGCCATTCAGCGCTTGCGCCTGAAGCACGGCAAGGAATTCTACGTGCCGTCCTTCTCCGCCCGCACCATCGTGTACAAGGGTTTGCTGCTGGCCGATCAGGTCAGCAATTATTTTCTCGACCTCAAGGACCGTCGCGTCGTCTCGGCCCTGGCGATGGTGCATCAGCGCTTTTCGACCAACACTTTCCCGACCTGGGACCTGGCCCATCCGTTCCGTTTCATCGCGCACAATGGCGAGATCAACGCCTTGCGCGGCAATGTGAACTGGGTCAGGGCGCGCGAGAAAGGCATTTCCTCGGCCGTACTGGGCGCCGATCTGGGCAAGATCTGGCCGCTCATCTACGACGGCCAGTCCGATTCGGCATCTTTCGACAATGCACTCGAACTCCTGGTGATGGGCGGCTATTCACTGGCCCACGCGATGATGATGATGATTCCCGAAGCCTGGGAGAAGCATGCGTTCATGGACGAGAACCGGCGCGCCTTCTACGAGTACCACGCGGCGATGATGGAGCCCTGGGATGGTCCGGCGGCCGTGGCGTTTACCGACGGCCGGCAAATCGGCGCGACACTCGACCGCAATGGGCTGCGCCCGGCGCGCTATCTGGTGACCGATGACGACCTGGTGATCATGGCCTCCGAAGCCGGCGTCCTGCCGGTGCCGGAAGCGAAGATCGTGAAGAAATGGCGGCTGCAGCCGGGCAAGATGTTCCTCATCGACCTGGTGCAGGGACGCATCGTCGAGGACAAGGAACTCAAGGATGCCCTGGCCAATGCCAAGCCCTACAGGGAGTGGATCGACAAGATCCGCATCCGACTCGATGCAATTGACTGCGATACGCCTGCACCTATCGACAATGCAGTGTCTTTGCTCGATCGCCAGCAGGCCTTCGGTTACACCCAGGAAGACATCAAGTTCATCATGGAGCCGATGGCGCAGAGCGGCGAAGAAGCGCTCGGCTCGATGGGTAATGATGCGGCGCTGACCGTGTTGTCGTCGAAGAACAAGCCCTTCTACAACTACTTCAAGCAATTGTTTGCGCAGGTGACCAATCCGCCGATCGATCCGATCCGCGAGGAGATCGTCACTTCGCTGATTTCCTTCATCGGACCCAAGCCGAATTTGCTGGGCGTCTCCGACATCAATCCGCCGATCCGCCTGGAAGTGTCGCAGCCGGTGCTGTCGCACGCCGACATGGCCAAGATCCGCGACATTGAGCGTTATACCGGCGGCAAGTTCCGTTCCTGCCAGATCAACATCTGTTATCCGGCCGACTGGGGCAGCGCAGGCATTGAGGCGCGTCTCGCCTCGCTCGTGGCGGAGGCTGAAGACGCGGTGCGTTCCGGCCACAACGTGTTGATTTTCACTGACCGCAATGTCGATGCCGAGCACCTGGCCATCCCGACGTTGCTGGCGACTTCGGCCGTGCATCAGCATCTGGTGCAGCAGGGGCTGCGCACCAGTGCCGGCCTGGTGGTGGAAACCGGATCGGCGCGCGAGGTGCATCATTTCGCGCTGCTTGGCGGCTATGGCGCCGAGGCGGTGCACCCCTATCTGGCACTCGACACGCTGGTTGATCTGGCGCATGGCGATGCGGAAAAAGCGCAGAAATATATCAAGAACTACACCAAGGCGATCGGCAAGGGGCTGTGCAAGGTGATGTCGAAAATGGGCATCTCCACCTATATGTCCTACACCGGCGCGCAGATCTTCGAGGCGATCGGCTTGCAGCGCGCCTTCGTCGACAAATATTTCACGGGTACCGCCAGTGGAATCGAGGGCATCGGCCTGTTCGATGTCGCCGAAGAGGCTTTGCGCATGCACCGCCAGGCCTTCGGTGCCGACCCGGTGCTGGCGAACATGCTCGATGCCGGCGGCGAATATGCCTTCCGCATCCGCGGCGAAGAGCACATGTTCACCCCGGATGTGATCGCCAAACTGCAGCATGCGACGCGCAGCGGCAAGTACGACACCTACAAGGAGTACGCCCGGCTCATCAACGATCAGACCAAGCGCCACCTGACATTGCGCGGGCTGTTTGATGTCAGGCCCGCCGGGCCGCCGCTTGCGCTCGACGAAGTCGAGCCCGCCAGGGAGATCGTCAAGCGCTTCGCCACCGGCGCCATGTCGCTCGGCTCGATATCCACCGAGGCGCATACCACCCTGGCCGTGGCGATGAACCGCATCGGCGGCAAATCCAACACCGGCGAGGGTGGCGAGGACGCCAACCGCTACGGCATCCTCAAGGGCGGTGAAAAGCTTTCTGACATTATCGGTAAAGGCCGCATAGAGCGTGATCTGGTGATGCAAGCTGGCGACTCGTTGCGTTCCAAGATCAAGCAAGTGGCTTCGGGACGTTTCGGCGTCACGGCGGAATACCTGGCCAGCGCCGACCAGATCCAGATCAAGATGGCGCAAGGCGCCAAACCCGGCGAGGGCGGTCAGTTGCCGGGCCACAAGGTTTCCGAATACATCGGTTATTTGCGTCATTCAGTGCCCGGCGTCGGCCTGATTTCGCCGCCGCCGCATCACGACATCTATTCCATCGAAGATCTGGCGCAGTTGATCCACGACCTCAAGAACGCCAATCGCAATGCTTCGATTTCGGTCAAACTGGTCTCCGAGGTTGGCGTTGGCACGGTTGCCGCCGGCGTTTCCAAGGCCAAGGCCGATCACCTGGTGATCGCCGGTCACGACGGCGGCACGGGTGCTTCGCCCTTGTCCTCGCTCAAGCATGCCGGCACGCCCTGGGAACTGGGGCTCGCCGAGACGCAACAGACACTGGTGTTGAACCGCCTGCGCGGCCGCATCCGGGTTCAGGTCGATGGTCAGATCAAGACCGGTCGCGATGTGGTGATCGGCGCCCTGCTTGGCGCGGACGAGTTTGGCTTTGCCACGGCGCCCCTGGTCGTCGAGGGATGCATCATGATGCGCAAGTGCCACCTCAATACCTGCCCGGTGGGTGTCGCCACGCAGGATCCGGCCCTGCGCAAAAAATTCACCGGACAACCCGAGCACGTTGTGAATTTCTTCTTCTTCGTCGCCGAGGAAGTGCGCGAACTCATGGCCGAGATGGGTGTGCGCAATTTCGACGACCTGATTGGGCGCGCCGATCTGCTCGACAAGCGCGCAGCCGTCAGTCACTGGAAAGCCAAGGGACTCGACTTCGCGCGGGTCTTTCACATGCCGGCGGTTTCCGCCACGGCGCCACGGCGTCACTGCGAGGAACAGGATCACGGGCTGGGTGTTGCGCTCGATCATGGCTTGCTGGCCAAGGCGCAACCGGCACTGGAGCGCGGTGAAAAAGTCAGTATCGAAATGGCAATCCGCAATCTCAACCGCACCTTCGGCACCATGCTTTCGCATGCGGTCGTCAGCCGCTATGGCCATGCCGGTCTGCCTGACGACACCATCCGTGTCACGCTGAATGGATCGGCCGGACAGAGCTTCGGCGCATTCCTCGCGCATGGCATCACCCTCGATCTGATCGGCGAGACCAACGACTACGTCGGCAAAGGCCTCTCAGGCGGCCGCATCGTGGTGCGACCGCATGCCGATTTCCGCGGTCGCCCTGCAGAAAACATCATCGTCGGCAATACCGTGCTCTACGGCGCCATCGAAGGCGAGGCCTTCATCAGCGGCGTTGCCGGAGAACGCTTCTGCGTGCGCAATTCCGGCGCCACGACGGTGGTGGAAGGAACCGGCGATCACGGCTGTGAATACATGACCGGCGGCACGGTCGTAGTGCTCGGCCAGACCGGCCGCAATTTTGCGGCGGGCATGAGCGGTGGCGTGGCCTATGTGCTGGATGCTGACAGCAGCTTTGCGCAGCGCTGCAACCAATCCATGGTGGCGCTGGATAAAGTCTTCCCCGCCGAACAGCAGCCGGCGAGCGAGCCGTTGCACATGGGCATGGCCGACGAAACCCAGTTACGCGCCTTGATTGAGCGTCACTCAGACTTGACTGGCAGCAATATCGCGCGGCTGATCCTCGCGAACTGGACGACGTATCGCGACAAATTTGTCAAGGTCATGCCGCATGAATACAAGCGCGCACTCCAGGAAATCGCCGCAGCAAGCAAGCAAGTAAGGGAGGCGGCATAATGGGTAAGCCAACCGGCTTCATGGAGTATCAGCGCCTCTCCGAGGGCTACCTGGCGGTCGCCGAGCGCCTCAAGAATTATCGGGAATTCGTGCTGCACCTGAGCGATGCGGAAGCCAAGATCCAGGGAGCGCGCTGCATGGATTGCGGCATCCCGTTCTGCAGCAACGGCTGCCCCATCAACAACATCATTCCCGACTGGAACGATCTGGTCTATCGTCAGGATTGGCGTGGCGCGCTGGACGTGCTGCACTCGACCAACAACTTTCCGGAATTCACCGGCCGCATCTGTCCGGCGCCCTGCGAAGCGGCATGTACCCTCAACATCAACAATGATGCCGTCGGCATCAAGTCGATCGAGCATGCAATCATCGACAAGGCCTGGGAGCAGGGCTGGGTCCAGCCACAGCCACCGTCACGCAAGACCGGCAAGAAAGTCGCGGTAATCGGTTCCGGTCCGGCCGGTCTGGCTGCCGCCCAGCAGTTGGCGCGGGTCGGCCACAGCGTCAGCGTGTTCGAGAAGAATGACCGCATCGGCGGCCTGTTGCGTTACGGCATCCCCGATTTCAAACTGGAGAAACGCCACATCGATCGGCGCATGGCCCAGATGGAGGCGGAAGGCGTCGAGTTCCGGGTTAACCAGCACGTCGGCAAGGATGTCGCCGCCGACAAGCTGCTCAAGGCGTTCGATGCTGTCGTACTTACCGGTGGCGCCGAGAACCCGCGCGATCTGCCGGTTCCCGGCCGCAGCCTGGCCGGAGTCCATTTCGCCATGGACTTCCTGCCGCAGCAGAACAAGGCCAATGCCGGAGATACCCTGCCGGATTCAATCCAGGCCGGGGGCAAGCATGTGGTCGTGATTGGCGGTGGTGATACCGGTTCGGATTGTGTCGGCACTTCGCGCCGCCAGGGCGCCGCCAGCATTACCCAGTTTGAGCTGCTGCCGCGGCCGCCCGAACAGGAAAACCGTCCCCTGACCTGGCCCTACTGGCCACTCAAGATGCGCATCTCGTCATCGCATGAAGAAGGCTGCACGCGTGACTGGGCAGTGGCGACCAAGGCGTTCATCGGTGGCAAGGGCAAGGACGGTGACAAGCTGAAGGCGCTGCAGGTGGTCCGGCTCGACTGGCGCGACGGAAAGATGCAGGAGATTGCCGGCAGCGAGTTCGAAGTCAAGGCCGATCTGGTATTCCTCGCCATGGGCTTTCTCGGGCCGAATGCTGGCGTGCTGGAAGCCTTTGGTGTGGCGCGGGATAATCGTGGCAATGCCCAGGCGGATACCGAAGCGGAAGGTGCCAAGGCTTACGCGACCAGCGTGCCGAAGGTGTTTGCGGCGGGTGACATGCGTCGTGGTCAATCCCTGGTGGTTTGGGCAATACGCGAAGGCCGCCAGTGCGCATGTGCGGTGGATGAATTCCTGATGGGCCGTTCGACACTGCCGCGATGAATGTAGTCATCCTGGCTGCAGGACAAGGCAAGCGGATGTTCTCCGCCCTGCCCAAAGTTCTGCAGCCGCTGGCCGGCAAGCCCTTGCTGGCACATGTTCTGGCGATAGCACGGGCGCTCAAGCCGCATCTGATCTGCGTGGTGTATGGCCACGGCGGCGAACAGGTGCGTGAAGCCCTGGCGGCACCCGATCTGCAATGGGTCAAACAGGAGCCGCAGCTCGGCACTGGTCATGCCCTGTTGCAGGCCTTGCCCTTGCTCGATGCGACCGTGCCGACCCTGGTGCTCTATGGCGACGTGCCGCTGACCCGCGCAACGACTCTGCGTCGTCTTCTTGAGCAGGCGAGCAATGGTGCATTGGCGCTGCTCACGGCGCAGCTCGACAATCCGCAGGGTTATGGACGCATCGTGCGCAAAGCAGGAGCGGTCGTGCGCATTGTCGAGGAGAAAGACGCCACCCCGGCCGAACGCAGCATCCAGGAAATCAATACCGGCATCCTGGTTGCACCGACTGAATGCCTGGCGCGCTGGTTGCCGACACTGGGCAGGAACAATGCACAAGGCGAGTACTACCTCACCGACATTGTTGCACTGGCGGTGGCCGATAGCCTGCCGGTGGGCTCTGCGCAACCCGATGCAAGCTGGGAAACCGACGGCGTCAACAGCCAGACGCAACTTGCGGTGCTGGAGCGCATCCACCAGCACAATCTGGCAAATGAGTTGCTCAGTGCCGGTGTGCGTATTGCCGATCCGGCGCGCATCGATGTGCGCGGCGAATTGAAATGCGGCCGCGATGTATTCATCGATGTTGGCTGCGTTTTTGAAGAAAATGTCGAACTGGGCAACGGTGTTGAGGTCGGCCCCAACTGTGTCCTGCGCAATGTGGTGGTTGGCGCCGGCAGCCGCATCGCCGCTTTCAGCCACATCGATTCAGCCAACATCGGGACGGCCTGCCGCATTGGCCCCTATGCCCGCATCAGACCAGGAACACAACTTGGCGATGCCGTGCATATCGGCAATTTCGTCGAGGTCAAGAACAGCACCATCGCGGCCGAATCCAAGGCCAACCATCTCGCCTACATTGGCGACAGCAGCGTGGGGCAGCGGGTGAATATCGGTGCCGGCACCATCACCTGCAATTACGATGGCGCCAACAAACATCGCACCGTCATCGAGGATGACGTATTCATCGGCTCCGATACCCAACTGGTCGCGCCGGTCACGGTAGGGCGTGGGGCAACCCTGGGCGCCGGCACCACCCTGACCAGGAACGCCCCGCCTGATTCGCTTACCGTTTCGCGCGCCAAGCAAATTAGCATTGCGGACTGGAAACGTCCGACCAAGAAAGGAAGC
>JBAYVV010000065.1:0-20940 GCA_041674465.1 Sterolibacterium sp.
AGAACCTGCAGGATTCATCTTCGGTTGTTGTTGCCATTTTTTCCAGGCTTCGGAATTCAGCGGATAGTACTTGACGAGCAGCTTGGGAATTTCCTGCGAAGCGATCTCCCACCAGTTAACCGAGCGCAGGTTGCTCTGCAACTCAACGGTCGTGAATTGGCCTACGTGAAAGTGCGACAAGCGCAGCCAATCTTCCTGTGTGCGACGCTGCAAGGCAATGCGTGCGTAGGAATGGCACCGGGCGCAGGTCTCGCCCACCAGTTTGTTCTCGATGAAATCGGAAACCTCGGGGCGGTGATCCAGGGCATAACGCCAGGGTTGTGCCTCCTCGGGCGCCAGACCCATGGTATCGGCAAGATACTTGACGATGGCCTGACGCTCGGCAGAGCTGAGCTTGGTGCCATGGATCAGCGTCATGCGTGCCACCGTCATGTCCCAACCTTCGGGAGTTCGCCGGGCTTCGGAAATTCGTCCCAATCCACCGCCTTCCACGGCCTTGTGACAATCAGCGCAATGCTCGTTGACCAGCTCCTTGCCGCTTTTACTCTCCGCGGCAAGCAACTGGGCATGCCAAAAAAGCGAGACGCTTCCCAGCAAAGCCAGCGCGATCAACCAGAGTCTCGAACCTGAATATCCGTTTATCATAGGAACTCCCAATCCTTTCTCATATCACATCGTCTCATCATAACCGATACCAATCAGGCACCCAACCAACGATTGGCATGTTCCAGAAAAGTTTTACTGCAGCCCTCCTTGCCTGGCGAAATGTGCGGCCACCCGGGCACAGGCGAAAGAGTTTCCCCAGAGGTTATCCACAGTCCGAACGCCATCAAGATCGCGCGGACTTCCTGATGCAGTATACGGATAAACGTGCCCGGAATTCAAGCGGATTTCTCCGGCCGGAACACGGTCGTCCGCAACCACACCCAGCACCCCGGGAAATGCAGCGGGGAACACCTGGCGTTTCTCGGGATGTCCGGCAGCAACAATCAGGCACCCGCCCTGCATGACCTCCTGGCAGGCCATTGCGAGGATATCCATGCCGGGACCAGGGGGCATTCCCAGACTCAGATTCAGGAGTGTGCAGCCCTCTGCCGCCGCCTGCAGTACAGCACGCGCCACCAATGAAGGATAAGAGGCAAGGTCCTGCTCGAATACCCTGATGGCATAAAGCGCCGAGTCTGGCAGTTGCTGCCGCAAGATTCCTGCAACGGCGGTGCCATGGCCGACCAAATCGCGGAAATCCTCATCTTGTCGAATTCTGCCGTCGCCATCGAGAAAGATGCGGCAACCGGTCACGCCGCCCATCACATGCGAATGCCAGGAATTGATGCCGGTATCGATCACCCCGATGCGCAGTTCAGATTTCATTCGTCACCGCCTGCCGCAACACATTCCCGTCAAGCGCCTCACGGAGTTGCTTGCTGTCGACCTGTTGCAGTTGCCCCGCCTGCATCAGATAGAGACGGTCGAATTCATCCAGGGCATGCAAACGGTGCGTGATGACGAGGAAGGTACGATCCTTGAAATGAGAGAAGAGATTCCTTCTCACCTTGGTCTCGGTGTCGGGATCGAGCGCTGAAAAGGCTTCGTCCAGCAACAAGATTCCCGGATTGCGAAGTATCAACCGGGCCAGTCCAATGCGTTGCCGCTGGCCATCCGACAGGGCCAGGCCTCTGCCGCCGATGACCGTGTGATAGCCATCTGGCAACTCAAAAATGAACTCGTGGGCCTCGGCAAGCGTGGCGGACCAGATCAGATCCGTATCGCTGGCTGTCGGGTTGGCGTAGCGCAAGTTCTCGGCAACCGTTGCATGAAGCAGAAACGGCTCACCTCCGGCATAGCCCAGTCGTGCCTGTGCATTGTCGGCGGGTGCGCCCAGTCTGACCTGTCCCCGCTGGAGGGAATGTAGTCCGAACAGCGTCTGCACCAGAGTCGATTTGCCGCTACCGGACGTGCCGAAAATTGCGATGCGCTCTCCCGGCAATACCTGCAGATTGACTCCGCTCAATACGGCAGCGGAGCCGGCATAGGCAAAGCAGAGGTCTTCCAAAACAATCTGGCCAGGCTGGAGCTCACCGGCCGACTTGATTGGCGCGGGGGCCGGCCCGGCTGCCAGGACCTCGGCCACTCGTTCCAGGCTGACGCGCGCTTCCTGGATGTTGCGCAGCAATCCCAGCAAACCCATGGCGGGGCTGACCAGTCGCCCCTGATAGAGCACAAAAGCCACGAAGGTCCCCAAAGTAATCGCATTGCTCTCGATCAAACCTCCCCCCAGCAGATAAATCCAGGCAAGGCTTGCGCTCAGCGTCAAAGCGGGAAATCCGGAAGCGGCAGAATCGAGAACCTGAAATTCCAGCAGGCGACTCACCAGGGTTTTGTTGTATCCGGAAAATGTCTGCTGATCCTGCGTCTGCGCTTCATGCAAGCGGACTGCACGCAAGGCGCCGAGACGCTCGGTCAGGAAATGTGAGAGGTCGACCATGGCATCGCGAACTGTTCTGGTTCCCTGTTCCACCGGCTTGCGGAAGCCTGCCGTAATCGCCAGGGCAAGGAATATTCCGGCAAAGCACCATAGCGCAAGCGTCACCGAAAGAGTCAGCAGGATTGTGGCTGCCACGATCAGGTAGAGAACGTTCCGAAAGAAGCCGAGGACACCATCCACCAGCAGTGTCTGTATCTTCGGGATATCGGAACCGAATCGGCTCAGCAGGTCTCCCTGGCGGAATTTCTCGAGCTCCGCCAAAGGAGCATTCAGACATTGGGCGAACAATCGCTCCCGGATTTCCACCAGAACCCCGGCAGAAAGTTTTGTGTGGACCAGGCGGGTGCACGCGCCCAGGATCAGGTCAGCCACCGCCAGCCCGAGCAGCGCCAGGGCCAGGGACGGCACCAGGGCAAAGTTGCGCGCGCCGACCACCGAATCGATGAAGGTCTTTCCGATCAGCGGGGAAGCCAGTGAGGTTGCGGCAGCAGCCAGGCTGAGCAGGAACATCGCAGCAATCAACGCCGTCTTGCCGCGCAGATGGCGAGTAAATAAACCCAGTTCCCTCAGCATGCTGACCGCTTACGTACCCAGACGTCCGGGTAATAGCACAAATGCCGTTCCATGCACATCTGGGGTGAACCGCGCAATGCAATGACAGACTCCCGGATCTTTTCGGGGAAAGCGCCATTTTTTGCCAGCTGCAGTGCTTGTGCTGCAATCCGGACCGAAGCCGCCTTGCGTTCAAGCGATGCTTCCCTCCCAACGACCTTGAGGCTGACAATCCCCGCCGCAAGCATCCGAGGAATCGCGCACAAACCGCAGGGGCCCATGGGATAGCCGTTGCCGGTACGACAGCCGCTGTGATTCAGGGTCCACTTCCAGAAAGCATAGCGCTCCAGCGTCTCGGGCGAAATTCCCTGCGCAGCTTCACCATCCAGGGTACAAAACGCACCGGCGGCGTGGGTTGTAGCGCAGAGACCTTCTTCAAAGACACAGCCGTCGTTGAGCAGGAAAGCCTCGAACTCCAGATCCGGGATCAAGATTTTCTCGATTTCACCCAAGGTCAGATGCCGGGGCAGAATGATTCTTCTCACACCCAAATCACGGTAGAACCTCGCCGAGCCGGCATTGATGCAGGTCGCCAGGCTCGATACATGGAGACGCACCCCATGCCCGGATTCGGCCAGCGCCAGCAGCAGGTCCATATCCGCCACGATCAGCCCTGCGGCTCCCATGTCAAGCAGCGAAGCGCCAAAATTCGCCAGCATGTCCACCGCACCATCGGGGTAATACGGCGCATTCAGTGCCACGTACACGGGACACGTATCCGCCTGGGCGATGATCCGCGCAAAGTCGTCAACGCCCCGAACACCTGCCGACTGCGGCGCGCGTCGATTGGCCCAGGCCTTGCCGTAACGCGATTCCCAGCCGGGCGGCGTCAATCCGCAAAAAAATTCATCTGCGCCGGCCTCCAGCAATGGAGCGACTTCCATCGAATGTCTCAACGGCGCCAGGATATTTACGGTGTTGGCCTTTCATGGAGAACAATGCGATCCGCATGCCGAATCAGGGTTTCGACCCGGTACTGCGGCACCTCAAAAAACACGGTATTGCCGGCGCGCCAGAGGGGCAACTGAGTGTCCGACCGATCAACACGATGCCAGCGCCCACGGCACGAACCTTTACAGGAAAGTTCCAAGCCCTTGGTAAAGCACTCGTCCTCACTGCCAGCCTCTTCCGCCTTGACCAGACAATTCCTGCTGCTGGCTGCGAAAGCGTAAGGGAGATAAAGCACTCGCTGCAAGCCCTCGGTGCCGTTTCCCAGATAATTGCCGTCAATATCGGAATCGGTTTCCAAAGCGGTTACGCCAAAACCTGCCAGCAGAGCACGCAATCGTTGTCCCCGATCGCCCTCCAAGGCTGCAGCGGGTTTGGGGTTCTCCGGCATCTGTTCCATCAGGCGAGGATCGCGCAGCCCGCGGTTCATCAAACGCCCTGCTCGCCGCTGGAGATGCGGGAAGGATTCCCGCAACAGATTCCCGACACCCCAATCATTGAAGACAACTGCAGGCGCCTCCTCCATTTGAGCGACGCCCGCCAGCAGCTTGCCAATTCTGGCGAATCCCCCAGGTGAGGCAATCGGTGTCAGCAGAACAGCCGCAACCCCTACATCGCGGGCATGGCCACAGAGACGTTTGACCTCCGCCTTACCCGGGAGCAGATCAGCGCAAAACTCCGAGCCGAAATAAATGGCGCGCAGCGGTCCTGACGGAAGTATGGCGCGCCACGATGCCGTGCAAGCATCCCGCGGATCCGGCGGGAGGGGGCTGGCATCGTGGACATGAATCCCATACTCCATGCAAGCATCTGTTACAGGCTTATCCTGCGCAACAGCATGCCGTCGGTCGACATATCCAGCACTTTCATCACCTTGAGTGTCTGGGCGTCGTAGATAGTGATGGTTGGTCCGCCCTGCAGGTAGAGCTTCTTGCCGTCGGCGCTGGTCATGACGGCGAACGTGGTTCCCGTGGGAATGACTTCCGTATTGGTGATGCTCTTGGTCGCCAGGTCGATGACATACAGCTCGTCCATATTGGCGTAGGCTTTCTTCATGTCCGGGGAGTACAAAGCACCGTACACCATCATCCCACCCTTGATCGGGATCTCGGTGATTTTCCCGCTATTCTTGTCGACATTCAGCAACCCGCCCGCCTCGCCGATCCAGTAGGGCAAGAGCGCCACGCCGTTGTTTTCTTCGGCGTAGCTGAACAGCGGCAGGATGTTCATTTTCTTGTCGAACATCGGATGCTCGCCGACTTTCTTCATCTCCTTGCCGCTCACGTCGATCTTGATGATGTCCTGGCCCACCGCATAGAGCATCTTGCCATCCCGCATCAAGGCCAAAAAGCCCACTCCCCATGGGACATCGACGCTGCGCAGGATCTGCCCGTTCTCCAGGTCGATCTGCGCTACCGTCGGCGTGCCGACCACGGCTTCACCCTTGCTGGCCTTGCGCGACATGAAGTGGATATAGGCGGTCTTGCCGTCGGCCAGGAGTTCCATGCCGAAAATGAAGCGATCCCAACCACCGGAGTGCATATCGATGGTCTTGACGACTTTCATCTGCTTCAGATCGATCTTGTGGATCCAGTGACGGCTGGCCGTCAGGTACATGAAATTCTTGTCTGCCGAAAAGCTGGCTTCGCGCGCCCAGCCCTTGATGTCGATATCCGGCAGCAGTTGATCCTTCTCGGCATCGATGACCTGGACCTTGCCGTAGCCCAGATTGAAGATCAGTTCCTTTGCCTCGATTTTTCCGACCAGGGCAAGGAAGCAAAACGCCATGAATCCCATCAGCAGAAAATATTTACTTTTCATCGTTAACTCCCAGTTTGGTTAGCCGTTTCCGATTACTCCCGGCATCTATAAACAATCAGCGCCGCTACCGCCGGCAAGTCTGGCTTGCCTGAACCAAGTCACTTGATATCGCGCCAGTCACGGCTAATGCTGCTGCAGATCTGCTCGAGATCCAGAGTGTTGGTCATGCCGTCCGGATTCTGCGCTGGCCACCAGCAGTCGCCGGCGCAGCCGAGATAGTCGTGCGACGAGGGCTGGCACATGCCGACCGGATTGGTGGCACGCGGGTTGGTTTCCCAGCCGGTATCAAAAATGGTGGTGCAACCCACCGGCATATTGAGCGCGCCCCCTTCCTGCAGGGCTGCAACCGACTTCTGCTCGCCACTGGCAAGCGCCTCGATGGCGCGGGCTTTTTCATTGAGTGCTTCTATGCGTTTTTTCTTGTCCATGATCCATGAGCCTCCTTGCTAGGTTGTTTCGTTACTCTGCACTGCCCAGTTTTAAAAAATCAACATTTAACCCGTTTCCCCAACCGCTGCAGAATCTCTTCCGCACCGGTGCGTCTCAGTTCCGCATAGACCTCGATGCCGAGCTGAAACCAGCGGCGGATGAAGTCGCAGCTGCCGCCCGGCGGCAAGCCCAGCTGATTTTCCCTGAGATGATTCTCGTAGTGACAACCACCGGAACACAGTGTCCTGGCCCAGCAACTGCTGCACATCTCCTGTTTGCCACAGGTGACCGAGTCCAACGCCCGCCGAATTTCCGCCGGTACCGCACCATCGTCAAGATTGCCGACCAAAAAGTTCTCATCGCCGACCAGACGATGGCAGACGTAGAAACTGCCTGCCGCATCAACCGCCAGATAGCCATAGCCGGCCCCACACGAGACGGATTTCGTCTGCCCCAGATGCAACCTGGCCAGAAGATCGATGAGGTTGGTGAATGGCAGCAGCCGGTTTGTTTTGGCGGCTTTGAGAAAAATACCTGCCATGGCGGAAAAGCCCTGAAGCAAGGCTTCCTCCTGCGCGGCATCGGGGAGCAGGTTGCGCCTGACAGGACTCACCGGGGCGATTCCCACCTCGTGAAAGCCGAGGTCCATCAAGTGGAAAAAAACTTCTTCGATGCGCGGCCATTGATCGGGCGTCAAGGTCACGCGCGCTGCGACCGGTGCGGTAGCACCACTGAGCAGCCCGGCCAGGTTGTCGGTAATCGTGGCGTAGCTTCCTTTACCCTTCAAACAGGGACGGTTGGCATCGTGCAAATCGGCCGGACCGTCCAGGCTGACCGAGACTGCAATCCGGTTGGCGTGAATAAAATCGATGATGGCAGGTTTAAGTAGCGTGCCATTGGTGGTCAGGGAAACAAAAACCTGCTTCCCCGTCTGTTGCGACTGAATCCGGGCTTCCAGGACGGCGGCTTCGACCGCGGGCATGTTCAGCAGCGGTTCGCCGCCGAATATCACCAAGGTCACCGTGTCCCGGTCGGCCGAATCCGCCACCAGTTTTCTGACTGCCTGACGGGCGGTGTCAGGGTCGAGAAAACGCGCCGCCCTGCCGTAGGATCCGCCGTCCGCATAACAGTAAGTGCAATTCAGGTTGCAGTCCTGCGCCACCTCCAGCACCATGGTGGTCAAGGGAATCGCGGCGATATCGAAATCGGCCGCTGCCAGCCTGTGGCGAACACCGGCGGGAGCAAGGAAACGGGCCGTTCGCAGCCCTTCGAGAATTTCCCGGTCGGCCGGGGGAACCGCATCCAGGTCCAGGGTGGGGCCGTGATTCCACCGAGCCAGCGCATCGCGCGTTTCCGCGTCGATGAAAAACAGGCTCCCCTGGTCGACGCCGAACAGGATCGCCCCGTCCCTGGCGCCGAAAACCTGGTGATCAGTCCATTCGCAAAGCATGCCTACTTGATCCGCTGGATGTAGTCAGGCAAAGTCACCACCAGCCTGGCCTTGGCCGCATACTGGCGCTTGCCTTGCTTGTAGCTGGCTTCCACCCAGGACAGTCCGGTGGCCTCGACGTGCTGCGTCCGCGTCGGGATGGGGTTGAGATCGCCATGCGGTATGTATTTTCCGCTGGCATGGATCATCCCCATCCATTGCAGATCGTCATCATTGGGACGTTTGTTCAGCGCAGCCAGCTTGAACGTCGCAGGCACCGGTCCGAGGCGGACATCTTCGTCGGGTTTGCTCGACTTGCCTGTCTTGGCAAAAGCGATCGCCTGATATTGCACGCCTTCCGCCGGGTATCGCTGGTTACCGTTGAGGCGCGCGCGCCCCATTTCCGGAGTCACCTTAATGTAGTCGATCTGCCTGGCGAGGACCAGAGGCAACGCATTGACCCCCTTGATGCCGACTTCAGCCTTCGTCACGCCATCCTTGGTGGATTCGGCCTGGACTTCGATGGCTTCGGCGTTGAGGCGCTTCACCGCTTTGACTTTCACCGAGCCACCGGAGAACTGGATGTCGGCTGCAGTCACCTCGGGCAGCTTGATGCCTTCCAACACCAGTTTGGTGTTTTCTCCCTTCAGCAGGAAAGCTGGCGTCACTTTCAGCAGTTGCGGCTTGCCATCGGCCGGATACCAGGTGCTAGCTGAGGTTCTGAAATCGGGTGCGGGATGATGATGCTCGCCAGCGATCTTGCCATCCCGCAGCGAATAGGCGCCCAAAGTTTTCTGTCCATTGTGCATGGTGCGGGTGCGCAATGCATAACCACCGTAAAGGGTTGCCTCCCCCTCGAAACTCTCCGAGGTGCCATCGGTGAAAACCAGCTTCCCCTCGACCTTATAGTCGTCGTTGCCGCTCGCAACCATTTTGGCTTGGCCACGGTAATTTCCTTTGCCCGCTTCATAGCCCAGAATCAGCCAGGAACCCTCGGGTTTTTCCGCAGGTGCTTTCCAGGCCTGGCCATAGGGATAGGTTTTTGCCAGGTAAGCGAGCGCGGCATCCGCTTCCTTCGGCCAGCGCATCTCGCGCATCTGATAGACCACCGTCGGATACATGTACAGATGGAAATCCCGAATCTTCGCCCAGGAGGCCTCATTCATCCGGTAGGAGTAGATTTTCCCGGCACTATGGCAACGCACACAGGTTTTGAAAAGCTTCTGCTGATCCGCACCGACCGGCGTTTCCATGGTTTGCGGGTTGTTCAGCAAATTGAGATAAGCCACCTTGTCCAGTTCGGCAGGCGTCAGAATCTGGGTCGAGCTCAATTCCTTGAGCAGGACATCCATATCCGCCTTGGTGATTTCCATCTTGTACAGTCGGGCCATGCGATCGACAATCACTGTCCACTCTTCCGGCGTCGTACGTATCTCTTCAACCCGCGGCATGACACCGTTCACAGGCTGATGGCAGTCGGCACATTTTTTCCAGACCAGCGACTCTGGAGAAAACGCCCCAGCCTGCGACATGAGTCCGCCCGCCAGCATGAGTAAAACAATAGATTGCTGCAGCATCTTTAGCATCGTTTTTCTCCCTTCATTAGAATCGTCATTTCCTCAATCTGTTTCACCAGTGCCCGCATTTGTTTCTGGGGTACTAGCTGAAATCCTCTTCGAAGAACTCCAGCGGTTTTCTTTCTCCCGCGGTTGTCTTGGCTTGTTCCTGCTTGCGCAGATCGACCCGACGGATCTTCCCGGACACAGTTTTCGGCAGGTCGGAGAATTCGAGACGACGGATTCGCTTGAAAGGTGCCAGCCGCTCCCTGGTGAATTTGAAGATGTCCTGTGCCACGGCACGACTCGGCTGGTAACCGGCCGTCAGGATAATGAAAGCCTTGGGCACGGCCAGGCGCATCGGATCGGGCGAAGGCACCACAGCGGCTTCCGCCACGGCCGGATGCTCGATCAGCACGCTCTCCAGTTCAAAGGGACTGATGCGGTAATCCGAGGCCTTGAAGACGTCGTCGGCACGTCCGACATAAGTGATGTAGCCGTCGGCATCGCGGCTGGCCACGTCGCCGGTATGGTAATAGCCATCATGCATGACTTCCTCGGTCTTGCCTTCGTCGCCTGCATAGCACTCCATGAGTCCCAGGGGACGTCGCACCAGATCAAGGCAGATTTCGCCTTCCGCAGCCGGTTTCCCCTCGGGATCAAGCAGCACGACCTGATATCCCGGCAGTGGTCGCCCCATCGAGCCCGGCTTGACCGGGGACCCCGGCGAATTGCCGATTTGCGCGGTGGTCTCGGTCTGGCCGAAACCGTCGCGGATGGTCAGTCCCCAGGCATTGCGGATCTGTTCGATGATTTCCGGATTGAGCGGCTCGCCCGCGCCGATCACTTCGCGCAGCTTGATCGGATAGTCGGCGAGCTTTTCCTGGATCAGCATGCGCCATACGGTCGGGGGGGCACACAGGGTGGTCACGCTGTGCTTGACCAGGACATTGAGCACATCCGGGGCATTGAAGCGGGTGTAGTTGTAGATGAATACCGTCGCCGCAGCATTCCAGGGGGCGAAGAAGCAGCTCCAGGCATGCTTGGCCCAGCCGGGGGAACTGATGTTCCAGTGGATGTCGCCCTGCTGCAGGCCGATCCAGTACATGGTGGACAAGTGCCCGACCGGATAGCTTTGCTGGGTGTGCAGCACCAATTTCGGCTTGGACGTGGTGCCCGAAGTGAAATACAGGAACAGCGGATCGCTGACCTTGGTCGCACCAGCGGGAGCGAAGGTTGCCGCGCAGTCGTGGCTCGCCTGGTACTGCTGCCATCCGGCGGCTTGCTTGCCGAGGGAAATACGGATAAAGGAACCCGGGATGTCCGCGAACTTTTCGATCAGGTTGGTGACGACCACCTTGACCTGGCCACGCTCGATGCGATCGGTCAGGTCATCCCTGGTCAGCAGCGTAGTGGCCGGGGAGAGCACGGCACCGAGCTTGATGGCGGCCAGCATCAGTTCCCACAGCGGCACTTCGTTGCCCATCATCAGCAGCATGCAATCGCCGCGTTTGACGCCCAACTGGCGCAGGTAGTTCGCAACCTGGTTGGAGCGTTCGCTGAGTTGCTTGAAACTCAGGACCTGTTGCGATCCATCCTCCTCGACAATCCACAGGGCCGGCTTGTCATTGCCTTGTGCCAGTTGATCGAAGTAGTCGAGCGCCCAATTGAAGTTCTCAAGTTTGGGCCAGCGGAAATCCTTGTAGGCCGTCGCGTAGTCGGTACGATGCGCCCATAGAAAATTGCGCGCCTGGATGAAATCGGCCAGTTCAGCCATGATGTCTTCTTCCTTTCTATGCGGTGTAGCATGTTGCGGGAGGATCACACATCGCCTGAATCTCGATCTTGATCTAGATCAGGCCGACTTTTCCTCGATCAGCCCAAGTTCGGTTCGCATCTGTTCCCGAATCAGGAACTTCTGGATTTTGCCGGTCACGGTCATCGGGAAACTGGCAACGAACTTGATGTAGCGCGGTATCTTGTAGTGCGCAATCTGTCCCTTGCAGAAGGCCTGAATCTCCTCCTGTGTTGCTGCCTGCCCCTCGCGCAGAATGATCCAGGCGCACAGTTCCTCGCCGTACTTGTGGTCGGGAACACCGACGATCTGGACTTCGAGTACCTTTGGATGGCGATAGAGGAATTCCTCGATTTCACGCGGATAAATGTTCTCCCCGCCACGGATCACCATGTCCTTGATACGGCCGACGATGTTGCCGTAACCCTCGGCATCCACCGTCGCCAGGTCGCCCGTATGCATCCAGCCGGCGGCATCGATCGAACCCCGGGTCTTTTCCTCGTCATTCCAGTAGCCCAGCATCACCGAATAGCCGCGGGTGAGCAGTTCGCCGGTGGCGCCGCGCGGTACGATGCGCCCTTCGCTGTCGATGATCTTGACTTCAACGTGCGGATGAACCAAGCCGACCGTGGATACACGCCGATCCAGGGAAGAATCGGTGGAACTCTGGAAACTCACCGGCGAGGTCTCGGTCATGCCATAGGCGATGGTCACCTGTTCCATGTGCATGTGCTGCACCACCCGCTTCATCACTTCGACCGGGCAAGGACTGCCGGCCATGATGCCGGTGCGCAAGTTGGACAAATCGAATTTGGCAAATTCAGGATGGTCGAGCACAGCAATGAACATGGTCGGCACACCGTGCAGACCGGTGCATTTTTCTTCGGCCACGGCTTGCAGTGTGGTCAGCGGATCGAAGCCTTCGCCCGGGAAGACCATGGTCGAACCGTGCGTAAGACAGGCCAGGTTGCCCAGCACCATGCCGAAGCAGTGATAGAGCGGTACGGGGATGCACAGCCGGTCGGCGGAAGTCAGCTTCATGGCTTCGCCGATGAAGAAGCCGTTGTTGAGGATGTTGTGATGCGAAAGTGTCGCACCCTTGGGAGATCCGGTTGTGCCCGAGGTGAACTGAATGTTGATCGGATCGTCGAACTGGAGTTTCTGGCCGCAGGCATCGAGCCCAGCAAGCTCTTCCGCCGTGGGGGTCCGGCTCAGGTCGTCGAAGTTGAAAGTCCCGGGTGTTTTTTCACTGCCCAGGCGAATCACGATCTCCAGTTGCGGCAGCTTGGCCGATTTCAGCTTGCCCGGCTGGCTGTTCGCCAGCTCAGGTGCCAGATCGCCGAGTATCGCGAGATAGTTGGTGGTCTTGAAGCCCGGGGCGAGGATCAGCCCGCGGCAGCCCACTTTGTTCAGGGCATAGTCGAGTTCGGCACGCTGGTAGGCCGGATTCACGTTCACCAGGATCAGGCCGGCCTTGGCCGTGGCGAACTGGGTCAGCACCCATTCGAGATTGTTCGGCGACCAGATGCCGATCCGTTCGCCGGGCTGCAGGCCGAGACGCATCAGACCGCAGGCCAGTTCATCCACCTTGCGGCGGAATTCGGCGTAGTTCAGGCGTACATTCTGATGCCGCACCACGACGGCTTCGGATGCGGCATAGCGCGTGCAGACATCGTCGAAATATTGTCCGATGGTGCTGCCGATCAATGGGACATCGGAAGCTCCGTGAACATAACTGGTTGCTGTCATAGCGTAATCTCCTTTCTTGCTCAAGCGGTTTAGACTTCTCCCGCGCACACGACCGGTTTGCGTCCCGACCACGGCATGGCTTTTTCCAAGGCGGAAGCAACTTGAAACAGCGTGGCTTCATCGCCAAAGTGGCCGACAAACTGCAGACCGATCGGCAGGCCGTCCGAGGTCATGCACAGCGGCAGCGAAATCGCCGGTTGCCCGGTGGTACTGAACAAAGGCGTGAACGCGGAGAGCGTGAACACCTGCCGGGTCCAGCTATCGGCATCCTGCGCCGGATCATTGGCGTTGAGCGATCCCAGCGGCAGTCCCACCCGCGCCCAGGTCGGCGTCAGCAGGATGTCATAGTCCTGGAAGAAAGCGCCGACGGCGCGGCAGGTGGCATTGACGACATGATCCGCCTTCAATGCGTCGATGGCAGACAAGCGCCTGCCGTGTTCCATGCAGGCCCATGCGGTGGCCTCGATGTTGTCACGGCTGGGGGTGACGTTGAGAAAGCCGGCAATGCCAAGGATCCAGTCGGCCAGGGCGATGCTCCAGACGTCGCGGCTGGCCAGGATGAAGGCTTCCTGATCGAATGTGGGTGTAGCCTCTTCGATATGATGCCCCATGCCGGCCAGCACCTTGGCGGTCCTCATGACGGCTTCGGCGCTTTCGGCATCGACCGGTACGCCCGACCAGCATTGGGGCGAGATGGCGATCCTGAGCTTGCGCGGCTCGACCCCGACTTCCCTGGCGTAGGGGCGTGCGGGACGAGCGATCTGGTACTTGTCGCCTATCCCCGGTCCCTCCACCGCATCCAGCAGCGCCGCGCAATCGCGCACCGTGCGCGTGACGGCAAACTCGATGGCGAATCCCGACAGCGCCTCGCCGACATCCGGTCCGATCGGCACGCGGCCGCGTGTCGGCTTGAGACCGACCAGACCGCACATGGCGGCGGGGCAGCGGATCGAGCCACCACCATCGTTGGCATGCGCCACCGGCAAAGCGCGTGCGGCCACCAGCGCAGCCGAACCACCGCTCGAGCCACCGGCAATGCGTCCTGTATTCCATGGGTTCTTGGTCGAGCCATATACCAATGCCTCGGTATTGGCGTTGAAGCCCCATTCCGGAGTCGTCGTACGCGCCAGCGTCGCCAACCCGGCGGCACGCCAGCGCTGCATCAGATCGGTGTCGTGGGGAAAGGCGAAATCGGGTGGCACCATGCGGCTGCCAAAGCGCATCGGGACGCCGGCGGCGTGGCAAATCAGATCCTTGATGGCGAAAGGTACGCCGGCAAAAGGCCCGTGCGAATTATAGTCAAGGGGCTGGTCGAACACTGGCGCAGCCAGGGCATTGATCCTGGGATTGACAGCGGCGATGGCCTGGCGTGCAGCCTGATGCACCTCGGCCACAGAGACTTCACCGCTGCGGATCAAGCTGGCCAGGCTGGTGGCATCCTGGTTGGCATATTCTTTGAGATTCATGGTGGGGATGGCTCAGGCACGACCCGCGCAAACCGCCGGCTGCCGGTCGATCCAGGGCATCGCCTGCTCGAGTTGCGCCGCGATCTGGATCAAACGTGCCTCATCGCCATACTGGCCGACAAACTGCAATCCAACCGGCAAGCCATCATCGCTCATGCACAGCGGCAGAGAGATCGCGGGCTGACCCGTCACGTTGAACAATGCAGTAAATGGCATGTTGGTGAAGATCTTGCGTGTCCATGCCGACGCATCCAGCGTCGGATCGTTGGCGTTGAGAAATCCCGAAGGTGTGGCCGGGGCAGCCACCGTCGGCGTGAGCAGCAGGTCGTAACCCTGGAAAAACGCCCCCACGGAGCGGCATACCGTGTTCATGACATGCTCGGAAGTCAGGAGGTCAATGGCCGAGAGCTTTTTGCCATGCTGCAGGCAGGCCCAGATCGTGGCTTCGAGGTTATCCTGAGACGGCTTCAGGTTCAGCGCTTCAGCAAAAGTCATGATCCAGTCCGCCAGACCGGCCGACCAGAGATTCACATTGGCGTTGTCGAAAGCCTCGACATCGAACTTGGGTGTGGCATCCTCGACATGATGTCCCAAACCGGCCAGTACCTTGGCGGTCTTCTCGACTGCCGCCACGCAGGCCGGGTGGATGGGCACGGTCGACCAGCCCTTGGGTGAAATGGCGATTCTCAGTTTGCCCGGGTTGGCGCCGACTTCCTTGATGTACGGCCGCGACGGCCGCGCGATTTCGTACTTCTCCCCGACACCGGGACCTTCGACCGCATCCAGCAGTGCAGCGGTATCGCGTACCGAGCGGCTCACGGCAAACTCGATGGCCATGCCGGAGAGCGCTTCTGCGGCATCCGGCCCGAGGGAGACGCGACCGCGCGTCGGCTTCAAGCCGACCACGCCGCAGATGCCCGCAGGAATGCGAATCGAGCCGCCGCCATCGTTGGCATGGGCGACCGGCAAGGCGCGCGAAGCCACCAGCGCAGCCGCGCCACCGCTGGAGCCGCCGGGAGAACGCGTGGTATTCCAGGGGTTCCTGGTAGAGCCATAGGCCAGCGCCTCGGTATTTGAGTTGTAGCCGAATTCCGGCGTCGTGCTGATGCCCATGGTCGCCAGCCCTGCGGCGCGCCAGCGCTTCATCAATTCGGTGTCGTGCGGAAAGGCGAAGCTTGCCGGGATCATGCGGCTGCCGAAGCGCGTCGGCACATTGGCGGCATGGCAGACGATGTCCTTGATGGCGAAGGGAACGCCGGCAAACGGACCGCTGGCGTTGTAGTCCAGGGGCTTGTCAAACAGAGGCGCGGCAAGCGCGTTGATTTTCGGGTTGACCGCCTCGATGGCCTGGCGCGCCACCTTCTGGACTTCGGCAGCGGATACTTCGCCACTGCGGATCAGTGTCGCCAGACCGGTTGCATCCTGGCTGGCATAGTCATTCAGATTCATGTTTTGGTTCCTTAGAAAAGGAGGGAAGGAATTACTTGAGCTTGGCCGCCATCTGGTCGATCAACTGGCGCTGGAACTTGCGAAAATGCTCAAAGGGTTGCTGGCCCACGGCGAAGCCCATGAAGGGATCCTCCACGGCGGTTCTTTCACCGCAAAGTGTTTCCACCAGGGCATGACCGCAGAATGGAACATAGGCCTCGGCGTAGCCGCCTTCGTGCACCACCACCAGACGTCCCTTGCAATACGTATCGGCCAGGCTCATCACCGTTTTGGTCAACTCGCGGTAAGAATCGCTGTACAGCATCATGCGGCCCAGCGGATCGAAATCATTGGCGTCGTAGCCGCTCGCCACCACGATCAAATCGGGGCGATAGCCTTCGATGGCAGGAATCACCAGGCGTTCCATCGCGTACAAGTAGGCGTCATGCCCGCCACCTGGCAACAGAGGCACGTTCAGGTTGTAGCCGAGTCCCTTGCCTTCGCCGCGGTCTTCAAAGCCGCTGTAGCCGGGCGGGAAGCAGCCTTCCTGGTGCATCGAAATGGTATAGACATCGGGGCGCTGATAGAAAATGTGCTGCGTGCCGTTGCCGTGATGCACATCCCAATCCAGGATCAGCACACGCTCGATGCCATGCATCGCCTTGGCCGCCTCGACGGCGACCGAGATATTCGCCAGCAGGCAGAAACCCATGGCCTGATCCGGTAGGCAATGGTGGCCGGGCGGACGCGACAAGGAGTAGGCGTTGCGATACTCGCCCTTCAATACCGTATTGATGGCTTGCTTGGCCAGGCCGGCGGAGAGCTTGGCGATTTCGTAACTGCCCTTGCCGAACGGCGCGAATACGCCGACTTCGCCGCCACCCGCATCGCTGAGTTCCTTGAAGCGCTTCAGGTAAGCCTCCGGATGCACACGACGCAGGTCTTCTTCGGTGGCCATGGGCGCACTCAGCACTGCGAGTTTCTCGGAGAGCCCGGAGACATCCATGAGCGACTTGAGGCGGCGCTTCGATTCCGGCGACTCGGCATGGCCGCCATTGGCCGGCGGCTGGACCCAGCCGCCGACGGGCATGAACAGCGCGTGCGGCCCGGCGGTGTGCCAGAGGCATTTCTCGTCGTGAAAGAATGCGGTAGTTTTCATGATCAGGCTTTCTTAACTGGGGCGTTGTTCATTCCGGCAGCGGTCCTTCGCGCAGGAAGGCATTCAGCACATTGCCCATGATGGTGGAGACCGGATTGCTGAAATTGTTGCTGGGCAAGGAACTCGCCCAGGCAATCGAACCGGGGGCGAATACCGCGCCGTTTTTCGCGGTAGTGAAATAGACCATGTCCGCACGGCATTGGTAATCCTGAGTCGCTCCCTGGCCCGGGAAGTTGTAGTAAATCTCTTCGCCGACTCGCGGGTAGTTGTCCGACAAACCTTGCGAGGTCGCAAGCAGGCGCGTATGCGGCGGGGTACCGAGCAGCAGATCGTAGCGGTCGAGTTCGAGACCCGCGGCGCCACCCAGGGCCAGGCCGAAATCGCCGAAGTTGTCGCTGCCCACCTTGTCGAAGATCCAGGACATCGCCGGGTCCTTGGCATCCGGCATCTTGGTATAAGAACCGGACGTGTCGAAGCCCTCGGTTGAAAATCCCACGCCGACCAGTTTTTGCGGCGGCCGCCCGCGGCACTTCCACAAGCCGCTGCGTATACCTTCGGTCTGGTTGTAGTATTCACCCGGCATGGCCTGCCAGGCGCGCGAACCGGATTCCCCTTTGCGCACTTCCATGCACCAGGGTTCCTCGTCGGAAAAGCTGACCACCCAGTAATAGCCGTTGCCGCCCATGTAAATCAGCCGGCCGCCGTTGGCCAGGTAGTCTTCCGTGCCGTCCATCATGCGTTCCGAGTAATACTCGGGATGCGTGGCCGCAATGACGGTAGTGTATGGCTTGAGACAGGCAGCGCCGTCGCGGTGCAAGTCCTCGTCCGTCAGGACTTCATAGTCGTAGCCCTGATGCTCGAGCCAGCCGATGATGGAGAGATCCGCCGGGAACTGCCAGACGCTCGCCAGCGCCATGCGGTACTTGGGGCGCATGTTGAGGATCGGGCGCTTGTAGGAGGAGAAGCAGACGCCGGCGCCGTCGATGAAGCCGTCATAAGTCGACAAGCCCAAATCCTGGCTTTCGACACGGATGATGTCTTTCTCGGTCAACACCGGCGTGCGGCCGAAAATCGGCTGCACGATGGGCGAACAGAAGGAGAGTTGCTCGTTGGCGTAGGCCAGGTAGGAGGCCGTCGCCATGAGAACGGCGATCTTGGCCTTGGGCTGGGCGGCGCGCACAAAGAAGGGAATGTATTCCTCGGCCTCGCCGGCCGTGACTTTCAGGGCATAGCAACCGCTCTTGAGGTCCGCAGGAATCTGCCATTCGCAGGTCGGGGTCCACTGGCAGTCGATGATCGCGTCTTCATGAAAATGGACGCCGCCATATTGCTCCGGGGCAAGACGGAACACGTCGTCCCTGCCGTTCCAGTTGTAGCCTGTCATCGCCCGCACCGGCTTGTTGTGGCCAAGCGCATGCAACTGGTGCGGCCCGACATCGACGATCCGGTCACCGATGCCTTTTGCCGTGTAGCCGGCAGACGTGTCCCAATACGCCAGCATATCCTGCTGCGGCACGTTGTCCAGGCTGGCACGGATGGCATCGAAATCCGCGCGCTGGAGCACGCGCCCGATCACGCCGCAGCGGTCGATCTTGCCGTTGTAGCGTTCGCCCACGGCGTTCTGGCCGTCGGGACCGGTTTCGTTGCTGCCGGCCAGCAGGAAGGTGGTCGTGGCATCGTTGGCCGGACGGATGCTGATTTTTCCCTGGGTGTGGGAAGCGTAATCAAAGGGCAACGCCTTCGAATAAAGCGAGTTGTAGGCATTGATGACGTTTTCCTGATACAGGCTGACTTCACCCTTGGCAGGATCGAAACTCGCACCGACCAGATACCAGCAGCGACCGAAAAGCGCGGTGTCCGCCTTGACGCGCTGAGTGGCCTGCCCGTCGCCAATCCAGAACTCGAGAAAACCGTCTGCACTGATGCCCAGTCCGTAGCCGCGTTGCTTGCTGGCATCCCAGCGGGTCAGAATGCCCTGCTGGTGCATTTGCGGAGTGGTCGGCCAGATGAAGGCGAAGATGCTGAAAGCGCCTGCCGGGGCAAGTACGCCTTTGGTATCGACCACGCGGGCAAAGGAGCCGACCTGGGTAAATTGTTTGCGCACTGCATAGCGCTTGTTGATTGGGGCAGTCTGGAGCTCTTCCTTGAAGCCCGGTCCCTGCGGGTGCTCGTCACCATGGATCAGGCGCACCAACTGGGCATCCACTGCGCTGATGCCTTGGGCGCTGACCATGAACTGAATCTTGTCCTGGCTCTTGACCGAGATGCGATCGCAATAGCCCTGGATATGCTTCAGGCCAACTGTGTTCTCGGGCGTCATTTGATGTTCTCGATTCTTTTCAGAAAAATTGCGTGATATACCTCATCGAGAGTGGCATAGATGGTGTCACCGACAAACTCCGGTCGCTTGCCGCGCAAACCAGAGAGCGCAAGGATTCGGTAAGGCCCAAAAGGCTTGATGGCATACACTGCAAACTTGCCCGGCAGTGGTGCGCGCCGCACGTAATTCAGTACTCGCGCCAAGGCATCGCTTTGTGCGCCGACCGTTGAATGCCGATGCTCCTCGATCAATTCCGGCGTGATCAGTTTCTTGATTTGCTCCCGAATGCCGTGATCGAAGCGTTCGTAGCAAAGCAGATCCTTGTTCTGGAACACGATGACTGCCTCCTTGGTTCAAGCACAGGGGAAAAAAGGGCGCATGTTTTCACATGCGCCCTGACCGGCTTACTTGCCTGCTGCGCGTTCCAGCGTTTCGAGAACGATGGTCTTCTCGTTGATCTCGGGCTCGTTGAGGAACATGTCGGCGGCCCAGACTGTGGCATGACGACGCTTGAAGTCGATGAAGCGACCCTGCAAGGTGGTATAGCCCTTGAATCCATCCTTGCCGATCACCGGTGCACGCTCATAGCTGATGATCTTGTAGAACTCGCCTTTCTTGTCGTAAATTTCCGAGAAGAAGGGCTGATAGACCTGTGTGTCGACGTACAGCACCCGCTTGCCATAGGGATGCTCGACCGGCGTGGCGATCTCCAGTTCATACACTTCACGTGGCTCCCAGGCATTCAGCGTGTTGTAGTAGGGCGCGTTCTTCACATCCTGGTAGGGCGCTTCTTCGGGAGAACGCGCGGGCTTGCTCTTGTCCAGCGGTGGGCTGGCAGCATTTGCAACGGCGAGGATATAGCGTTTCTGCACCAGCTTGATCGACGGATACCAGTGCGGCAGACCATCCCAGACATTCAGGTCTTCCACCAGGATGTCGACACCACCGCCCAGCGGATCCATCCAGCCGCCGCCCGAAACACGCTTGGTGCGACGGAACTGGTTGATGTACACCCACTTGTCCTCGGTCTTGGTCGGGTCCATGTAGCGCACATTGAACACGCCGATGCCGGCAATGTCCTGCGGGTAGGTCAGATAGGTCAGGCTCTTGCTGAAGATCGTGCCGTCACCGGTGGTGGCGGAACCCGCCTTCGGGCCATAGCGGCCATTCATGAAGGTGCGCTTGAAGGTCCAGTTCTGGATGCGCTCAACCCCCTTGTCGAGGTCGATGAGGTAGACCCAGACATAGGGCTCATTCATGGCATAGCCCTCGATGCCAATGTAGCGTGCATTCCAGGCGATCTTGTCACCGGCGGAAGGATCCTTCATGTCGATGGTGGGGAACGGTGCGCCGCCCTTCCAGCCCACCGGAGCACGGGTTTTCGCATCGAAAGTCACGGAACCGGCATTGCGCTTGCTGACCTCATCGACCGAGGGATCGATCTGGATCGGTTTGCCCTTGGCCAGTTTCATGGCGAAACCCTGGTTGCGGATCAGCCATTCCATTTTTTCCGTCAGCATGGACTTGATGGTATGGCCGTCGATGGTGTCGTTGAGCATGCCGTCGATGCTCGCCTTGTTGAGCATGGTGCCCGGCGTGACCTCCTTGCCGTAGGCCAGCGTCAGGGACGCCAGGCAGGCAATGGATACAGCAATAGTTTTAAGCATGGTTTTCACATTGATCTCCTGAAAAATCAGAACTGGTAAGTTGCGCGCAGATAGAAGCGGGAGTTGTCATCCAGCA
>JBAYVV010000066.1:0-20352 GCA_041674465.1 Sterolibacterium sp.
GGCTACGGCTTCGGCACTGTGGCTTTCGAAGGATTCATATTTTGGAAGGGCGCTCATGATGTTCTCCTGGAAGGTTACGATTTAAAGTCTGCTTGACCTTGTATGAGCATCAGCCGTGCCAGGAGCCTCGTATGAAGAAATAATCAAATAATAACAATGAGATATGCTGCATCAGCAACAAAAATAGGCCTTAAAGGCCGAGGCGCCAAGGGGTCGGTAGTACATTTTCTTTATACACTCAGGCATCAATCAATCAACAATAACCGTTTAACAACAGCATGTTAGAGTGGCGCTTGGGTGTGTGAATTTTTTATCCGGGTGGCGCAGCGAATCAGTTTGATGCTGTTGCAGTAAAGACTTTCAGGAGTTTTCAAAGCAGGGATGACAAGCGTTCTCAATCTTGAGGCCTACCTGGACCGCATTCAGTGGGGTGGTGGCACTGCCCCGACATTCGCTACGCTGGCGGGGCTGCTGAAGGCGCATATGTCCTGGATCCACTTTGAAAATCTGGACGTTCTACTCGGGCGTCCGATCCGCCTGGATCTCGACAGCCTCCAGAAAAAACTGATACGCAACCGTCGAGGTGGTTACTGCTTCGAGCATGGAACTCTATTCGCCGCTGTTCTTGATCGACTTGGATTTCGGACAACTCCCCATACTGCCCGCGTTGTCCTCTTCAACCCGCGCAAGGCGTCGCCCCGCACGCACATGTTCCTGAAAGTGACATTTCCTGAAGGCGAATTCATTGTGGATCCTGGTCTCGGCGGCTTGGCGCCGCGCTTCCCGATTCACTTGAGCGATGGCGCGGTGGAGCATGTCGGTTCTGCAACCCACTGGATGATTCGTGATGAACCCTACTGGGTACTCAGGGTGAAGACGGGTGAAAAGGTTGTCGATGCATGGGTATCGACACTTGATCCGGATAACCTGGTCGATTTTGAAATGGGCAACCACTATGCCGCCACATTCCCCGGCTCAACGTTCGTCAACCGCATCATGCTGCGCGCCTTTACTCCGGAAGGGCGCGTGACCTTGATGAACCGGGACCTGACCATTTGGCGCGGAAATGAAGCTTGTTCGATGCAACTCCCGGACCGCGGAACGCTGCGCGCAATGCTGGTAGAGCATTTCGGATTCGATCTTCCCGAGGTCGATCAGCTTCGTGTTCCATCGATTCCCGAGTGGGCGTGAGTCTCAGTGACAGGCGACCCCTGACCTCAAGTCGTTATCCCCTGACACATTCTGCCCAGATCCTGCGCACGAGTTCTCCGGCGCCGGGTATGTCCCGAATGTCTGCCACGCCCAGCCCGGCATACATCGCCATGTCTTCGGGTTGACCCGTCGTCACTGCAAAGGGAGGGAAGATGCTGTAACGCTCAAAGGTCATGTCGCCGATTCTCCCGACGATGTCGCCAACGCCGGGGCGCGCACCTTCAAACTTCGCGCCATCCGCCTCCCACCGGTCGAGGGTCGGATTGCGCAGCACCCGATGCAAGGCGCCGGGCCAGCCGCCATCGAAACAGATGGTCAGCACTGAATCGCTCGCCTTGGCCTTGAGCAGGCGGCGATGGTATTCAGGATGTGCCGGATATTCCTTGCTTGCGACGAAGCGTGTGCCGAACACGCCGCCTGCCAGACCCATTGCCAATACCTTTCTTAAATCCTTGCCTCCGCTGAGCCCGCCTGCGACCAGAAGCGGGGTTTTGCCTGCCGCCTGCAGGATTGAATCGATGTGATCATGCCAGCTGGATTGCGCCTGATTGTGTCCTCCGGCCTCCTGGCCCTGGCAACTGATATAGTCGGCTCCGATATCCAGGGCTTTCCTGGCGCCGAGCAGATTGCTGATCTGGATGCCGAACTTGGCGCCTGCCTGACGTATGTGCGCCACCTGTTCCGCGCTGGGTATGCCGAATGCAAACTGGATCACGGGCGCACCCGCTTCCAGGGCCGCCGGCAACGTGGCGGCGCCGAATGCCAGTACATAACCGACCGCAAACGGTTCCCGCGTCATGGCCCTGACCTTGGCCACGTAATTGCGCACTTCCGCTTCCGCTGACCAGGTCAGTCCCATCCCGCCCAGGCCACCTGCCTGGGCGACGGCGGCCGCGAGTTCCGGTGTCGCGCCGCCCATGACGGCTTGAACGATGGGGTAACGTATGCCCATTTTGTTGACAAAGGCCTGCGCGTTTGCCGAAGGTGTGTAGGCCTTCGTCTTGGATGCAAGCCCGGCCTGGGCGTTTTCGGACAACAAGGAAACTGAAGCGAGCAAGCCACCCGCCGTGAATGTACGTCTTGATTTATCCATTGTGACCTCCGATGTTTTCTTTATTCAATCGCGGAATTTTCCCGGATGCCTTCGACCGATGAACTGTTGCCGGCGTGGCGAACCTTGTGCCTCTTCGGATCCGGATACATTGCATTGATCGACTACCGAAAAAGTTTGGCGCGAAACGTGCAGTCAAATCGAGAAATGAACTTCGCAAGCGCCATCGCCGCGTGCCAAGGATTTCTCGATTTTGAGCGTGATCTCTTTCTCCGCCAGGGCAGAGACCAAGCCTTGGTCGATACGCATGCAGGTATTGCAGAGTGCGTCGTTGGTGCCTTCAAGATTGAGTGGGCAGTCCGTGCCCCGGATCGCCACATGCGTCGGCTCCCTCACGATGACTTCGCAAAGCCCGGCCTTGATGATCGGTTCCAGCCAGCCTTCAACCCGGCCCGCCAAATCCCGATCTGCCAGTTTTTTCACCAGCCGCTGCCCGCTATGCAGGCCATACTCCCTGAGGATCGGCGCGATAATCGCGAGTGCCTCATCACCATACTTCTTCTGCAACTGTCTCGCCATCTCCCCGATGGCTGCTGTCGCGCTGTCGATCTTGTATGTCTTGGTCATTGCGAATTACTCCCCAATCCCGTAGTGGTCGGTCCTTGCCTGAGCAAATTTATCGTATGCTATCTGTTATTGCCATTCCGATCATCCTTGTTTCAGCCTTGGCTCAGTGGGAGCCGCCGAGTAAACCTATCGCGGCTTCCTTGACTGCCACGCCACCAGCCTGTTTGCCATGAGTGCAATCGTACCTATCCGATATATCGATCCGGTTTTTCGTCCGCCCAGCGAGGCGTCATCGCTGATCCTGCCAGTGACGGAAGGTTGTTCCTGGAACCGGTGCACTTTCTGCGAGATGTATACGGCGCCGCAAAAGAAGTTTCGTGCCAGAGATGAAACCGAAGTGTTTGAAAGCATCCGCAGGTGCGGCGAGCGCTTCGGTCACGGCATCAAGCGCGTGTTCCTTGCAGATGGCGATGCCCTGGTATTGCCGACACGACGCTTGCTCGCAGTGCTTGAGGCGATCCGCGTGCATCTGCCCGCCGTGCATCGGGTGTCGAGCTATTGCCTGCCGCGCGACCTGCGCAAAAAGACGGTTGCAGAACTCCAGGAACTATCCCGGGCCGGCCTCACATTGGCCTATGTCGGCGCCGAGTCCGGCGACGATGAAGTGTTGGCCAAAGTCAGCAAGGGCGAGACCCACGCTTCCACGCGGGAGGCGCTGGACATGCTGAGCCAGGCGGGCATCAAGCGTTCCGTGATGATACTCAATGGCCTTGGCGGCAAGGTGCTGTCGGACCAGCACGCCGACAATTCTGCGCGGCTGGCGAATGAAACGCAGCCCGAATATCTGTCTATCCTGGTGGTGAATTTCCCCAAGGGTGAACAGCGGTTTCGTACGGCCTTCCCCGAGTGGGAACCGCTTCCTGAACGCACCTTGTTCGTAGAATTGCAGCGTTTCATGGAGCAGCTTGAACTCGAACGCACGGTGTTTCGCAGCGACCATGTTTCGAATCGTCTCGTTCTCAAGGGCAACCTGGGCAAGGACAAGCAAAGGTTGCTTGATGATTTACGCATGGCCATTGAGCGCCCCGAATTGGCGTCGCTTCGTCCGGTTTGGAAAGGTGCGCTGTAAAGTCCGCAATCACGCAGCCATCTTTTCCTTCAGCCACTGCCCGATGTCCTGAATTTCCTCGAAACACACCGAATGCGGCATGGCATATTCATGCCACTCGACCGGATAGCCGCGTTGAACCAGTAAGTCGCGTGCCCGGATGCCGAGTTCCGGGGAGACAACGTCGTCTTCGCTGCCGTGCGCCACGAATATCGGGATCGCGTGGTTGGCTGCCGTTGCTTCCATTGCAATCAGCTTCGGTTCCGGAATGTAGGTCGATAGCGCGATGACCCCAGCCAGAGATTCCGGGTGTGTCAGCGCCGTTGCGTAAGCAATCGCCCCGCCCTGGGAAAACCCGGCCAGAAAAATCCGGGCGCAGGGAATGCCGCGTTGATTCTCTTTCTGGATGAGGCGCCGGATCGCCTGCCGTGAGCGGTCGATGCCAGCCTCATCCACTTTGCGGCTGGTGCTGTCCAGGGCGATGATGTCGTACCAGGCGCTCATGACGTATCCGCCATTGCAGGTCAACGGGATGTGAGGAGCGTTGGGGAAGATGAAGCGGATGCCGTGGCAGCCCTGCAGATCCAGTTCCGGTACCACGGGTTCAAAATCCGAACCGTCGGCACCCAGGCCGTGCATCCAGATCACGGAATATTGCGGGGTTCCCGATGTTTTCATTTCCATGACGGACAGCAATTCTTCCATGCCAGGTTCCTTTGGGTGATTTGATTGGGCGACGCGGCTGCAGTCGTTCAGGACAGGCGTTCCAGGTATTTCCCGAGTTGATGTTTTTGCAGCACCTGGATCTTGCGCAGAAGCTCGTGAGTCACTTGGCTGAGGCTATAGCGACGACAAAGTTCTTCTTCCAGGCGCACCAGCAGGCTGGCGGTCATCTCAGCGTCGGCCAGTGCCCGATGGTAGCGGCCGGCGACGGGAAGGTTGGCGAATTTGACCAGCGTTCCCAGTTTGTGGCTCGGAGCCTGCGGGAACACGCGGCGCGCGACGAGCATGGAGCAGGCGAATTCAGCCCGACGTTTTCTCTGGATGCGCTTGAGTTCGGCTTCCCAGAACTTGCGGTCGAATGAGGCGTTGTGTGCCACCAGTGGAAATTCGCCGACGAAATCGGAAACCTCGCGCATCACGTCGGCTGCAGCCGGCGCCTTGCGGATCATGTCGTTGCTGATGCCGGTGAGTTCTTCGATGAACAGCGGAATGCGCACGCCCGCATTCATCAGGCTCTGGTAACGATCCACGACTTTGCCGTTTTGCACGATGACTGCAGCGATCTCGGTCGCGCGCGATCCCTGGTCGGGCGACAATCCCGTCGTTTCAAAGTCGATCACTGCGACTGCGTCCATCCCGCCTCTCCATGGGTGTCGTGGAATTCAATTGTGAGCGCGCATGAGCGCATGGTTGCATGGCTGCCTGGTCGCATTGTACGTCGCAGTGAATCCTTCCCGGGAACCGGGGTTAACTGGGTTGTGGGCGGCGGGTGGCGATTGTGTACCATTGCGGCATGGATCTCCCGAACCGCCGCATCGCCCATCTCGACATGGATGCCTTCTATGCGTCGGTCGAACTGCTGCGCTATCCCGAACTGCGCGGCCAGCCGGTGGTCGTCGGCGGACGCCGGACGGATCAGCTTCGCACCGCGGCGAATGGTACCCGGCAATTCACCCGCTTGCGCGATTACCGCGGACGCGGTGTCATCACCACATCCACCTACGAAGCCCGGGCGCTCGGCGTGTCCTCCGGCATGGGACTGATGAAGGCATCACGCCAGGCGCCGGACGCCTTCCTGTTGCCGGCCGATTTCGCCGCTTACCAGCACTACTCGAGACTGTTCAAGGCGGCCGTGGCGAGCGTCGCACCGCAGATCGAGGACCGGGGCATCGACGAAATTTATATCGATCTCACCGATTCGGCGCTGGACAGTCTGACGCTTGCGCGCCGGATCAAGCAGGCGGTGCACGATGCGACGCAGCTTTCCTGCTCCATCGGGATCACGCCCAACAAGCTCCTGTCCAAGATTTGCTCGGATCTCGAGAAGCCCGACGGGATCACGATACTCGGGATGGGCGACATCCCGGTCCGTATCTGGCCGATGCCGGTGCGCAAGATCAACGGCATCGGCCCCAAGGCCACCGAGAAGCTGGCCGCGCTGGGCATCATGACGATCGGCCAGCTGGCGGCAGCGGATCCGGTCTTGCTGCAATTGCAGTTCGGGCGCAGCTTCGGCGCCTGGATGCATGCTGCAGCCCACGGCATCGACGCTAGCCCGGTCGTCACCCATTCCGAACCGAAATCGATCAGCCGGGAGACGACCTTTGAGCGTGACCTCCATCCACGCGGAGACCGCGCAAGCCTCACTGAAATTTTTACCGATCTATGCGTTCGTGTGGCTTCAGACCTGGAGAGCAGTGGCTACGTCGGGCGCACTATCGGCATCAAATTGCGCTTCGACGATTTTCAGACAGTCACGCGGGATGTCACGCTGCCCGCGGCAGTGTCCGACCCGGTGGCGATCCGGCACGCAGCAGGAGCCTGCCTGAAGCGTGTTTTGCTCGACCGGAAGTTGCGTCTCTTGGGTGTCCGGGTGAGTGCGCTGCAGCCGGCGGATGTTCAGCAGACGGAAGAAGAATCACCCCAGCAGAAACTGGCGCTCCATGGCGAAGACACCGATCGATGACGCTGAAGCTATTGCTCAGTGACCTAAATTGCTCCTGGAGTACTTGCCTTATCCATCAGTGCACAACTGATGATAGCGGGCATGGCAGCGGCCGAAGCAATCCAGCATGTCCGGGCTGTCCCAGTGCAAACCCAAGGATTCGAGTGCCGCCGCGTTGATTCTGGTCACGCGGTTCTTGGGCGAGGAAGGAATGTCGAGCGCCCGGGCGAGGGTTTCTGCCAGGCAAATCGTGGCTTGCAGCCGGCTGGTCACGGTCATTTCATCGTGGTGGGTCAGGATCACCGAGACAAACTCCTCGGGCAATTCCCAATGCTCGGCGAGCAACGCGCCCATGCGGCAATGGTCCAGCCCGAAGGCGTCCACTTCGCGCTCGATCAGGTTCCCGTCGACACCGGACATCTCATAAGCCTCCCTGAAGGCCTGTTCATCGAGGATGTGGAAGCAAAGCTGGCCGATGTCGTGGAGTATGCCGGCAACGTAAGCCATTTCGCTTGAAACGCCACTCAGGGCGGCCAGTTCCTGGGCGACGATGGCGACCGCTTGGGAGTGCCGGAACAGGAAAGCTCCGCCTTTTCCCTTTTCGAGAAATTGATGCATGCCGGCCGCGACGACGATGTTGCGGACCCGGTTGAGACCGATCAGGGATGCCGCGGCAAAGGGATCGGAGAGGTCGGATTGCAGCCGCAGCCGGCGGATATGGTTGGCGCTGGCCAATATGTTGCTGGAGATCACCGGATCGTTTCTGGCCAGGCGAACCAGAACGTCCAGCGACGAATCCTCGTCGCGCAGGCGGTCGAGCAGTTGCAGGACGATGCTTGGGAACGGTGGCAACGCTTCGGCCAGTTTTGGCACTTCGTCAAGGATGTTGCCGCCCAGCATCAGAGCGGTCCGTACTTGATGAGTGCGTCGAACAGCGGGCGACAGGAAATATCCGGAACCGGCTCGAAGATTTCGCGCAAGCGGGTCTCAAAGCGCACCACCGCGTCGGCAAGGATTTCCGGTGGCACATCGGCGTCATCCATGACCGCGACGCACTCGACGCCCTTGTTCATCAATTGGGCGATGGTGTCTGCAGTGATCGCGGAGCCGATGGCCAGGTGCATGGTGATGCGGCTGCCTGTAGTTCCGACCACCGGTCTTGCGATGATCATGCCGGGTTCCAGATCCATGGTCGCCAGCCAGCTATAGCCGCGGGGTGTGGGAACTTGTGGCGGCTGAGCCAGTTCTGCTTTCGACTCGGAGAGGGCGGGTCCGGACGCAAGCTCGCCATCCAGCGAATCCACTTCCATATTTGCCTCGGTTGGATGGCTTTCCTGAATGGTCATGGCGGCTCGGAAGATCGTGTCCGGATCGGAACTAGACCACACCACGCAGTTTGAGTTCGCGCCCCAGGTCCTGGTCGATGTTCAGGATGTGATTGATCCACCACCGGTTCAAATAATCGACCAGTTCGGCATTGACCTTCGCATCACCCTTGAGCAGCCGGTTTTTCAGGGCGACGATGATAGTCCAGTAGGAACGGTGGGCCACGATGTGGTCGGTGGTTTTGTCGCTGGCGGGCAGGTGATCGCGCATCAAGGCCTCTTCCTGGACAAAGTGATGCGCTGCATACTCGCTGAGACTGTCGAGCATTTTCACCAGCCGGTTCGGTTGGGCGCCATGACCTCCCTGATCGTGATCGAACGAGTTCAACTGGTTCAGCAGGTCAAGCAGCTTTTTGTGCTGGTCGTCGATTGTGGCAATTCCAATCGAGAACTCGTCACGCCAGGAGATTTTTTGTTCGCTCCGATTTGTCATGTCAGTACTCCTGTAGAGGCTGGTTCTGTGCCAGATCCGTCGAGTCTTGCAGGGTATTGGATATTGAGAAACTGAACAAGGGGCACGCTTAGGTAGAAATACCTACAAAGACACTGTCACGATCAAGGCTACAGTTTGAGTCAGCCGGCTTCCTACTCAGATATGGGTAGTCAAATTACTGTTTCCTGAGTATTCCCATGGCATGGAGAAAGCCTTAACCTGCTGCTTGCATTGGATGAGTTCGTCGCGGTATCGTAAATCTTCAAATATTTTTCTGCGCCAGGCAACTTTATCCAATTCTCATAGCCCAACGCTAAGAGTCGGAGCGATACCATGGAAAAGCAACTGCACGAAGCCATCATCAGCCTCAGTCGCGATAATCGGCTGCCACAGGACAGCCATCAAACGATGGCGAGTGTCCTCATTCCCATCGACGACAGGAGAGTGGGTACTGAGCAGGTGGCGACCGTCAGTGCCCGGGCGCTGCATGCCTGGCTGGGCAACCGGCAGGCGTTCTCCCCTTGGATCGAGGCGCGGATTGCCCAATTTGGTTTCGAGCAAGGTGTCGATTTCGTCCGTGACTCAACCGAGGCACCAGAACATCAGATCTCCCGCAGTTTGTTCAGTGACGCCGACTACCGGGTTGCACTCGACATGGCCAAGGAACTGTCGATTGTCGAATGCAACGAGAAGGGAAGACAGGCGCGCCAGTATTTCATCGCTGCCGAGCGCCGGGCCAAAGCGGGTCTGGCGGACTCGGCGGACTTGGCGAGCCCGGAAGTCTTCCAGATACTGTCCGATCCGAACCAATTGCGAACCCTGCTCCTGGAATTTTCCGAGCGCATGATTGCGCTGGAAGCCAAGGCCAGGGAAGACGCGCCCAAGGTGGCTTTCCATGACGCCTTGCTACGCATCGGCAATGCGCAAAGCATTCAGGAAGTCGCCAAGATCATCGGCGTGGGTGCAGTCAAATTTTTTGACTGGTTGCGGCACGCCGGCATCCTGATGCATAACAACCTGCCCTATCAATGTCACATCGATGCTGGCTATTTCAAGGTCGTTCAACGCAGCTTCATCAACAAGCACGACCAGAAACAGCTTTACGCGCGCACCCTGGTGACGGCCAAAGGGCTGGTCTATTTGCAGCGGCGCTATCAGGCGGCACACCAGGAGTCGATTGTCGTCTGAGGATTACTCGCGGATACCCCTCACGGCATAAGAAATCGCCGTAAGGGCAAGCAGGCCCAAGTTCAGAGCGTTGCCCGCCGATTCAAATCAATTTCCGGCGAGGCTCGACTTCAGCTGCCAACCCGTATCACGATCTTGCCGAAGTGACCGCCGCTGCGCATGTGTGCCAGGGCTGCGGGCGCTTCCGCGAACGGGAATTCACGGTCGATCACGGGGTGGATGGCATGCGTCGCGATCGCATCCAGCATGTCGGCAAACATGGCGCGACTGCCGACGAAAATGCCGTGGATGCTGGCACTCTTCGGGATCAGCATGACCGGGTTGGCCTGCCCGGCCAGGCCGGTCAATACGCCGATGTAGGCAATCCGGCCGCCGATCTTGACGCTCATCAGGGAACGTTCCAGCGTGCCCGGTCCGCCCACTTCGAGCACCACATCCACGCCTCGCCCTTCGGTGAGGCGCAGCACTTCCTGATGCCACTCGGGATTGGTCTTATAGTTGATGCCATGGTCGGCGCCGAGTTTCTTGGCCCGTGCCAGCTTGGCATCGTCGCTGGAGGTGATGATGACACGGGCGCCCGCGGCCTTGGCGAATTGCAGACCGAAAATGGAAACGCCGCCGGTACCCTGGAGCAACACAGTCTGGCCGGGCTTCAGGTCGCCGACCACGAACAGCGAATTCCAGGCGGTCACGGCGGCGCAGGGCAGGGCGGCGGCCTCGGCGTAGCTGAGGCTGTCCGGCAGCTTGATCAGGCCACGTTCCTCGCTGATGAAACGCTCGGTGAACGCACCGTCGGCTTCGGCGCCCAGGGCGCCTGAAGTCGAGGCGCTATCGGGGCCGCCACTTTGCCAGTCGGGGAAGAACAGTGTGGCCACCCGATCGCCGGGCTTGAGGCTTTTCACGGCCTTGCCCACCGCCACGACCTCACCCGCACCGTCCGAACAGGGAACGCGACCGTCGGGTATGGGACCAAAGTAGGTATTCTGGGTGACCAGAATGTCCCGGTAATTCAGCGATACCGCCTTGATGGCGACAGCCACCTGGGTGTCGCCCAGCGGGGCTGGTTCGAAGTTGGCAAGCTGCAGTGGGGCGGACGGGTTGCTTGGGTGAACTTCGTAGCGTTTCACGATGCGATACTCCTCGGATGAACGGATGGACGGGAATGGAGGCCAGCAAAATCGATTGAGTTGCCGACGCGAGAAATTTGATGAGGTATGAGATATTCAGGTTACCATAAATTCTTGGGCAATCAATTCGCACCTTCCTGTGACCTGCTTCACAGCCGGACCGCCCCTGGCCTTCTATACTGCAAATCCGCATGAGTGCTCGATACTGCAAAGGAATTGAGTTTGACTACGAATAACCCATTGGCGCAGCTGCTGACCAGCGTGAAGGCCAAAACGCTCACGCTGATCGGAGACGGCGCCGGAAACTCGACTACGGCGAATATTTCCGATGCCGAGGCCTCGCGCTTCCTCGCGCAGGCCTCGATGGGCGCCACGCGCGCAGAGATGGCACGCGTTCAAAGCCTGGGCTACGCAGGCTGGATGGATGCGCAGTTCGCGCTGCCGCAAGCGCAGTCACGCTGGGATTGGCTGGTGGTCAGGGGCTTCAGCGCGACGACCCATCGCCACAGCGAAAACGGTTTCGACGCAGCGAGCTGGTGCAAATTGCTCAACGCACCCGATACCTTGCGCCAACGCATCGCCCTGGCCCTCTCGGAAATTCTCGTCGTCGGCATCGACGGGCTGAGCGGCGGCTGGCGTGCATTTACCGCAGCCCATTACCAGGACATCCTGGAAAACAATGCCTTCGGCAACTATCGCAAGCTGCTGGAAGAAGTCACGCTGAGCCCGGCGATGGGCGAATGGTTGACCTATAAGGGCAACCTCAAGGCCAATCCGGCCAGCGGCGCACTACCCGACGAAAACTATGCGCGGGAGATCATGCAGTTGTTCACCATCGGACTGGTGCAACTGAATCTCGACGGCACGCCGAAACTGGTCGGCGGCGTTCAGCAATACGCCTACCGCCAGGCCGATGTGATGGGCCTGGCGCGGGTCTGGACCGGGTGGGATTGGGATTTCACCGGAGGCAATAGCGCAACGCCCGATTTTCAGGGACGCCCGATGCGACAGATTCCGGCACGCTGCGAGTCCGGCCAGAAGGAATTTCTGGGCACCGCGATCCCTGCCGGAACCGACGGCAGGACCAGCATGAAGATGGCCCTGGATGCCCTGTTCAATCATCCCAACGTAGGGCCGTTCATCGGCAAGCAGCTGATCCAGAGACTGGTCACCAGCAACCCGAGTCCGGCCTATGTCGGACGCGTGGCCAGTATCTTCAACAACGATGGCAATGGCGTCCGCGGCAACCTGCGGGCCGTCGTGAAAGCCATCCTGCTGGATTACGAGGCGCGCAACACGGTCAATAACACTTCTTCTTTTGGCAAGCTGCGCGAGCCGATGTTGCGCTTTGCCAACTGGGCCAGGGCCTGCAACGCCATTTCGGCAAGCGGGAACTGGGCAGTTGGCAACACTTCCGATCCGGGTACGCGCCTGGGCCAGAGTCCCCTGCGTTCGCCGACGGTGTTCAACTTTTTTCGCCCGGGCTATGTCCCGCCCAATACGGCGATGGGCAATGCCGGCCTGATGGCGCCGGAGTTCCAGATCACCAATGCGTCCTCGGTGGTCGGCTATGTGAACTTCATGCAACGCGTGGTGAGTAACGGCATCGGCGACGTCAGAGGCGATTACAGCACGCTGCTGCCACTGGCAAAGAATGCCCAGACGCTGCTCAATGAAATCAACCTTGTCCTGGCAGCGGGCCAGGTCAGTACAGCCAATCTGGCGGCGATGGCTGGGGCGGTCAATGGCATGCCGGTGAACAGCGATGCGGCGCTGAATCGGCGCGTCCAGGCGGCGTTGCTGATGGTGCTCGCATCGCCCGAATATATCGTGCAGAAATAGGGGCCGGCATGAATAGGATTATCGACAACCGGTCGCGCCGGAAATTCATCAAAAATGCCTTGTCCGTCTCGGCGAGCAGTGCGGTCGCGCCATGGGTCCTGAATTTTGCCGCTCTGGGTGAAGCCGCTGCCGCCGGAGCGAACGATTACAAGGCGCTGGTCTGCGTGTTCCTCTATGGCGGAAACGACTATGCCAACACGCTGGTGCCTTATGATGCGAGCAGCTACGCCCAGTACCAGGCGTTGCGGCCGAATCTGGCCTACGCTTTCCCCAGCCTGGCCGGGACTGCGCTCAACCCGACCCAGGCGCCGGTGGACAAGGCCGGTGTCGTCAGGCAGTACGCCCTTGCCCCGGAACTGGCGCCTTTGCTGCCGCTGTTCAACGATGGCAAGATGGGTGTGCTGCTCAATGTCGGCAATTTGATCCAGCCTGTCACCAAGGAACAATATCTTGCCAACTCGGCGCCGCTGCCGGCGAAGTTGTTCTCCCACAACGACCAGCAGTCGGAATGGCAATCTTCGGGACCGGAAGGCACGACCACGGGTTGGGCAGGCCGCATGCAGGACCTGCTCACCTCAGGCAGCAGCAAGGACATTTTTTCCTGCGTGAATGTCTATGGCAATGCGGTATTTCTATCCGGCCTGACATCCAGCCAGTATCAGGTCACAAAGAATGGTCCGGTGGCCTTGAATTCAGCCAACAGCCTGTTTGGCTCCTATGCTGCGGCCAAGGTAATGCAGTCGGTGATGACTGCGGCATCGCGGCACCCGCTCGAATCGGATTATGCCAATGTGATGATGCAGGCTTTGACTGCGAACCAGATGCTGACTGCGGCACTCAATTCCGCACCGGCGATCGGTACGCCGTTCCCGACCGGGAATAGTCTCGCCGAACAACTCAAGATGGTGGCACGCATGGCTTCGGTGGCGCCAACGCTGGGGATCAAGCGACAGGTGTTCTTCGTCGCCTTGAATGGCTTCGACAATCACGACAACCTGGCGACGACACATCCGCAACTGCTGACTTCGGTCGCCACTGCGCTGTCATCCTTTTACAACGCTACTGCGGAACTTGGCATGGCATCCGCCATCACCGCGTTCACCGCCTCGGATTTCGGCCGAACCCTGACGGTCAACAGCGATGGCTCCGACCACGGCTGGGGCAGCATGCACTTCATGCTCGGTGGCGCTGTCAAGGGGCGGCGGTTTTACGGTGTACCGCCGATCGTCGCCAGCAATGGTCCGGATGATGTTGGGCAAGGCCGCCTGTTGCCTACCACAGCGGTAGACCAGTACGCAGCAACCCTCGGCAAATGGTTCGGGCTGACCGAAACCCAGTTGCTCGGCGCGCTGCCCAATCTTTCCAACTACGCCCAGGCCACACGCGACATCGGCTTTATGGCTTGAGGTTTCCCGATCAGCGGTGAATGCCAGCGAGCCTGGACGATGTTGCCAAGTGGGGAGTCTCTGGCCGTCCCAGCTGAGTCGCCAGGAATTTTGTGCAACTTCTCCAGACAGCCGAGAGGATGTCCCCGATAGCCTCGCTGCGTTGTTTGTTTGCTTCGCGAATCAGGGCGTGTATGTCGGTATAACGATGGTCCATGTGATCGGTCCTTTTAGTTGAGTGACCCCCTTATGAGGGGACGGTGCTACCATAATGAAAATGCTGCATAGCAGCAATCGACCAATTTTCAGCCGACACCAAACAAAAACTCATCCATGTCGTATCGCCTGCCGCCTTTGAATGCCTTGCGCGCCTTTGAGGCCGCTGCTCGTCATCTCAGCTTCAAGAAGGCCGCCGAGGAATTGTTCGTCACGCCGACGGCAATCAGCCACCAGATCAAGTTGCTCGAGGAATTTCTTGGTCTGCCGCTGTTTCTTCGCCTCACGCGCGCGCTGGAGCTCACGCAGCAAGGCCAGGCCATGCTGCCCAAGGTGCGCGAGGGCCTGGAGTGCTTTGCCGCGGCCGTGGAGCGAACCCGCTTGCAATCCTCTCAGGGGAGGCTGGTCATCATTGCCCCGCCCTCATTCGCGGCGCGCTGGCTGGTGCCGCGCCTGCAGCGCTTCACCGCGAGCGTGCCCGAGGTCAAGCTGCATGTGCTGAGTTCACTCAATGCCATCGACAGCGATCCGCCCGGTGCGGCACTGGCATTCGACAATCTCGACTTGCGCGAGGAGGATTCGCAGGTTGTGGTTCGTTACGGCACGGGGACCTATTCCGGTTGCAGTACCGACCATATTTTCGAGCCGGATTACACTGCGGTGTGCAGTCCCAGACTGTTGAAATCCATCCGACCGCTGCGCCATGTCTCGGATGTCAAGTTCCATGTCCTGCTGCACGACGACACGATAGCCAACGAGCGGGAGCGGCCAAGCTGGGAAGAGTGGCTGCGGGTGGCCGGCGTCAAGGATGTTGACTGCAATGACGGGCCGCATTTCAGCGATTCGGGACTGGCTTTGGTCGCCGCCATCGACGGGCTTGGCATCGCGCTGGCCTCAAAGCCCCTGATCGCCAAAGAAATCGCCGAGGGCAGACTGGTCGCGCCTTTCGCGATTTCAGTCGGACAGCATTATTCCTATTACCTGGTCATTCCTGAAGTCATATCGGGCCGCCCGGTGGTCCAGGCATTTCGGCTGTGGTTGCTGAACGAAGCAAAAATCGAGACGCAGCGCGGTTAGCGAAAAATCCCAAGCTTATCCAGGGCCTGCTTCAGTTTGACGGCTTCAACGATCAAAAGCCTGTTGATCACGATCAAACTTCCGCAGCTTCAAAGGTGTATCTTCGACCCGGTGCCGCCAGTAATTTAAAAATAGATGCGCACGGGGAGATTTATGGAATGGGCTCGAACCGCCGCTTCCTGCTGGAGTGGATTTACGCCGGGTTACTGATACTCGTCATCGGTGGTTACATCGCCTATCTGCTCGTTCATGACCACCTTCGTATCGAGGCACAGGAAAAGGCTCGTCTTGCCAGCCAGGTCGAGATGGTGGCCGACAATCTTGCTCGCCAACTCAAGGCAGCCAATCTTTCTCTGGAAAACGTTCTGAAAGAGGTTCCTGTTTGGCACAGGCAAAAAAACGGCAACCAGTTGGCCAGCGGGCACCTGAAAGCCTTGACCGATGCCATGCCGGGCGTACTCACCATGCTGATCGTCGATGCCGGTGGAACCATCCTTGCCGCCGACAAGACCGACCTCGTCGGAAGGAGTCTGGCCAAGCGCGACTTCTTCATGACGGTGAAACGTTATCCGAATCCCCAAACCCTGTATGTCAGCGTGCCGTTTATGACTTCGCGCGGGAATTTCACCATGAACCTGGTTCGCCTGATCCCCGGACCGGAAGGCCAGTTTGATGGCATGGTGGTTGCCGCGCTGGATCCCAACGAGTTCAAGGCACTACTGAGCTCCGCCATTTACGAGCCGGACATGAGCGCTTTTCTGGTGCATGGCGATGGCATGCTGTTTCTGTCCGTTCCCGACCAGAAGAAACTGGTCGGCATGGAACAGGGCAAGCCTGATTCCTTCTTCACGCAGCAACTCAAGAGTGGTCAGACGTTGAATGTCTTCCAGGGTAATAGTTATGCCCTGGGGGAGGACAGCATGGTGGCCATGGTCACGGTCCAGCCCGAAATCTTGGCCATGGACAAACCCCTGGTGGTTGCCGTCGGGCGGGATCAAAACGCCATCTACAAGTACTGGCGTCAGGAACTCATCAGCCAGGCGGCCTTGTTCTGGATCGTTGCGCTCATGACGATCACCGGGCTGTATTCCTATCAGAGAAAACGCAAAACCTGAGCGGGCGGGGAGTATTGCTCCCCGCCCGCTCAGATAACGTTGTTTCAATCCCCGCGCGGACCGTTGTGGCAGGTATAGCAGCCGACCTGGGTGCCGGCAGCCAGCTTGTACTGCTTGCCGTCATGCGTGAAGCTCTTTGCAACTTTCACCTGAGACAGTGCCGTACCGCGATAGTCGGCGCCATGGCAGGCCGTGCACGCCGAGGCACCACGCGAACCGACCTGGTCGCCATGGGCATTGACCCAGGCCTGACCGATGGTATGCAGACCGTGCGGGCCACCGTCGCGGGTCAGCGGGATTGTGCTGTGGCAAACGCTGCACTCGGTGATCGTGCCGGCGTAACCCTGCACCGCCTTGGACTGGAGCAGATCGTTGTCATGCGAACTGGTCCAGGTCTGATTCTTTGCCGAATATTCTGCGTGGGTTGAACCATGGCAGGTCTCGCACTGGTTGCCGCCATGGCCGGTACTGAAGCGGAACAAGGAGAAGCCGGCCTTGGGTTTGTCGGGGTTGGTGGCGAAACGCCTGTCACTCACCGCGCGCAGGGTTCCCGTGGCAACGTCGGTGACGGCAGTGGTTTCGCGCTTGCCGTCGTGGTGGCACGACTGGCAGTTGGGTTGCTGCAGCCAGCCGACCCGCTTCGGATTGCCGACCGCGGCCATGCCGCCATGGCAGCCCTGGCAGTCGAGATTGGCCGTGTCGCTCATGGCGCCACGCAAACATTTGGTCACTGAACCGGGATGGCAGAGATAGCAGGCGTCGCGGTTGCCGACGGCATCCAGCGCGACCTGCTTGAGCGGATCATTGACCTTGCCGTGACGGCTGTGCATGGCTGCCGTGAAGGCTGAAATGGTCTGCGTCGCACCGTTCAGCGTGACGCTCATGCCCGGAGCGGCGAGCGCATTGGAGCCATGGCAGGCGGCGCACAGCGTCGGCGTACCCTGCTCGGCACGCAGAGCCAGGCCATTGGTCGCTGCCGGCTGCAGCTTGAGCAGTGCCGCCTGATAAAGCGGATCGTTGGCGTGCTTGTCATCATGCAGGCGCAGCACGTTCTTCTTCCAGTCCTTCTCCGAGTCAGCCGTGAAATTGCTCCAGCCCTGCAGTGGCGGCTTGGCCGCATCCTTGTTGGCATTGCTGGCATGGCAGGCGACGCAGGTCATCTCGTCGGAGACGGGCAGCACGGTCTGCGTGCTCGCCAGGGTGTTGCCCTTGGCGTCCCTGGCCACGACTCTGACCATCGGATAGTAGTTCTTGCGGTAGCCGCTGGCCGTCAATGTGTCGTCATACGGCAGGATCGGCAGGCCCTCGGCTTCGAACCATCGCCAGGTCTTGTTGAAACTCATGGGTGCGGGTTGGCTGCCGGGTGTTGGATTGCTCACGGCAGGATCGTTGAGGTTGAGTCCATGATCCAGCGCCGGCGCACCGCCATAGAGGGCCTTGACGTATTGCCAGAAATTCGTCTTGGCGGAGGAGGTCGTGTTGATCGAGCCGGACGGATCGCGCATGGCCTCGTAGGTCAGGGTGACATTTGCATTCACCTGCTTGCCGGACTGCCGGTCGATCAATTGTGCGTGAAGATTGTTGTAGGGCGGCAGGATCGACATGATCGAATAGTCCTTGCCGTCGACGCAGTGCATGCCCAGGTCGTTCCAGGCCAGCAGGGTGAAGCGGTTGCCGGGGTTCGATGTGCTGATCGGCGTAGCCTGGGGCCTGGATGTCACTGTGCCGGTTGCGGAGCCCGGGTTGGGCTTCCCGAAAGGGCTGGCCAGGGCGGATGTGGTCGTCTCGCTCTTGTTTGAATCTTCTTCGGATGCGCTTGCCTTGAGTTTTGGCTGTCCCGAAGTTGAAGTGGTAACTTTGACCTTGGCCTCCCGGGCGTTCTCGGCGGTAACTGGCATTTTGAGCCAGGTGGGTGTTGCGTAGGCCAATCCGCCAAGCAGGAGTGCGGCAATGGCCGTGAACATGCCGATGCGTCTGAGTCGATTCGGGTGGTCTGTTGTGCGCATGCAAGTCTCCTTCTGTGATTTTGAAAATGACGGGAGCGGTGCGCAGACCTTGCGTTTCAAGCATGCAAGGGCAACCCGGCTGGCCCGGGTATATGCTTGGGCTCCGTGGCTTTGCGTCACCGACTCTCATCGGTTTTGCCGAGGTGGAAGATACAGAGGCGAAATCCTCTGCACAATCGCAGGTTGTGAAGCGGCTCACAATAACCGCGTAATTATTTTTGCTTTGTCGATTTAATCTATCGCGTGTCCTGACCGGCGAAGTTTGGTCCAAATTGACAGAGAATTTTGATCTGTCGCCCGGAAGTTGTCAGGCGAGGGGACTACAATGGAACGAGAACATTAGCCGCCTGCCTGGCCGTATCGAAGCGGTCAGCCTGTCTCTTAGCCATTGTTCAAAGTCCTGGCATCATGCTTGTGGCTCCGCTGTGGGATTATCAAGGAGAGCGTTGTGAGCAAGGGAAATACTGCCGAAAAGTATCGCGTCCTGATCGTCGATGACGAGCAGGGCATCGTCAATGCTGTCAGGCGCGAGTTGTCGACGCCTCCCTTGGGGCGTCACCGTTATGAGGTCGAGACTTTTACCAATCCCCTCGAGGCGCTCGAACGGGCCCAATCCCAATCCTTCGATGTGGTTCTCTCCGATTACCGAATGCCAGAGATGAGTGGTCTCGATTTCCTCAAAGCCCTCGCCGCGCTGCAACCTGATTGCGTCCGCATCGTGCTCTCCGGTCAGACCGACCTCGATTCGCTGATTCGGATGATCAACGAGACGCACATTTACCGCTTCATACCCAAGCCCTGGAGTACTTATTTCCTCAAGAGTTCGATCAATCAAGCTGTCGAATTTCGCCAAGCCAACATCGACAATCGGCGTCTGGCGGGTATCTTGAGTGCGCATGGCATCGAACTACCACGCGATGCAATCAACCCGGTTGATCAGATTCTTGTTGTTGACGATGACGCCAACACGGCAAATGCGGTTGCCCGGTTGCTGACCCAGAGAAGCCGGCTCGATGAAGTCTTCCACGAAGTACAGGTGGATGCGCATGGTCACGCCGCCGAACTTAATCCCGGGAAAATCAGTGTGCAGGTTTCCACCACACCCCAGCACGGATTGAAGATGGCCGACAGCGTCACCTTCTCCTGTGTAATTGCCGACTACCGGATGCCCGGCATGGATGGCGGCCAATTTCTCTCCAGTTTTTCCGAGAAGCAGCCCGACTGCGCGGCCATCCTGCTGTCCGGAGTCGCCAACATGGAAAGTATTGTCATTGCGCTGGATCTCGCGCATATCCATGCCTTCATCGCCAAGCCCTGGAACGATTTCGAGTTGCGCGCGGCTGTGGCGCAAGCGCTGGCACGGCGCCGGCTGATTTTGGGGAACCGCATCCTGGCGCAAATGTGCAAAGCGCGGAACCTGGGCGAAGTCGACTAAGGGAATCGGCGTTGCGCACGAACTCAACAACCCCATCGGCTTCGTCAATTCCAACATGGGTACGCTGGGGACTTATGTGCGTAAACTGTTCGAGATCATCGACGCTGCCGAAACTGCAGCGAAGCAGTCGGCACATCCCGAGGATTTCGCCCCGATACGTGCCCTCCGGGCTGCGCGCGACTTCGATTTCCTGCGCCGGGACTTCTTGCAATTGCTCAACGAATCGAGGGACGGACTCGACCGGGTGCGCAAGATCGTGCAGGACCTCAAGGATTTTTCACGGGTTGGCGAAGTCGAGTGGCAGTGGGCGGAGATCAACCACGGTTTCGAATCGACGCTCAACATCGTCCGGAACGAGCTCAAGTACAAATGCACGGTCACGAAAATTTCGGCAAGCTGCCGCAGGTTCATTGCCTGCCCTCGCAACTCAACCAGGTTTTCATGAACCTGCTGGTGAATGCGGCGCAGGCTATCGAAAAGCAGGGTGAAATCACCGATAGAACCCCCTGTGGCAACGGCATGAACTGAAAGGGACCA
>JBAYVV010000067.1:0-20334 GCA_041674465.1 Sterolibacterium sp.
CCATTTGACGTAAGAGTCCACCAAAACCGGCTTTTTCTCGGCCGTCAGGAAACGCTCCGGTTCTGGCGAATCCATCGTCAGGATGCGCCGTTCGAAGAAGCGCACATTCTGGATCAGTGGCCATTTGAAATTCAGCCCCGGTTCGTGAATCACTTCCCTGACCTCTCCCAACTGGAAAACGATCGCGTACTGGCGCTGATCGACGGTAAACAGCGTCATGGCAAACAACACCAGTCCGCTAAACAATACGACTGCAACTAGAGGCAGGCTGCGCTGCATCAGCGTTCTCCTCTTTCGCGCGAGCGCAGAGCGTCACGCGAACGCGCCATGCTGGCATCAGACTTTTCCAATTGCGGAGGCACCTCATTGGATACTGCAGGGTTGGGTCGCGCCGCCTGAGAAGCCTCTGCTGCCGCAGGTGCTGCCGCGGTGGCTGTCGCACCTGTGGCTTGCATCAGTTTGTCGAGCGGCAAATACAGCAGGTTATTGCCACCCTTGGTATCTACCATGACCTTGCTGACGCTGGACATCACCTGCTGCACCGTCTCCAGATAAAGACGGCTGCGCATGACTTCAGGTGCCTTGCTGTATTCGACCAAGATCTGCTTGAAGCGGCTCGCTTCGCCCTCGGCATTGGCGATCACCCGACTCTTGTATCCGTTAGCCTCTTCGGTGAGGCGCGAAGCCGCACCGCGCGCTCGCGGCACCACATCGTTGGCGTACGCCTGGCCTTCATTCTTGTGTCGCTCCCGGTCCTGGCCCGCCTTGGTAGCGTCATCGAAGGCTGCCTGGACTTGCTCTGGAGGCTGGGTGCTTTGCATGGTCACAGAGCGGATCAACACGCCGGTTTCGTAACGATCGAGAATGTCCTGGATCAGCTTGGCGGTATTGGCCGCAATCTGCTCCCGGCCTTCATACAGCACGAAATCCATCTTGCTCTTGCCGACAATCTCTCGAATCGCCGTCTCTGCCGCTCCCATCACCGCATCATCAGGATGGCGGTTCTTGAACAGGAAGTTTTGCGGATCCTTGAGCAGGTACTGCACGGCAAACTGGACCATGACGATATTCTCGTCATCGGTCAGCATCAGGGCTTCTTTCAGCACCTTGTTTTTTTCCGTACCGCGATAACCGACTTCCAATGTTCGGACGCCGGAAAGGTTGACGATCTCATGACTCTCGATCGGCCAAGGCAGCCTCATGTTGGGGCCGGAGGTCGTGATCCGCGTAAATCGGCCAAAGCGTAGCACGACGCCACGTTGCCCTTCATCGACGATATAGAAGCCGCTCGCCAGCCATATCACCACTATCAGCAATAGCAGGAGGCCGATTCCTCCACCGAATTGTCGCAGGTTGAGCGGCGGTCGCGCATCACGCCCGCCACCATTGCCACCGCCTTTTCGGCCGAACAAGGCGGACAAGCGCCGGCTGGCATCACGCCAAAGTTCCTCCAGATCGGGGGGGCCGCCACCTTTGTTGCCACCGGGATCGGGCTTGTTTCCCCAACCATGGTCGTTCATGGACATGACAATCGCTGCGATCACTTGATTAAGCCTTGCTTTTAGAAAAAACAAAATATGTCGGCTCCAACTCTTCTATCCGGGGTAAGCATCTTCCGGTGTTTCTGCCTGACTGCGGGAGGCATGCTCTTGTGCCACTTCGATCAGCGCGGTGCGCAGAAAGTCAAGTCCGGCACCACTACGAGCGCTCAAACGAACCCTGCAGATTCTAGCATACTCGTCACGCTCAACTCCCGGAGAAGCCATGGTTGCATCGATCTTGTTCCAGATGATGATTTGCGGCACGGCGATGGCGCCGATCTCTGCAAGGACCGCATTCACTGCTGCAATCTGCTGATCCCGATCGGGGCTGGCCGAGTCAACCACATGCAAGAGAAGATTGGAGTTTGCGGTCTCTTCCAGCGTGGCGTGAAAAGCGGCAACCAGCGTGTGGGGCAGGTCACGAATGAAACCAACGGTATCCGAAATAACGATCTGACCAACATTTTCCAGAAAAAGCCGGCGCGACGTCGTATCCAGCGTGGCAAAAAGCTGGTCGGCAGCAAAGCTGCCGGCCTTGGTCAACGCATTGAACAGACTGGTTTTACCGGCATTGGTGTAGCCAACGAGTGAGACCGTCAGGATCTCACCTCGAGCGCGTGCCCGGCGCCTCACTGCACGCTGTCGCTCAAGCTGCTTGAGTGACTGCTTGAGGAGACTGACGCGTTTGCCCAGCAATCGTCGGTCTGTTTCCAGCTGTTTCTCTCCTGGGCCGCGCAAACCGATGCCGCCCTTCTGCCGCTCCAGGTGTGTCCAACCCCGCACCAGCCGGGTGGCCAAATGCTGAAGCTGCGCCAGTTCCACCTGCAGCTTGCCTTCGTGGGTCTGGGCACGCTGAGCGAAAATATCGAGAATCAGTGCGTTGCGATCAATCACTCGGCAATCAAGCAAATTCTCCAGATTGCGCTGCTGACCGGCACTCAGTTCATGATTGAAAATAACGATGAGCGCTTGATGCTGGCTGACGGCAGAAGCAATTTCAGTCACCTTGCCCTTGCCGGCAAAGGTGGCGGGATCGGGTGACTGACGCTTTCCCTGGATAACCACTTGCGGTGACGTTCCGGCGCTGCCAGCGAGAAGCTTGAATTCGGCCAAGCGCTCGGCATATCCACCTTCACCGAAATCCAGCTGCACCAGGACTGCACGCACGCCTCCCCCTCCACCCATGGGCGGTTCAATCATCGGGAAGGAATTGACCTGCGAGGCCGGACCGTGTGTCCGCGACCGGCGCAACCGCCATTACTCGCTATCGCTGTCTAGCTCTATGCTGACCGGACGCGCCGGTACTACAGTCGAGATGGCATGCTTATAGACCATCTGGGTCAATGTGTTCTTGAGCAGAACCACATACTGGTCAAAAGACTCAATCTGTCCTTGCAGCTTGATTCCATTGACCAGATAAATTGAGACCGGAATGTGCTCCTTGCGCAGCGCATTCAGGAACGGGTCTTGTAGAAATTGCCCTTTATTGCTCATGGTGGATCCTTTGTTTTAGTTTTGAGTGCGCACTGTAAAACATTTTCTGGCGCTCTGCCAGCAGCCTGATTCAGGCTCAGCGAGTTGAAGCCTAAATGATGTCTATCGTACCTGATCTTTCCTCATGTTGTACGGGTTGCTGGAACTTTTGAACTGCACCCGCAAAGGGGTTCCCCGCAGCTTGAATACTTCGATGAAAGTTTTCTCCAAATAGCGACGGTAAGCCTCGGGAAGATGATCGAGGGCATTGCCATGGATCACGATCAGCGGTGGATTGCGCCCCCCCTGGTGGGCGTAGCGTAGTTTCGGACGAAACAAACCGTGGCGTGGTGGCGCCTGTTTTGCCACTGCGGCAATCAGCGCGCGGGTCAATTGTGGTGTAGGCAAATTGGCCGAGGCAGCTGCCCAGGCTTTATCCACGGAAGCGATCACTCCGGAGATACCCTCGCTGAGCAGTGCAGATATGAAATGGATATGCGCAAAACTGAGGAAATTCAGTTTGCGTTCAATGTTCGACTTGACGATCTCGCGCCGGTAATCGTCGACCGCATCCCATTTATTCACCGCAACGACCAAGGCACGCCCGGCCTCGATGGCATATGCGGCGATATGCGCGTCCTGATCTGAGATGTCCTGGCTGGCATCGACCATCAACACCACCACATTGCATTCTTCGATCGCCTGCAGGGTCTTGATCACCGAGAACTTCTCAACAGTTTCAAAAATCTTGCCACGACGCCGCAAACCTGCGGTATCGATCAGGGTGTATTCACGCCCGTTGCGGGAGAAGGGAATTTCGATGGCATCACGTGTCGTGCCTGGTTGGTCGAATGCAATGACCCGTTCTTCGCCCAGCAGGGTGTTGATCAGCGTGCTTTTCCCTACGTTGGGTCGACCCGCCACGGCAACCCGCGGGCCGGCGCTTTCCGGGATTGACTCACTCTTTTCAGGGAAAAATATCAGTGCCTCATCCACGAGTTCGCGCACACCATCCCCATGCGCAGCAGAAATGACTAGGGGCGTGCCACATCCGAGTTCGTGAAATTCCGCTGCCACGAGTGGTCGGTTCATGCCTTCGCCTTTGTTGACGACCAGCAGCATGGGCCGACCGGCTTTCCGCAAACGGTCGGAAATCGCCCTGTCCTGGGCAGTCAAACCTTCCCTGCCATCCACGACAAACAGCAGCATGTCGGCCTCGGCAATCGCCGCCTCGGCCTGCCGCGCCATCTCGTGCAGGATGCCGCCTTTGGCGGCAGGCTCGAAACCACCCGTGTCGACCACCAGGTAGTTTCTGTCCCCCAGGCGACCACGACCGTAGTGACGATCGCGTGTCAGTCCAGGCAAATCAGCGACCAGGGCGTCGCGTGACCGGGTGAGTCGATTGAATAGGGTCGATTTGCCGACATTGGGTCGGCCAACAATGACCAGCGTTGGATTCATGGCGTGTGACCAAGATCCTCATCGATACTCCGGTGCAACTCCTGCTTTAGGTGTGGCACGCGATTCAATTCATTTCGCAGAGAGCACAAAAATGCCGCCCTTCTGCGTCTGAACCACCAGTCCATCCCTGGCCTGTTGCAAATCGGCGGATACGGCGCTGCCGTCAGTCATGAAACGGCCGGCAAAGCCACCATCATCCGCGCGCAAAAGATGAACGACGCCCTGATAATCGGCAACCGCCACATATTTGCTCAGCGTGCCGCGCAGAACCAGAGGCCGCGACAAACCGCGCATGAATAGTTTGTCCTGCTTCCACAGGCTTGAGCCATTACTCTTGTCGAAGGCCTGGACCGCACCTTTGTCATCACTGACATAGACCGCCTTTGCATCGGCATCGAGGCCGGCACTGCTCGTGATTTCACGCGTCCACAATTGGTTGCCGTTATTCAGGTCGAAGCATGCAGCTCTTCCCTGATAAGCCACTGCGCAAACTTCTCGCTCATTCACGACGGGATTGCTGGTGACATCGGCTACCCGCTCAAGTTCCGTCGCGCCCTTGGGTATGGCTACTGCGCTTTCCCAAAGGGCAGCACCGTTCGCCGTGCTGATCGACACTAATCGTCCCCCGGGGAATCCCGCCAGTACAGATCGCCCTGCCAGAACCAAGCCGGCGTGGCTGCGTAATGAGAGGGCCGGCGTGCTGCGCTGATAAACCCAACGCCGTTTGCCGTCTGCTGCCTCAAATCCATAAATTCGCGCGTCACCACTGCGGACCAGGACGAGTCCGTCGCCGATAGCCGGCGCCGCAAGCACCTCCGAACTGACACGCACCCGCCAGAGTTCCTTGCCACTGGCGGCATCGAAAGCCAACACTTCGCCTTTGGGCGTGCCCACGACCACCAGTTTGCCATCGCTGCCAACGCCACCGGACAGTACCTGACCGGCACTGATTCGCCATGCCTGGCGTCCGTCATCATAGCGCGCAACGGAGCCATCTCGTGCTGCGGCATACACACTGTTGCCAACAACGGCCGGCGTAAATACGAACTCTTCACTCCCGCCAATGCTGGCCTGCCAGGCCGCTTGGAGATTCACCACAGCTGTGAGCTGGACCAGCTCAGCCGGTTTGCTCTTCGTCGGGCTGCTTGAAAACGGATTAAGCTTGTCCAGCGTCGAGCAACCGCCAAGCAATGTCAGCGTTGCTACAAAAAAACCCGGCCAGAACAATTTCCTCATGACGACTTGCCCCCAAGCGACTCGAGCTTGACCTGGATCAGGTCGCGATATTGGCCCCGCCGCTGGTCATTACCCGCTGCTTTCTGCGCTTCGTCAATCTTGTTTAAAGCCGCCTGGTACGCGGTTCTGGCTTCTTCCACTTTTCCTTGCGCCGCAAAGACATCCCCTCTGAGTTCTGCATAGCGCGCCGCAAAGGAAGAAGATGGCTCGCTCGCCAGCTGCTTCAGGGCATCGTCGTAGTTCTTCTCATCGAGCATCACTGCGGCCAAACGCAAACGGGCAAGATCGCGCATCGCGGTGTCATGCGCATTGTCAGCAGCCCATCCCAACTGCAGTTTAGCCCCCTTCAAGTCTCCGCTCTCCGCCTGAATTTTGGCAGAAACCATCGCCGCCATGCCGGAATAGGCGGTACGGGGAAATTTGTCGATCAAGTCACCTGCAGCCTCGCGTGCCTTTTTCGCGTCGTGTTCGCTGGCCGCTCGCTCAACCGCCGCATACACTGCCGCGGCTTGCACTGCCTGATCACGCTGCCACCAGTTCCATCCTTGCCAGCCAACCGCACCAACAGCGAGGATAACCACTGCTGCCGTCACCTGGCCGCCATATTGCTTCCACCAGGTTTTGATTTCGTCGAGTTGTTCCTGTTCCTCGAGGTCATATACCGCCATTTTCATCATCCCATTCATAAAGCAATTCGCCGATTGCCTCGGCAAGTTGGTCGTAAGCTACGCGACGCTGTTCGACAGCCTCACGCAGCGGCTTGAGTGTGACTTCACTGGCTGCTGCTTCCTCATCGCCAATGATGGCCGCAAGCATTGCCCCTGAAGCGTTGGCTCGTTTCATTTGGGCCTTGAAACTGCCTCCGCCGCAATGCAACAGGACACTGTAGCCATTATCGCGCAGTCCTTCGGCAACCCTGAAAGCAAAGCGCTGAGCCTGCTCTCCCTGATGCACAACGTAGATATCAACAGTCTGGGGGGACGACTTGCCGCCGGCACCTTGCCACAGCATCAACAATCTTTCGATGCCCATGGCAAAACCACAGGCCGGTTGTGGCTTGCCGCCAAGTTGGGCAAACAGGCCATCATAGCGGCCACCCGCGCAGACCGTACCTTGTGCACCCAAACTCTCGGTAACCCATTCGAACACTGTCAGGTTGTAATAGTCAAGGCCCCGCACCAGGCGAGGATTGATGCGATAGTGGATGCCGGAATCCTTGAGCAATGTCTGGACAGACTCGAAATGACGCAGCGAGTCAGGGCCGAGATAAGCGAGCAGTCGCGGCGCTTTCTCTATCAACTCCTGCATTGAGGGATTCTTGCTGTCCAGAATGCGCAGTGGGTTGCTGTGCAGACGCCTCTGAGCATCCGCATCCAGTAATGCCGCATGACTCGAAAAATATTCGATCAGGGCGGTGCGATGTGCCTGCCGCTCCTCGGTCTGGCCCAGCGAGTTGAGTTCCAGGTGAATACCCTCGAGTCCGAGATCATCCCAAAACCGCTGACACATCTGGATCATTTCGGCGTCGATATCCGGCCCGCTGAAGCCGAGGGCCTCGACCCCGATCTGGTGGAACTGCCGATAGCGCCCCTTTTGCGGGCGCTCATGGCGGAACATCGGCCCCTGATACCAAAGCCGCTTCGGGCCGTCGTAAAGAAGATTATGCTGGAGGGCCGCCCGCACACAACCAGCCGTACCTTCCGGACGCAAAGTCAGAAGTTCACCATTGAGGCTGTCGGTAAAGGAGTACATTTCCTTTTCGACGATATCGGTCACAGCCCCGATTGCTCTTGCAAACAAGGGCGTCGGTTCGACCACAGGCATGCGGATGGGGCTATAGCCGTAGCTGTGCAACCAATCGCGCACCGCCTCCTCGAATTGCTCCCAGACTGCGGCTTCCTCAGGCAGGATGTCGTTCATGCCGCGGATGGCTTGCAAAACCTGGCTCATCGCGCACTGCAATCCAAATCGTTACGACGCGGAAATTTGCGCTGAACATAATCGTCGATGAGTGCGCGGAATTCACCTGCAATGTTATTGCCTTTGAGCGTCTGGGTATGCTCCCCATCAATATAGACAGGCGCCACGGGAGACTCCCCGGTACCAGGAAGGCTGATGCCGATATTGGCATGCTTGCTTTCGCCCGGGCCATTCACCACGCATCCCATGACCGCCAATGTCATGTTTTCGACGCCATAGTAATGCACGCGCCACTTCGGCATTTGGTCACGCACGTAACTCTGAATGTCCTGTGCCAGTTCCTGGAAGACACTGCTGGTGGTTCGGCCGCATCCCGGACAAGCTGCAACGAGTGGTGTAAAAGCGCGAAAACCCATGGTTTGCAGAATCTCCTGCGCCACAACAACTTCACGGGTCCGATCGCCATTCGGCTCGGGCGTCAGTGAGACGCGGATGGTATCGCCGATTCCTTGCTGCAGCAGTACAGCCAAGGCCGCGGTCGAGGCGACAATGCCCTTGCTGCCCATGCCGGCCTCGGTCAAACCCAGATGCAAGGGATAGTCACTCAAGACCGCCAGTTCCTGGTATATGGCGATCAAGTCCTGCACCGACGAAACCTTGCAGGATAGAATGATTTTATTCCCGGCCAGGCCGATTTCCTCCGCTTTCGCCGCACTTTCAAGAGCCGAAGCAATCATTGCTTCCCGCATGATGGCATTGGCATTTTTAGGCACACTGCGTCTGGCATTCTCATCCATGATACGTGCCAGCAAGGAAGGATCCAGACTGCCCCAATTGACGCCAATCCGCACCGGTTTGTCGTGCCTGCAAGCAATCTCGATCAGGCGGGCGAACTGTTCGTCGCGATGCTTGCCCTTGCCCACATTACCAGGGTTGATGCGCAATTTATCCAACGCAGCGGCACAATCCGGCACCTCATCAAGAAGCTTGTGACCATTGAAATGGAAATCGCCCACCAGCGGCACCTTCACGTTCATCTGCAACAGCCGTTCGCGGATTTCAGGTACCGTGGCAGCCGCCTCGCGGTTGTTCACCGTGATTCGCACGATCTCAGACCCGGCGCGCGCCAACTGCGCCACCTGCATGCTGGTAGCAAACACGTCGGCAGTATCGGTATTGGTCATGGATTGCACAACGACCGGCGCACCGCCGCCAATGCCGATGTTCCCCACCAGAACTCGACGCGTGCTCCGCCGTGGCTGCCCAAGCTGAGCTAATTGCTGAGCGACTGCATTCATTCTAGGGTAAGCCGTGCCACGTCGACCTTGGTATGCGGCTGCAAATCGATCTGTCGGTCTTCAAACTGCAATTGAACACGTGAGGCATTACCGATGACCAAGGCAAAGGGTGGTTTGCCATTGACGATCTGGCGTGTGCCGGGTTCGTTGTTCTGGGCAAAAATCACATGCTGTGCCGCGTCTTTAACTTCTACCCAGGACTTATCTTCAAAAACGAACACCAGTTGACGGATATCCGGACCTGGCAACGGGTCGCTCGGCGGCACCGGTTGTCCGGGTTCATAGTGTGTCGCCGGAGGCTGCTCGATATGCGCCATGGGAGCTGCGACAGTTGGCGCATTGCCTGCGGGTTTCGGTGCATCCGGCTTGCTTGGCCAGTCGAAAAACGAGAACAAGGCGAGTGCCAGCGCTGCCAGAACTACAACAAGGACAAGATGCGGAAGATAGTTGCGCTGCTCCCCGGGTTGCGGTAGAGCAGCGCCCGTATCTTCCGGCAGATTGATTTGAAGATCGGCATGCGGTGTCTTCTGATCGAGCATACGCAGCAATACTTGCTCGTCCAGACGCAATAGCTTGGCGTAACTGCGGATGAAACCACGGACGAACGTTGCTCCGGGCAATTTGTCAAAATCATTGCGCTCTAAGGTTTCAATCTGGCGCGGACTGAACTTGATCGATTGCGCCACATCCGCAATTGTCAGCCCAAGTGCGACACGGGCGTCACGCAGGCAATCGCCGGGGGAATTGCTGACGGGCGGAGGCAGCGCATCAGGCAGTTGAGTAACACACTGCTCCAGATTTCCCTCTCCCACTGGTTCCTTCTCAGGCACTGGAGATACAGAAAGCTCGGATGATTCCTGGATATCGCTCACTCGTACTGCCCCTGCATCAACTTCTGTTGTTCCGGTGTACCACTGAATTTTCGCTTCAACTGCGCAGCGAAACGCGCTTCTGACTCGCGATCACCCATCTTGCGCTCAACGCGGACTGCCAGCCAGAGCGACTCAGGGCTCGGTTCGGCGAGTTTGTGCAAATCGGCCAGATATTGGCGTGCCGCAGCGTATCGAGCCTGTCGATAACTGATATCGGAAAGAAAGTACAGCGCCCGGTCGTTGTTGCTATCCAGACGCAGCGCTCGCATGAAATAATCTTCGGCCGACTTGTCATCTTTAAGTCTCAACGAGCAGATGCCGGCATTGGTCGTGGGCATGCTGGGTGTGGCATACAACGGGCTCTTGATCGCCGCCAGGAAATATGGCATGGCACTTTGCTCACGCCCGGTTTGGCAAAGGAACCAGCCGAAACTGTTGTTGATTTCCGGATCTCCCGGAGCAAGTGCCAGCGCCTGCTCAAAACTTTTTTCAGCGCTGCGATCTTCACGCAACTGCATATATACCAAGCCCATCACGTTATACGCAGGCGCATAACCGGAATCAGCCGAAAGCGCCGTGCGCGCTTCCTCTAGAGCCACTCCCATGTTGCCGCGCTGCATATAGAGCGCACCGAGTTCGGTATGCACCTTGGCGCGCTGGCGGGCCTCGCTGGTAGCAGTTTGCTGGGACACGGGCGGCTCAGCCGATTGACCCGATCCTCCCCTGACGGCAGCGCAGCCTCCCAACAGCGTAATTACAGCCAGCCAAAAAGCAAGTGCTTTCACGAGACCATTTCCATAACCGGAATCGTTTTTCGGTCACGCGAAACACGATTGGTTCGATCCGAAACTTGTCCTGCGAGCTGGCCACAGGCGGCGTCGATATCCTCACCGCGTGTTTTGCGCGTCGTCGTCACGATGCCCGCAGCCATCAAAATCTCTGCAAAACGACGAATTCGGGGTACGGAAGAACGGCGGAAACCGGAATTCGGAAAAGGATTGAACGGGATCAGGTTGAATTTGCAGGGTACATCCCTGGTCAGTTTGAGCAATTCGTGCGCATCGCAGTCCCGGTCATTGACCTGGTCGAGCATCACATATTCAAAAGTGATGAAATCACGCGGCGCCACGGCCAGATATCTGCGGCAGGCTGCCATCAAATCTGTCAAAGGATACTTGCGGTTGATCGGAACCAACCTATCGCGCAAAGCGTCATTGGGGGCGTGCAGAGATACTGCAAGTGCCACAGGGCAATCCTGTCCCAGGCGATCGATCGCCGGTACGATTCCGGATGTCGAAACGGTCACGCGGCGACGCGACAAGGCGTAAGCGTTGTCATCCAGCATCAGGCGCAAAGCAGGCAAAATATTTTCATAATTGGCAAGCGGCTCGCCCATACCCATCAGCACAACGTTGCTGATGATGCGTTCCTCCTTCGCCACAAATCCCAAAGCACGATTGGCCAGCCACAATTGGCCGATTATTTCGGCTACCGTAAGATTGCGGTTGAATCCCTGTTTGCCCGTTGAGCAGAAGGCACAGTCGAGCGCACATCCCGCCTGTGTCGAAATGCACAGCGTTCCGCGATCATCCTCCGGAATGAAGACGGTCTCGACAGCATTCCCATTGCCGACATCACAAAGAAACTTGCGCGTGCCATCTGCAGCTGCGTGGTCACTCAACAAAGTTGGCGGAACAATGCTGGCCTCGCTCTTGAGCTTCGCTCTCAACGACTTGGCAATGTCGCTCATTGCATCAAAATCCCCCTCCCCGGCGCGATGCATCCAACGCAGCACTTGCCTGGCGCGGAACGGCTTTTCACCCATCCGGGCAAAAAAATCATTCAGTCCGGCTGCATCCAGGTTGAGGAGGTTGGTGACCATTACCTGGAATAAATGTTCAGGGCCGGGAAAAAATAGGCGATTTCAACAGCAGCCGTTTCAGGTGCATCGGAGCCATGAACCGCGTTGGCCTCGATGCTCTGGGCAAAATCGGCGCGAATGGATCCTTTATCCGCCTTTTTGGGATCTGTGGCTCCCATCAACTCACGGTTTTTCTGGATGGCGTTCTCACCTTCCAGAGCTTGCACCATGACCGGCCCCGAAGTCATGAACTCAACCAGGTCGTTGAAAAACGGACGGCCACGATGGACAGCGTAAAAGCCTTCCGCTTCTTGCTGCGATAAATGAATCATGCGCGCCGCGACAATTTTCAATCCATTGTCTTCAAATCGGGAATAAATCTTCCCGATCACGTTCTTGGCAACGGCATCCGGTTTGACGATGGACAGGGTACGTTCTACAGCCATTTTGAGCTCCAAACAAGGTTTAGCGAATTTATGTAACTTAATATTTTAACGCATAAATTCATGCCATTTCCGGACTCGTAGACATAAAAACGCCCCGAACTTGTCGGGGCGTCCCATTCTGCGCAAATCCTGCGGAGAAGTGCTAAATCATCCCGAGCATGCGCGGGAACCAGAGTGACAGACCTGGCCAATAAGTGACTACCACGAGGAATCCCAGCATGGAAAGCAGCCATGGCCAAACCGCTATGGTCAATTCGGTAATTCCCATCTTGGTGATGCCTGACGCAACATAGAGATTGAGACCGACCGGAGGATGGCACATGCCGACTTCCATGTTCACCACCATGATGATGCCAAAATGCACCGGGTCGATTCCCAGTTTCATGGCTACGGGGAACAGGATCGGCGCAAAAATCAGCGTGATCGACGAGGGTTCCATGAAATTTCCTGCAAGCAGCAGCATCACATTGACCGCCAGGAGGAAAGCGACCACGCCCAGACCGTTGCCCAGCATCCAGTCGGCCAGCGCTTGCGGAATATTCTCGTTGGTCATGATGAACGAGAAAAGCATGGCATTGGTGATGATGTACAACAGCATCGCACTCATGTTTGCCGAGTTGAGCAGCACCTTGGGCACATCCTTGAGACCCATGTCCTTATAGATGAACACGGCGACGAAAAATGCATAGACTGCACTCATTGCCGCTGCCTCGGTCGGCGTGAATAAGCCGGTATAGATCCCCCCCATGACGATCACGATCAGCAGCAAACCCCAAACGGATTCTCGGAATGCTTTCCAGCGCTCTGCAAAAGTGGCCTGCACAAGACGCGGATAATTAAATTTGTAGGCCCGATACCAGGTCACCCCACCCAAAGTCAAAGCGAGTGCAATACCTGGCATCACACCCGCCATGAACAGCGCGCCAACAGAAGTGCTGGTTGCCACCGAATACATCACCATGACGATGGATGGCGGAATCAGGATGCCAAGCGCACCGGAAGTGGTGATGACGCCTGCGCCAAACTTACTCGGGAAACCCGCCTTAACCATCGCCGGCAGAAGAATCGAACCGATCGCCACAACCGTTGCCGGCGATGAACCGGAAACTGCAGCAAACAACGCGCAAGCAAGCACCCCCGCCAGACCAAGGCCGCCGTGCCAATGACCAACCATCGATGTGGCGAACTTGATCATGCGGCGAGCGACTCCGCCATGGGTCAGGAAGTTGCCGGCGAGGATGAAGAACGGAATCGCCATGATTTCAAATTTCTCGATGCCGGTAAACAACTTGAGCGCCACCGATTCGAGCGGCACCTGCGTCATGGTGAACAAAAAGGTCAGTACTGTCAGACCGAGGGAAATGGATATCGGCATGCCGGTTAGCATGAGGAGCAGTAGCAGGGAGAATATGATCAGCGCGTTCATTTCGCCCTCTCCTTCTCATCCGCGGGCCTGGACTCGTCACCCATCACCTTGTGTTCGAGGTCATGGGGATGCAGATTGTCATCCATCGCATAAACATCAACATCAACAGGAAGCGGTTCTTCGTCGAGGCCATCCACGTGTCCGTGGTCATGGTGAGGCAATTCATTCGTCTTCAAGAACGTGACCATGACCTGCAGGAAACGGAAGCACATCAGGCTGCTCCCAAGCGGAATCGCCGAATAAACCATCCAGGTTGGCCATTCGAGGTCCGGTGTGGTCGGCCCTTCGGGAATATCTCCAAAAGGGCTGCCGGTTAGGCTAAGAAATGCGTAGTGCGCCCCGTTTTCCCAGACAAATTGGGCGCCAAGAGTGCCGACAATCCCTGTAAAAACAGCACCGGACAGGAGACCGAGCACAATGAATTTCCCGCGCATCCGCTCATCCATACGATTGATCAACACATCGACACCGACGTGAATACCTGTGCGCACGCCGTAGGCAGCACCAAACTTGGCCATCCAGACGAACATGATGATGCAGAGTTCCTGCGCCCAACTGAAATTCAGTGAAAGCAGCCAGTCTTGCAAGCCGGGTATGCCCGCGCTTGCCGAATAGCGGTGCACCACGGCAACAAAAATGATCAATGTGGCAGCAGCTATGAGGAAAGTGATGATCCATTCCTCAAGATGATCCAAAAACTTCATGGAAATCCCCCCCCAAGCACCAGTGCCCGCAGCTGATTGTGCGGGTACTAGCTGTTGTCTTCCCGTATCAACATGCGTCAAATAGTACGGCCACACTGCAAAGAGGCCGCACTATTTTGGGTTTGCTCAGATGGTGTTCGGATCGAACCCGGTCTCTTTATAGATGCTCTGTAACAGTTCCTTGCCAACACGATCAGCCATTTTGCTGTGAGTCGGCGCCATGGCTTTCTTGAAAGCCATCTTCTCTTCCTTGGTTGGTGTATAGATCGTGGTCTTGCCGCTCTTCTTGACTTTTTCAAGCGAATTGTCGTTTTCTTCCTGGGCGATCTTGTTCGCATAGGCCGTGGCTTCCTTCATGGCCTGCTCGAGCTGGCCGCGCACATCGGCAGGAAGGCCTTCCCAGAATTTCTTGTTCACGATCACGGCATAGCCGAGGTAACCATGATTGGTGAGAGACAAATGCTTCTGTACTTCGTACATTTTTTGAGTTTCAAAATTCGATATCGGGTTTTCTGTGCCGTCCACAACCCCGGTTTGCAATGCCTGATACACCTCGGAGAAAGCCATCACTTGCGGCAATCCGCCAACGGAACGAATTTGCTCTTCAAGAACTTTAGACGATTGAATGCGCAACTTCTTGCCCTTGAGGTCCGCAGGCGTCTTGATTGGCGTATTTGCCGAAAAAGATTTAAAGCCATTGTCCCAAAAGGCCAGCCCCTTAATGCCCTTCGGCTCAAGCTTGGCAAGGATAGCCGCACCAATCGCGCCTTGAGTTATTTTATGCAAATCAGCAGTGTCGTCAAAAATATAAGGGAAATCGAAGACCTCAAATTCCTTGGCTCCCAAAGGACCAAATTTTGCGAGTGATGGCGCCAGCATCTGAACCGCACCCAGTTGCAGTGCCTCCATTTCTTCCTTGTCCTTGTACAAGGCACTGTTGGGATAGACCTCAACCTTGACTTTGTTCTTGGTGAGTTCAGCCGCTTTCTTTGCAAAGAATTCCGAGGCCTTGCCCTTTGGAGTATCCGCCGCAACAACATGGCTGAACTTGATCACGATGGGTTGCTGAGCAGTCGCAGAAAACGCCAAGACAGCAGCTGCAATACCAAGCAGTAAATTTTGAATTTTCACGCTTATATCCTCCTTAGTTAGTAATTTATCGATTGCGCGCAATCGAAGTGTGCTGGATTCTTGACTGCTTGGCAAATTTCGACAATTGTGGATATCCGCAGTGAGCGCTGTACGCGGACTCGCGCTACTATGGAGGGAATGCTCGATTCCAAACATTCGATGCGATCATCCCTACCACTGGCAGCCATACCGGCAGCATCCGGCTGGATGTGGTGGCTGCCACGCACGGCACTGGCAATTTTTCTGATCTCTCTGACTTCCCTGCTGTGGATCTCGTGGCGCACTGACATGGAAGATCAACGCACGACGCTCATCAGTGACATGCTTTGGCTGGAACAGGAAATACGCTTTCACTTGACGCGGAACGAAGAGCGCATTCAACAACTGTCAATAGACCTCGCGCATGCCAACAAAGATTTCAGGGCATTTACGCCAAGCGCCAGTTCCTTACTCTCGAACCAGAGCGGTCTGAGACAAATTTTATGGCTTGATAAATCCGGCGCCCTGCGCGCAGCTTTGCCCACATCCACCACGGATGCCGTTGCCGTTGGAGAAGCCACTCCGGCGATCCCGATGACGGAAACACTGCGGCTGGCCCGTGCCCTCCTCAAGCCCACCTACAGCCCGACATACGCTATCGTGCATGGCGATGCCCAGTTCGAAGTACATGTACCTCAGTTCAGCAATGGTCACTATGACGGCATGATTGTCGCAACTTACTCGATACGACGCATTCTGGACGAATTGGTGCCGTGGTGGCTGGCCGAGCGATATAGCATCAGTATCGCTGATGACGGCGGCGTTCTGGGAAAGAAATCCCTGGTCACCGCGGTAAATTCTCAAATGTCCTATCAGATTGCATTTGATCCACCCGGGCACGGCCTGCTTCTTCGCGCCGAGGCTTATGAACTCAAAACTTCCTTGGCACGCAACCTGTTGATATTGACTGCAGTGGTCCTGGCCGTAACCATGCTTTGGAGCCTGTGGGCTTTGCGCCGGCATATGCAATGGCGCCTCGTCGCCGAGCAGGCTCTGCGTAAAGAATATGCATTCCGAACCGCCATGGAAGATTCTCTGGCCACTGGCTTGTTAGCTAGAGATCTTGACGGCCGAATCATGTATGTCAACCCGGCCTTCTGTCGCATGGTTGGATACAGCGCGGCAGAGATTGTCAGCCAGGAATCTCCTGCTTTCTTTCAGGATCAGACCGGTAAGGACAACAACCTGGAAAAGTTGAATCTCATAAGCGACACGGCGACTCCACCTTCAGGCTATGAAACGCAACTCAGGCACAAGGATGGCCGCGCCGTACAGTGCATGCTGCACGCGGCACCTCTAATTGATGGGGATGGCAAACATTTTGGCTGGCTCAGTTCCGTGCTTGATATCACCGAGAACAAGCGGATTGAGGAAATAGCCAGACAACAGGAAGAAAAGTTGCAATTCACAGCACGCCTGGTCGCGATGGGCGAAATGGCGTCAAGCCTGGCGCATGAGTTGAATCAACCCCTCGCAGCCATATCCAGTTACAGCACAGGCTGCCTGAATCGGATCGAACAGGCCGGGTTACAGCAGGCGGATCTGGTCGAGGCACTGCAAAAAATCGGCAAGCAGGCGCATAGAGCAGGCGCAGTCATACGCCGTATCTACGAATTCGTTCGCCGCAGTGAGCCGCACCAGGTTTCCTGCAACATGGGAGAAATCATCAGCGATGCTGCCGGTCTTTTCGATGGAGAGGCTCGCAAAACCAATGTGGAGATTAGAGTCAAACTGGCTGAGGCACTACCCAAGATTCAGGGAGATCGGGTTCTTCTGGAGCAGGTACTCGTCAATCTGATCAAAAACGGGATCGAAGCCATGCAAACAACCCCCGCAGAGAAACGAGTACTCGAAATTTTGGCAACATATTCTGCGACAGCCGGTGACCAGCAATTGTGCGTAGCAGTTTCAGATTGTGGAAGTGGTATCGCAGAGAACGATCTGGATAAAATATTTCTGCCATTCTTCACCACAAAATCTGAAGGCATGGGCATGGGGCTCAATATCTGCCGTTCCATCATTGAAAGTCACTACGGCCGCTTATGGCATGAACCTAAGCCGGGCGGAGGCAGCATATTCAAACTGACTTTACCGATTCGTTCCAAATTATCAACATGAACGAGCCGCTCGCCCATATCGTTGACGATGACGAGGCAATGCGCGATGCCTTGATTTGGCTGCTACGTTCTCGCCAAGTCAAGACAGCCACATGGCCCAGCGCTGAATCTTTTCTTGCCGAGTGGCACGAAACTTTGAGCGGTTGCCTGATACTCGACATACGCATGCCCGGAATGAGCGGGTTGGAGTTGTTCGATCACTTGCAGGCACGTCGCAGTCTTATGCCGGTCATTTTCCTGACAGGGCATGGCGATATTCCCCAGGCTGTGGCTGCCTTGAAAAAAGGCGCCTACGATTTTCTGGAAAAACCATTTGATGACAACAGCCTGGTAGACCGTGTCATTGCTGCCATGGCCGCTGATTTGGCGCGGCGTAGCCGGCAAATCCAGAGTGACGAAATATCCACTCGAATGGCGCAGCTCTCGCCCAGAGAGTACCAGGTCATGCAGCTCATACTTGCCGGAAAATACAACAAGGTCATCGCCGACGAAATGCAGATTGCCATGCGCACAGTCGAGGTACACCGTGCCAGGATATTTGAAAAAATGGGGGTTCGTTCGGCAGTCGATTTGGCACAACTGTTGGCTGGTATAAAGAACCATTAGCCCGCGCTCTCGACAGAATCAGCTAGGCAGGTTCAGGCCCTGAACTGGGTTGATCGGTTCAAGATGCACTCTGCCCCGCTTGCGACACAACCGCTTGTCGCCGAAAATCACTGCAGGATGACTGTCCTGCTTGGCTTCCAGCAGTTGCCGCACGGCCTCGATCAAGCGTTCCTCACTGGGAATTCCGGTATTGTGCCGAAAAAGAAGGAAGCGCAACAAGTTTCGGCCGCGCGGCTCGGAAAGACGTGTAATGCATTCAATTGGCAATGGAAACTCTGGTGGATGTTCGCCCAAATCGAGCATTGCCAGTTGGTCCAGGAGTAGCTTGGCCTCGGCAAAGTGCGCTGCAGTAGACGCCAGTTTTTTTTCTGTCGCAGGGAAACGGGATTGCAATAGCGGCAAAACCTCATGCCGAAGAAAATTGCGCGAAAAGCCGGTATCCCGATTGCTCTCGTCTTCCACCCATTCCAGTTGGTGCCGCTGCAAATAGGTATCGATGTCGGAGCGGGCCACGCCCAACAATGGGCGCAGCAAGCTGAGACCTGGACGAAGCACGCGGGTCTCCGGCATGCTAGCCATCCCGGCCAAGCCGGTGCCTCTCAGCAAATTAAACAGGGTTGTCTCTACCAGATCGCCGCGATGCTGTGCAAGAACAAGCCAATCTGCAGATAGTTCACTGAATGCGGCGTAACGTCTGATACGCGCTGCTGCCTCAAGCCCTTCCGCAGATCTACGGGGTACTTCGATAACGTTGGTAGTCAACGGTATTTTCCATTCCGCGCAGACGCGATGGCAAAATAACTGCCACTCTTCGGCACGGGGGCTCAGGCCATGATTGACATGGCAGGCGCTCAAATGAAAATCGAGTCGGCTCCGCAAGTTCTTCAGGATATGCAGCAGCGCAATCGAATCTCTGCCCCCGGATAAACCGAGGACTAGCTTCTGATCAGACTCTAGATGGTGTCGCAGAAATGCGGCAACACCGTCGACGAGCAAGTCAGGCGACTCGTTGTTCCTTGAATTTGCCATAGCCCAACAGACGCGCATTGCGACGTTCTACTAGGTCTGTAGGAGAAAGATCTGATACCTGCCGCAAAGCGTCCTGCAAAGCTTTCTTAAGTGAACCCGACATGCTGCGTGGGTCGCGGTGCGCTCCGCCCAAGGGCTCAGTGACCACGCGATCAATCAGGCCAAGAGTCTTCAACCGCGCAGCAGTGATGCCCATGGTTTCGGCGGCCTCATTGGCCTTCTCTGAACTTTTCCAGAGTATAGAGGCGCAACCCTCGGGAGAAATGACCGAGTAGGTCGAGTACTGCAACATCAAGACACAGTCCCCAACAGCAATCGCCAGCGCCCCTCCTGAGCCGCCCTCTCCGATGATGGTGGAAATCAACGGCACCCTGAGTTCAGACATGACCATCAAGTTACGGCCGATTGCCTCGGACTGACCACGCTCTTCCGCATCGATGCCGGGATAAGCGCCGGGAGTATCCACGAATGTAAACACCGGAATTGAGAATTTTTCCGCAAGACGCATCAACCGCAAGGCCTTTCTATAGCCTTCAGGTCGTGGCATGCCAAAGTTTCTGAATATCTTATCCTTGGTATCCCGGCCCTTTTGATGGCCGATAATCATCACCGATTGGCCGTTGAAACGGGCCAGGCCACCAACGATTGCATTGTCGTCAGAAAAACTGCGATCTCCGTGCAGTTCCTCGAAGTCGGTAAAAATCTGCTCGACATAATCCAGCGTATAGGGACGCTGCGGATGCCTGGCCACCTGGGCTATTTGCCATGGCGTCAATTTGGCATAGATGTCCTTGGTCAGGCTCTGACTTTTAATTGCCAGCCGCCCAATTTCATCTGAAATATCTACTGCTGAATCTTCCTGCGCAAAACGCAAGGCTTCGATTTTGGCGTCGAGTTCAGCAATGGGCTGCTCAAAATCCAGAAATGTAGTTTTCATGTAAAAGTTGTTGTTCCAATCTGGAACATTCTACCCGATGGAACTGGGCATCCAGCAGGATGCATCCCCGGAAGCACCAAAGCCCTCAAGGAGAGGGCTTTGGTGGTGGGATTGGGGGGAGTCTGGCGCTGACCTACTTTCTCACACGGAGTGTGCAATATCATTGGCGCGGGAGGCGTTTCACGGTCCTGTTCGAGATGGGAAGGGGTGGTTCCACCTTGCTATGGGCACCAGACA
>JBAYVV010000068.1:0-19567 GCA_041674465.1 Sterolibacterium sp.
AGCAATGTCGATTTTGCCTTCCTTGCCAGCCTTGGGATTATTCTGCTTGCAGGCTTTACCAGCAGTGCAATCTATCTCAAGAACATGCGGTACTCGCGCCAATTGGTTGGCCAGCAAAGGCAACAACTCGACGAAGCACAGCGACTCGCCCGTCTGGGGAGTTGGGAACTCGACCTGGGACGGAACCTGCTGACCTGGTCGGACGCCAGTGATCGCATTTTTGAGCGGGAAACCAGCATCCGCACCATGTCTTATGAAGCTTACCTCGACGCTATCCATCCCGACGACCGGGCAATGGTTGATCGGGCCTACCGGGACTCGGTTGCCCGCCGTGTTCCCGGCGAGATCGAGCATCGCGTCCTGCTCGCCGATGGACGCATCAAGCAACTGCATGCGCGCTGGGAAACCGACTACGACGCCGGCGGCAAACCACGTCGCTCCCTGGGTTCGGTCCAAGATATCTCCAAGCGCAAGACGGTCGAAGCCCAACTGCGCCTCGCGGCCAGCGTGTTCGAGAATGCGCATGAGGGAATCTGTATCACCGATCCCGAGCAACGCATTCTGGATATCAACGCGACATTCTGCGAGACCACGGGCTACTCCCGCGCCGAAGTGCTGGGCAAGACACCGCGCATCCTGAAATCCGATCGGCAGTCGCCGGAGTTCTATGCCGCCATGTGGCAAGCCATCGCCAGCGACGGCCATTGGCAGGGAGAGGTGTGGAATCGACGGAAGGATGGACGAATCTATGCCGAGCGTCTGACGATATCCGTCGTGCGGGATACCTCCGGCACTGTCAGTCACTACGTTGGGGTTCTTTCCGACATTACCGCCACGAAGGAGCATGAACAGCGACTGGAACGGATTGCCCATTACGATGTGCTGACGGACGTCCCCAACCGGACGCTGCTGGCCGACCGCATGCGCCAGGCGATCGCCCAGACTGGCCGCTCACATGGCATGCTGGCGGTTTGCTACCTGGACTTGGACGGGTTCAAGACCGTCAATGACAACCTGGGACATGAAGCGGGAGACCGGCTGCTGGTGGAGATTGCCGCCCGCCTGCAATCCTGCCTGCGGGGCAGCGATACGGTGGCGCGGCTGGGAGGCGACGAGTTCGTCCTGCTCTTGCTCGGACTAGATGAAATCGAGGAATGCCGCATCGCCCTGCAACGCATCCTGGAGGCACTGAACCGGCCTGTAGACCTCGCCGGAGGCAACGCCACCGTTTCCGCCAGCATCGGCGTCACCCTCTATCCCCAGGATAATGTCGACGCGGACAGCTTGCTGCGTCATGCCGATCACGCGATGTACCGGGCCAAGCGGAAAGGCAAGAACCGCTTCGAATTCTTCGATGCGCAAAGCATGTCGCCCGCTATCGACTGAGCGGGATGGTTAAGGGTGTGCCGGGAAGTTACCGCGTAGTAGAGCGACACGAACCTGAGTTTGGATAGAATCAGGGGCGTTATCAAAACCCCACAAGGATCGCGCCATGAAGTTCTCATTCCCGACTCGCCGCATTCTGGTCGCCGCGCTTTTCACGTACTTGCTTGCACCGGCTGCCGCTCATGCCACCAACGGGTATCTGGTCAATGGCTACGGTTTGAAAGCGCAGGCGCTTGCCGGTGTCGGCATCGCGCTGCCCCAGGATGCCCTGGCCGGCGCCAACAACCCAGCCGGAACGGGATTTGTGGGCGACCGCATCGACTTCGGCCTGTCCTGGTTCTTGCCCAGACGCGGGGCTGCGATCACCGGCAACGCTGTCCCGGGCGCCTCGGACAGCTATGACGGCAATGACAGAAAACACTTCCTCATTCCTGAATTCGGTTATACGAAGCAACTCTCGAATGCCACCAGCGCTGGTGTCGCGGTCTACGGCTACGGCGGCCTGAATATCGATTACGCCCGCAATCCCTTTGGCGCATTTGGTTCGCAAGGAAGTGCCGGTGTCAATCTGCTGCAGTTGGCGATCTCGCCTTCCGTGGCGTGGAAACCCAATGAACAGCATGCATTCGGCGCCGGTGTGAATTTCATCTACCAACGCTTGAAGGTCAAGGGCCTCAGCGCCTTCGACAACGCGGTATTCAGCGCCTACCCGGGTTATGTCACTGACCGCGGTGTGGACACCTCCACCGGCTGGGGCCTGCGCCTGGGCTGGATCGGCCAGATGACGCCAGAACTGAGCCTGGGCGCGACCTGGGTGTCAAAGGTCAGCACCACCAAGTTCGACAAGTACAAGGGATTGCTGGCCGGCGCCGGCAACTTCGATGTTCCCCAGACTTATGGCATTGGCATCGCCTACAAGATCACTCCCGCCCTGACCTTCGCAACCGACATCCAGGAAATCAAATACGGTGGTGTGCGCTCGATAGCCAATCCGCTGTCCAACCTGACCGTGCTGGGCAATCAACTCGGTTCACCCAACGGTGGCGGCTTTGGCTGGAAGGACATCACCGCGACCAAGTTCGGCGTCAGCTACGAGGTCAGCAAGGACCTGACGCTGCGTGGCGGTTACAGCCACAACGGCAATCCGATTCCCGCCGACCAGAACTTCTTCAACATTGTGGCACCTGCGGTCGTAAAGGATCACCTGACTTGCGGCGCGACCTGGAAAACTGGCAGCGGCGCAGAACTCAGCGCGACCTATGTGCGCGCGCCGAGGAACACGGCAAAAGGCAGGGGTTCAATCCCGGCAGCGCTCGGCGGCGGCGAAGCGAGCGGCTATCTTGAGGAACATATTCTTGGCCTGTCCTATGGCTGGAAAATGTAAGGCCGTTCTGACCGCAGCTAAAACCGTCGTCCCCAGTACGCCGCCAATTCGAGCATGCGGTTGGCGAAGCCCCATTCGTTGTCGAACCAGATGAACAGATTTGCCAGGCGGTCGCCGCTCATCCGCGTCAGGCCGCTATCGACAATGGCCGATTGCGGGCTATGATTGAAATCGATCGAGGCGTGCGGTTCCTCGGTGCAGGACAGCAATCCCGGATAGCTGGCAAGTGCCGCCTGGCGCAGCCTGGCATTGATTTCATCTGCCGTGGCCGGCCTAAGCAGCGTCGCCGCCAGATCGATGGACGACACATTGGCAATCGGCACCCGAATGGCCTTGGCTTCGACGCGCCCCGCCAGTTCAGGCAGGAGCCGCGTCACGCCACGTGCCAGGCCGGTGGCCACCGGGATCAGCGATTGCATCGCCGACCGGGTACGGCGCAAGTCATCATGATGGTAGCCGTCGATCAGCGGCTGATCGTTCATGACCGAGTGCAACGTGGTGAGCAACGCATGATTGATGCCGAACTCCCGATCGAGTAGCGCCAGCACCGGCACGATGGCGTTGGTGGTGCAGGAGGCGGCGGAGACCAGGCGTTCATACCCCGCCAGTGATTCGTGATTCATACCCTGAACGATGGTGCGGTCCACGTCGGCTGCGCTATGGCCCGGATGGGACAGCAGCAGCCTGGGGCAGCCCGCTGCGAGGAAGGCTTCGAGTTCGTGACGATAGGCGTACTGCCCGGACGCTTCCACCAGCAGGTCGATCTTCAGGTGGCGCCAGTCGATAGCCGCCGCCGTGCGCGCATGAAATATCTCGATCACATCGTCATCAACGCGAAGATGTCCATTGCGGATATCCACCTTCCCGGGGAAACGGCCATGGGTCGAATCGAAGCGGGTCAGGTAGGCCATGCTTTCAAGATCGGCCGGTTCGTTGATGGCGACAACGGCAATCTCCTGGCGTAGCGGCGATTCGTACAAAGCGCGCAAAAAGCAGCGCCCGATGCGGCCGTAGCCGTTGATGGCAATTCTCAGCATGATTGGATTCAGTAGTACAGCAGGAGTGGCGTCTAGCAATCGATCTGCGAAGTGGGATGCAATTATTCCTTATAAAGACATCTTCTGCCCAGGAAATGACCAACATATTTCCTCATGGAAATATCCATAGCAGAAAACCTTCGTAGGCTTCCCCTATATCTCCTGCCAACCTCGGCACCATGCTTAATATGGGTCGATCCGAGTTGTTAAACGAAGGGATTGTTTACTCTCGTACCTGTTCCGCGAAAATCATCGACATTGCGGGTGACCACGGTCAAGTCATGAATCAGCGCTATCGCCGCAATCTGTTTGTCGATTGGATGTTCATGATGCGGTGACATCAGCCGGCCCCACACCTGAGCGCATTCTTCATCGAAACTCAATATCCTGTCGCTGTAGTCTGCCACGACCAGATCAAGCCATTTTTCAAGCTTCCTGGCCTGAGGAAGATCACCGCGATGCTTGATATTCTCCAGCCCTCTTCGAATTTCACCGATTGATTGCACAGACAGGTAGAGGTCTTCAGCTTCGATCGTCCGGAAAAACTTTAGAACACCGGAGTTCGCTTTTTTTCCTTTCCGAGCTTCACTGATGACATTGGTGTCCACCAAGTACATGTCGACGCCTACCTGTTTCGACAGTTGAAGTCGGCGTCTTCGCCAACATTGGGCATGCTCGCGAAAATCTCCGCAACAGACCGACGCTTCGGGCGCTGCAGAGCTGATCTTAAAATCTCGCGATGCTCTGCTTCCGCGCTTCGGCCATGTGCCGCCGCCATTTGTTTCAGAGCCAAGGCAACATCTTCGTCAACATTTCGAACTACAAGATTGGTCGCCATAGTCGCCTCCTTGATTGGAATCATTGATAGCAGCATATCAAAGCAGTGATTGCATTGCAATCACTGCTTTGAGTCAGGTCGCGTAATACGCACCCTCGGCAAACATCACCACGCTGTCGATCGGCAGCGGCGTCCAGGTCTCGTTGTCGGTCAGCGGCAGGGTGGCGATCAATGCGACGCGATCCTCGGGAGAAGTCACCTCACTGAAGTCGACCGCGACATCCTGGTCCTTGAGGTGGGCCACGGCGAAAGGCGCCTGACGGATGATGAAGTGCAGATCCGTGGAACGGTGAGCGAACAGGCAGTTGCCATTCGACAGCAGAAAATTGAAGGGGCCGTGCGGCCTCACTTGTGCCGCAAAGTCCTCCAGAGTTGCGCGCAGTTCGCTGCGTTCCGGCGTTCCGAGCGGGAAGCGCTGGCGCAGGGTCTGCAGCAAATGGCAAAAGACGCGCTCGCTGTCCGTCTGCCCCACCGGCAGGAAACTGCCGTCGAGGGTCGGCACGTAATTATCCAAATTGCCGTTGTGGGCAAAGATCCAGTAACGACCCCAGAGTTCGCGCATAAAGGGATGGGTATTCTCTAGCCCGACCGGTCCCTGGGTTGCCTTGCGGATATGGGCGATGGCGTTGAGTGACCGGATCGGATAATTTCGCACCAGTTCGGCGACCGGCGATTGGCAGGAAGGTTGCGGATCGAGGAAAACCCGCACGCCGCGGCCTTCAAAAAAGGCGATGCCCCAGCCATCGCGATGCACATCGGTCGCGCCGCCGCGCGCCTGGAACCCCGTGAAGGAAAAGCAGATGTCGGTGGGCACATTGCAATTCATTCCCAGCAGTTGGCACATGGAAGCACATCCGGTTGGCGTATCCGTGGATTATCGAACACTTGAACAGGAATTGCACAAGCAGCAAGAACAGGTTCCCAACCGCGCCCCAGGAGCGATCAACGTGACGTCCTTCATGGCAGACCGCTGCGAAAATTATTTGGCGTAGATTTTGTCAAAGACGCCGCCATCGGCGAAGTGGGTTTTCTGCGCCTTGGCCCAGCCGCCGAACACTTCGTCGATCCTGAAGAGTTTCACGTTGGCAAACTGCTTGGCATATTTCGCCTCTACCTTCTTATCGGTCGGGCGGTAGTAGTTCTTTGCCGCAATTTCCTGACCTTCCAGGGTATACAGGTAGTTCAGGTATTCGGTGGCCGCCTTGCGCGTGCCCTTCTTGTCGACCACTTTGTCCACGATGGCCACGGGAGGTTCGGCAAGGATGGACACGGACGGCGTAATGATTTCAAATTTCTCCGGACCAAGTTCCCTGACCGCGAGATAAGCCTCGTTTTCCCAGGCGATCAATACATCGCCGATGCCACGTTCGGCAAAGGTCGTGGTGGAACCGCGCGCGCCGGAATCAAGCACTTTGACGTTACCGAACACCTTCCTGATGAATTCCTCGGCCTTGGCTTCAGTGCCGCCCGGTTGCTTGAGCGCATAACCCCAGGCCGCGAGATAGTTCCAGCGCGCGCCGCCGGAAGTCTTGGGATTGGGGGTGATCACATCGATTCCCGGTTTCGCCAGGTCGCCCCAGTCCTTGATGCCTTTCGGATTGCCCTTGCGCACCAGCAGCACGATGGTGGACGTATAGGGAGAAGCGTTGTGCGACAGTTTCTTTTGCCAGTCGGCGCCGAGAATTCCCTTCTCGGCAATGGCGTCGATGTCGCCGGCCAGCGCCAGCGTGACGACATCGGCTTCGAGTCCGTCGATCACGGCGCGTGCCTGCTTGCCTGATCCTCCGTGGGACTGGCGGACAGTGACCGTTTCGCCGGTCTTGGCTTTCCAGTATTTGGCGAAAGCCGCATTGAAATCCTGATACAGCTCGCGCGTCGGATCGTAGGAAACGTTGAGCAACTCGACATCCGCATGAGCCAGCGGTGTGACAAGCAGGGCAAGGGTGAGCAGCAGCAAGCGAATCATGGGTTTCTCCATCGAAAATGGTTTGAAGAGATGAATGTATTCGGCTTGACTGCGTTTGCGAACCAAGAAAAATTCAGAAGCTTATTCGCTGCGGGCAGATCAATATTGCATCAGACAAAAAGGCGCGGGCTTCAGCGGAAAACACCGCTGAAGCCCGCGAATGAAACGGGGCTGGCTTAAATCGCCAGGCCGGTGGCGTCGAAGATGCCTTCGAAAAGGATGGAGGAAAGATAGCGCTCGCCGGAGTCCGGCAGGATCACGACGATGGTCTTGCCGGCGTTTTCCGGACGCTGCGCGATACGCACGGCGACCGCGGCTGCAGCGCCGCAGGAGATGCCGGAAATAATGCCCTCCTCTTTCGCCAGGCGACGTGCAAAGAGCACGGCATCCTCGTTGCTGACTTGCTCGATTGCATCGACCAGGGACAGGTCGAGCACGTCCGGCACGAAGCCGGCGCCGATGCCCTGGATCTTGTGCGGACCCGGCTTGTTCGGCTCGCCGTTGCGTTTCTGGGTCAGCACCGGACTGGCCGTGGGTTCGACCGCCACCGACTGGATCGCCTTGCCACGGGTTTTCTTGATGTAGCGCGAGATGCCGGTGATGGTGCCGCCGGTGCCGACACCCGAGACCAGGATATCGACCTGGCCGTCGGTATCGTTCCAGATTTCCGGGCCGGTGGTGGCTTCATGGATCGCCGGGTTGGCGGGATTCTTGAACTGCTGCAGGAGCACGTACTTGCCCGGATCGGAAGCGGCAATTTCTTCCGCCCTGGCGATGGCGCCGGGCATGCCCTTGGCGCCTTCGGTCAGGACCAGTTTGGCGCCGAAGGCGGTGAGCAGCTTGCGCCGTTCGATGCTCATGGTCTCGGGCATGGTCAGGGTCAACGGGATGCCCTTGGCAGCGGCGACGAACGCCAGCGCAATGCCGGTATTGCCACTGGTAGGTTCCACCAGTTCCTTGCCGGGGCCGAGCAGGCCGCGCTTTTCCGCGTCAGCCACCATCGCCGCGCCGATGCGGCACTTCACTGAATAAGCCGGGTTGCGGCCTTCGATCTTGGCCAGGATGGTGGCCCTGGCGCCGTCGCCGATGCGATTGAGCTTGATCAGCGGTGTGCGGCCGATGGATTGCGAGTTGTCGGTAAACCAGTTGGACATGTCAGTCTCCTGTGTGAGGTTGTTAAATGATCATGCCGGCGCCAACCGTGTTGTTGGTCGACTCGTCGATGATGATGAAAGCGCCTGTCGCGCGGTTCTCGGCATAGCTGTCGGCAAACAGCGGTTTGGCCAGGCGCAGGGTGACCTGGGCGATGTCGTTCATGGCCAGGCCGGTCGCCTGTTCGTGTTCCAGGGTGTTGATGTTCAGCCGGCTGTCGATGCGCTCCAGCTTGGCCTTGGTTTCGCGGGTCGTATGGCGCACCAGGTAACGCCGCTGCGGGTCGAGCGGCGTCTCGGAAAGCCAGCACAGATTGGCGCTGATGGACTGGCGCGATTCCGGCACTGCGCCTGTATTCACCAGCATGTCGCCGCGCGAGATATCGATTTCATCGGCCAGCAGCAGCGTCACGGACTGTTCGGCAAAGGCCGCGGGCAACGATTTTCCGGCGATCTGGATATCCTTGATGCGGGTCTTCAACTGGGAGGGTAGGTGGATCACCTCGTCGCCGACAGCGATCTCGCCGGATTCGATGCGCCCCATGAAACCTCGGTAATCGTGCAATAGCGAATCATCCGACTGCTGTGGACGGCAGACATACTGCACGGGGAAACGAAAGCGGGCGTCGCGATTGGCCGGATCGGCCGAGGCGCCAGAGGCGCTTTCCAGAATCTCCAGCAGGCTCGGGCCGGTGTACCAGCCCAGGTTGTCGCCACGGCTCACGATCATCTCGCCGGTCAGTGCCGAGAGCGGAATGAAACTGACAGCGGCGATGCCGATCTGGCGGGCGAAATCGAGATAGTCGTCCTGAATGCGCTGAAACACTTTTTGCTGGTAGCCGACCAGGTCCATCTTGTTCACCGCCACCAGCAAATGCGGGATGCCCATCAGGTGGGTGATCGTCGAATGGCGCCGGGTCTGGGTCAGCACGCCTTTGCGCGCATCGACCAGGATAATGGCCAGGTCGGCGGTGGACGCGGCAGTGACCATGTTGCGCGTGTATTGTTCGTGGCCTGGTGCATCGGCGATGATGTACTTGCGCGTGCCGGTGCTGAAATAACGGTAGGCGACGTCGATGGTGATGCCCTGCTCGCGCTCGGCTTGCAGGCCGTCGGTCAGCAGCGACAGGTCGAGCGCCTCCAAGCCGCGCTGCTGCGAGGTGCGCCCAATGGCGTGCAGCGTGTCGGCGAGGATGGTCTTGGTATCAAACAGCAGGCGTCCGATCAGCGTGCTCTTGCCGTCATCTACGCTGCCGCAGGTAAGAAAGCGCAGCAGGCCGCGATCGACCTCCGGCAGATGTTCCGGTGCGCTCATCAGAAATACCCTTCTTTCTTGCGTTGTTCCATCGAAGCATCCGAGGTCTGGTCATCGAGCCGCGTCGCGCCGCGTTCGGTGATGGTGGTCGCGGCCGTCTCAGCGATGATGAGTGCAACGCTGTCGGCGTCCGATTCGACCGGTGCGGTGCAGGGGATGTCACCGACGGTGCGGAAGCGCACGCTGAGTGTTTCCACCACGTCGCCCGGCTTGGCCGGTGTCAGGTCGGTGATCGGCTGCAGCAGGCCTTTGCGACGCACCACCTGGCGCGGGTGGGCGAAGTAGATCGAAGGCAGTTCCAGTTGTTCGCGCTGGATGTACTGCCAGACGTCGAGTTCGGTCCAGTTGGAGATCGGAAAGACGCGGATGTTTTCGCCCTTGTGGCTGCGGGCGTTGTAAAGATCCCAGAGTTCCGGCCGCTGGTTCTTGGGATCCCACTGACCGAATTCGTCGCGGAAGGAAAAGATGCGCTCCTTGGCGCGGGCCTTCTCCTCGTCGCGACGCGCACCGCCGATGCAGGCATCGAAACCGAATTCCTCGATGGCTTCGAGCAGGGTCACCGACTGATGCTTGTTGCGCGACTCATCGGGAGATTTGAGCACCACGCTGCCACGCCGCATCGAGTCTTCCACAGAGCGTACCAGCAGGCGTTCGCCAAGTTCTGTCGCGCGGTGGTCGCGAAAGGCGATGACTTCGGGGTAGTTGTGGCCGGTGTCGATGTGCAGCAGCGGGAAGGGAAAGCGGCCGGGACGAAAGGCTTTTTCGGCCAGCCGCAACAGGCAGATCGAATCCTTGCCGCCGGAAAACAGCAGCGCCGGATTGGCACACTGACCGGCGACTTCGCGCAGGATGTGGATTGCTTCGGCTTCGAGCCAGTCGAGATGGTCAAGCATGGGACGGGTCAGCAAAGTGGTTGTCATGATCTTTTCGGTCAAGCATTGCGAACATGCAGCCCGCATTCCTTCGAAGTGGTCATATTTGTCATCGGCCGTCGCCTTGCGGCGCCTTAACATCGGCTTCGCCAATGTTAGCCTCCGACGAATCCCGGACGGAAATGCGATGAAGCCCGCATTCCTTTCCATCCGGGCTTTCCCACCACCAGCGCCCGGCCCGGACATGCTCGCCCGGCCCGATGGCGCGGGTGCAGGGTGCGCAGCCGATGCTCGGGTAATTCTTTTCATGCAGCTTGTTGTAGGGTACCTGATGGGCATGGAGGTAAGTCCAGACCTCGCCCTCGCTCCAGTCGGCGAGCGGGTTGAACTTCTCCAGCCGGTTGCTGCTGTCGAACTCCTGCAACGGCAGGCCGGCGCGGGTTGCAGCCTGTTCAGCGCGCAACCCGGTAATCCAGGCCTTCTTGCCGGCGAGCGCACGAGTGAGCGGCTCGACCTTGCGCACCTGGCAGCAGCCCTTGCGCAGTTCGATGGAGTCGTAAAAGCCGTTGATGCCGTGCTCGCGCGTGTAGGCTTCGACGAGGTCGTGGCGCGGGTAGTAAAGTTTCAGCGTCAGGCCGTAATGGCGGCGCAGGCGCCCCATCAGGTCGTAAGTCTCGGCAGGCAGCCGACCGGTGTCGAGCGAGAAGATTTCGATGCTGAATTTATCCCTGACGATGACGTCGGTCAGCAGCATGTCCTCGGCACCGAGGCTGCTGGCAAACACCGCCGGGGCATACTCCTGGGCGATCCCGGACAGCAGGGCACGGAGCTGTGCGGTTTTTTCCACAACCTCATCAAGCAGTGCCGGATCTTCCTGGAGGATGCTCATCTCGGCTCAGGCTTTCAGCGCCTGGCGACGGAACAGCGGCAGCGGCTGGTTGACAGAGACCTGGTAAGCCTCGGAAAAATCGTCGAGACTGGCGCTGGCTTTTTCGGGGTGATCCACCACGAAGGCGTCGAAGCCGACGCGTTGCAGGTAGTGAAGGTGATCGCGGCCGATGCCACCAAAGGCGCGCAGTTCGCCGCGATAGCCCAGGCGGGTACGCAGCAGGGTGGCGATGGAATAACCACGGCCGTCGCTGGCCAGCGGGAAATGCACGCCGATCACGCTGAAGCGTTCCAGGTCGGCGACCAGCACCGCAGGATTGTCTGCAGGTCCGAGCCAGACGCCGAGTGGTTCTCCTTGACGCGCCAGCAGTTCGGTTTTGCGTGCCTGCCAGACCGGCAACGGCACCAGCACCGGTCCGTTTGGCAACGCAACGCTTTCGGGTGCATCTCCGGCAGCAAGGGTCAACACCTGCCAGTTGTCTTCGATGACCGCACGCTGCTTGATGAGCTTAGCCATTCGACACCTCCCTGGCAGATTCCAGATCCAGCCTGTCCGGATACACCGCATCACGGAAACTGTCCGGTCCGATGCGATTCAGCGTATCGATGAAGCGTTCATTCGGTCGACGCTGATCGCGGTAGGTGTCGACGATTTTTCCGATTGCCTGCGGCACTTCTTCTGCCACCAGAGAAGGGCCGATGACCTTGCCCAGTGCGGCCTCGATGCCCCAGGCGCCGCCCAGGGTAATCTGGAAAAATTCCTCGCCGTGTTTGTCTACACCCAGGATGCCGATATGCCCGACGTGATGATGGCCGCAGGCATTGACACAACCGGAGATGTTGAGCTTGAGTTCGCCGATGTCGGCGAGTTGCTGCGGGTCGTTAAAACTTTGCTGGATCGCCTGGGCCAGGGGAATTGATCTGGCATTGGCGAGCGAGCAGTAATCGCCGCCGGGACAGGAAACGATGTCGGTAAGCAGACCGATGTTGGGTGTGGCCAGGCCGATCCCGCACAAGGCTTGCCAGAGCGCGAACAGGTCGCGCCTTCCGATGTCCGGCAGGACCAGGTTCTGCTGAACTGTAGTGCGAATTTCGGCGAAGCCGAAGCGCTCGGCCAAGTCGGCGACGCTATCCATCTGATCGGCCGTGGCATCGCCCGGCGCTTGTCCTGGTGCCTTCAATGACAGGGTCACGGCAGCGTAGCCCGGCACACGATGTTCATGCACGTTGCGTGCGACCCAGGCGGCGAAGGCCGGATCGTGGCGTTTGGCAGACTCGAAGCCGGCATCGAGCCTGGGCAGCGTGTCGTAGGCGGGTGGGGTGAAATGCGCGGCGATGCGCTCTGCTTCGGCTTCGGTCAGGGTTGCCGGACCATCCTTGAGGTAGGACCAGTCTTCCTCGACCTGTCGTGAGAATTCCTCAAGACCCAGCGCCTGGACCAGGATCTTGATGCGCGCCTTGTATTTGTTGTCGCGCCGGCCATACAGGTTGTAGATGCGCAACACGGCATCGGAATAACTGAGCAGATGCTGCCAGGGCAGAAACTCGCGCAGCACCTTGGCCAGAATCGGGGTGCGCCCCAGTCCGCCGCCGACCCAGACGCGGAAACCGAGTTGCCCATCGGCATCGCGCACCATTTGAAAGCCCAGGTCATGGATACGCACAAAGGCCGCATCGTCCTCGCCGCCGCTGCAGGCGATCTTGAACTTGCGCGGCAGGTAGGCGAACTCCGGATGGAAAGTCGACCACTGGCGCAGGATCTCAGCCCAGGGGCGCGGATCGGCAACTTCCTGCAGGGCAACGCCGGCGAGCGGGTCGGTAGTGATATTGCGGATGCAGTTGCCCGAGGTCTGGATCGCATGCAGGTCGGCACTGGCGAGTTCTTCGAGGAGATCCGGCGCCTGCTTGATATCAACCCAGTTCAATTGCAGATTCTGCCGCGTCGTAAAATGACCGAAGCCACGGTCGAAGCGCCGCGTGACACTGGCCAGCGTGCGCAACTGCTTGCTCGAAAGCGTGCCATAGGGAATCGCCAGGCGGATCATCGGCGCATGACGCTGGACGTATAAGCCGTTCTGCAGGCGCAGCGGGCGGAATTCGTCGACAGTCAGTTCGCCGGACAGATGGCGTTGCGTCTGGTCGCGAAACTGGAGCACGCGTTCCTGCACCAGGCGGCGATCTATGTCGTTGTATTGATACATCCTGAGTTCCGAATGGGATTGGTTGTCCTAGCATCGTAGCGACAGGCTATAGACGCACAAAATACTTTATTGTTTAATACTAATAACAATTAGACATATAGACCCGATGAACATCCAGCAGCTGCGCTACGTGCATGAAGTCGCCCGCAACAACCTCAACATCTCGGATGCGGCCACCTCCCTGTTTACATCGCAGCCGGGCGTCTCCAAGCAGATCCGGCTGTTCGAGGAAGAACTCGGCGTCGACATCTTCATCCGGCATGGCAAGCGGCTCGTCGGCATCACCGATCCGGGCCGCCAGATCCTGGCCGTCGCCGAACGTGCCTTGCGCGAACTGGCCAACCTCAAGCAGGTGGGCGACGAATTCAGCAACGAGACTAGCGGCAGCCTGTCCATTGCCACCACCCACACCCAGGCCCGCTACGCCCTGCCGCAGGCGGTGAAGGCCTTCATGGCGCGCTACCCGAAAGTGCGCCTGGAATTGCACCAGGGCAACCCGACCCAGATCTGCGAATGGGTGATTGCCGGAGTCTCCGACATTGCCATCGCCACCGAAGCGATTGACCACTATCCCGACAAGCTTGCGGTGATGCCCTGCTACCAGTGGAACCACTGCGTCATTGCGCCACCGCGCCACCCCATCCTCAAGGAAAGCGTGCTCACGCTCGAAGCCATCGCCCGCTACCCGCTGGTCACCTATGACTCGGCCTTTGCCGGACGCGGCCGGATCAACCAGGCGTTCGCCATGCGCAATCTCGAGCCGAACGTGGTGCTGACTGCCATCGATGCCGACATCATCAAGACCTATGTCGCGCTGGGCCTGGGTATCGGCCTGATGGCGGCGATGGCCTTCGATCCGGTGCAGGACAAGAAACTGCGCAAGATCGATGCCGCGCACCTGTTCGAGTCGAGCACCACGCGCATCGGCGTGCGCAAGGACGCCTGGCTGCGCGGCTATGCCTACGTCTTCATCGAACTGTTCGCACCGCACCTGACGCGCAAGACCATCGAAGCGACCTTGCGCGGTGGGGGGGAGGATCCGGGGTTATGAACTTCGATTTCGACCGGATCATCGACCGCCGCACCAGCGACTCGCTCAAGTGGGGCAAATACGCCGGCAGCGATCTCGATGTGATTCCGCTGTGGGTGGCCGACATGGATTTTGCCTCACCGCCGGCGGTGCTTGAAGCACTGCATCAGCGCGTGGCGCATGGCGTGTTTGGCTACGCTGCGCCGCAGCCTTCGCTGACGCGTGCGCTGCAGGAGCATCTGTTGCGCGAATATCGGTGGCAGGTCGAGGCCGATTGGCTGGTGTGGCTGCCGGGACTGGTGAGCGGGCTCAATGTGGCCTGCCGTGCGGTCGGTGACGCTGGTGATGAGGTCCTCACCGCCACGCCGATCTACCCGCCCTTCCTGTCCGCACCGGGTCATGCGCAGCGCCGCGTCGTTGGTGTTCCCCTCGCCCTGGGCGCTGACGGCTGGAAATGGGATTTTGCTGCACTGGCCAGGGCGGTGACGCCTGCAACAAAATTGCTGCTGCTGTGCCACCCGCACAATCCCGTCGGACGTGCCTGGTGCACCGGGGAACTGCAGCAAATCGCAGCATTTGCCGAACGCCACAAGCTGATTGTCTGCTCGGATGAGATCCATTGCGGCCTGATTCTCGATCCCGGCGTGAAGCATCAGCCCTTTGCGAGCCTGTCGGCAGATGCCGCGCGGCGCAGTATCACGCTCATGGCGCCCTCCAAGACCTTCAATATTCCCGGTCTGGGCTGCGCCTTTGCGGTGATTTCCGACGGTGCGTTGCGCCGCGCCTTCCGCACGGCGATGCAGGGCATCGTGCCGCATGTCAATCTGCTCGGATTCGCCGCAACCGAGGCCGCCTTGAGTTCCGCCAGCGACTGGCATGCGGCACTGCTCGATTACCTGCGCGGCAACCGCGATTGCGTCGAGCAGCAGATCGGGCAGATACCCGGCTTGAGCATGAGCCATGTCGAGGCGACCTACCTGGCCTGGATCGATGCCCGCGAACTTTGCCGAACGCGAGGAATAAGCAACCCGCAGCGCTTCTTCGAACAGGCCGGCGTGGGACTCTCCGACGGCGCCGCTTTCAGCCCCGTCGCAGGCCGGCAACCCGGCCCGACCAGCGGTTTCGTGCGCCTCAATTTCGGCTGCCCGCGCCCCCTTCTCAACCAGGCGCTGGAACGCATGCGCAACGCCCTGCTGAAGTGAGAGAATAAACAGGGCTCAGGAAGCGACACCTGAAGCGGGATTCACCTTGACAGCATTTATGTTGCAGTGCAAAATTTGCCGGTGAATGGTCGATCCAGCCATACCGGCCACAGACCAGGAGCATTTGATGGCCGAAATCAACGATCCCTCAGCGCAAGCACTACAGTCCATGATGCAAGCCAGCCAGGCTTGGAGTCAGGCTTTTGCGCAATATATGGCAACGCAGCAGGCCACCTTGCAGAAACAAAGCCCGGTCAAGTTGCCCAACGCGCTAACGGCCGTCGTGCCTCAGGAAGCCCTGGTGAAACTGCAGCAGGAATTTGCCGCCCGCCATGCCCAGTTGTGGCAGGCCCAGGTCAGCCGCAAGCGCGAGCAACCTTCTCCCGCCGTGGCAGTCCCTGAACCGGGCGACCGGCGCTTTGCCTCGCCGGAATGGGCCGAAAGCCCGATCTATGATTACTTGCGCCAGTCCTACCTCCTCAATGTCGAGTATTTTGGCCGGGTCGTCGAGGAAATGCAGGTCACCGACGACAAGGAAAAAAGCCGTTTGCGCTTCATGACGCGCCAGTACCTCGATGCCATGGCGCCCTCGAATTTCGCTGCCACCAATCCCGAATTCATCCAGACCGCACTGGCCTCCAAGGGCGAGAGCATCACGGCGGGCATCAAGAATCTTATCGCCGACATCGGGAAAGGCTGCATCTCGATGACCGACGATACGGCCTTCGAAGTCGGCCGCAATCTCGCGTCGACCCCCGGCGCCGTCGTGTTCGAAAACGAACTGATCCAGTTGATTCAGTATTCGCCATCGACCGATCAGGTTGGCGAAAAGCCCCTCGTCATGGTGCCGCCCTGCATCAACAAGTTTTACATCCTCGATCTGCAACCCGAAAACTCTTTCGTGCGCTACGCGGTGGAACAGGGCAACACGGTATTCATGGTGTCCTGGCGTAATCCCAAGGAGGCCCATGGCCACCTGACCTGGGACGATTATCTGGAAAAAGGCGCGCTCACCGCCCTCAAGGTGGCCAGTGCCATCTGCAAGGTGAAACAGGTCAATGCGCTGGGCTTCTGCGTCGGCGGCACCATCCTCACCTCCGCGCTGGCCGTGGCCAAGGCGCGCGGTGAAAACCCGGTCGCGTCGCTGACGCTGCTCACCACCCTGCTCGATTTCGAGGAACCGGGTGAGCTCGGCTGCTTCATCGACGAGCAGTCGGTGCAACAGCGCGAGCAGACCATCGGCAAAGGCGGCTTGCTCAAAGGCAGCGAGCTGGCGTCGGTGTTCTCCATGCTGCGCGCCAATGACCTGATCTGGCAATACGTCGTCGGCAATTACCTCAAGGGCCGCAAACCACCGGCCTTCGACCTGCTCTACTGGAACGCGGACAGTACCAACCTGCCCGGCCCCTTCGCCGCGTGGTATTTGCGCAATCTTTACCTGGAAAACAGCCTGCGTGTCCCGGGCAAGCTCGGCATGTGCGGCACGCATGTGGACCTGGGCAGTGTCGACATGCCCGCCTTCCTCTACGCGTCGCGCGAGGACCATATCGTGCCATGGAAGTCTTCCTACCAGTCGCGTGCGCTGCTGGGCGGCAAGACCACGTTCGTGATGGGTGCGAGCGGGCATATCGCCGGGGTCATCAACCCGGCAGCCAAGAACAAGCGCAGCTACTGGAGCAACAAGAGCACAGTCGACAATGCCGACGAGTGGCTGGCAACTGCCACCGAACAACCCGGCAGTTGGTGGCCGCTCTGGGCGAAATGGCTGGCGGGATACGCCGGCAAGCAGCGCGTGGCACGTGCCAGTCTCGGGAGTTCCGACTATCCGACCAAGGAACCTGCGCCGGGCCGCTACGTCAAGGAAAAGGCAAGCTGATGAATCTAAGTGGCAGCCACATGGGGAAGGTTGCCACTGAACCAGGAGTATCCCCAAATAAATCAATAAGAGGAGATGAAACATGCAAAGAGTGGCACTGGTAACCGGAGGCATGGGAGGTTTGGGTGAAGCGATCTGCATCAAGCTGGCGGCGCTGGGCGACAAGGTGGTCACCACCTACAGTCCCGGCAACAGCAAGGCGCAGGAATGGCTGCGCAGCATGAACGACATGGGCTATGGCTTCAAGGCCTATCCTTGCGACGTGTCCGATTTCGACTCGTGCAAGAAGTGCGTCGAGATGATCGTCAAGGACATGGGACCCATCGACGTACTGGTCAATAACGCCGGCATCACCCGCGACATGACCTTCAGGAAAATGACCAAGGCTGACTGGGACGCCGTGATGCACACCAACCTCGATTCGGTTTTCAACATGACCAAGCAGGTGATGGACGGCATGATGGAACGCAACTGGGGCCGCATCGTCAACATCTCCTCGGTGAACGGACAAAAAGGCGCCTTCGGCCAGACCAACTACGCCGCCGCCAAGGCCGGCATGCATGGCTTCACCAAATCCCTGGCGCTGGAAGTGGCCAAGAAGGGCGTCACCGTCAACACCATTTCACCGGGCTACATCGGCACCAAGATGGTCACAGCGATCCCGCAGGAAGTACTGGACTCCAAGATCCTGCCGCAGATCCCGATGTCGCGGCTGGGCAAACCGGAGGAAGTGGCCGGTCTGGTGGCCTATCTCGCCTCACAGGAAGCGGCGTTCGTCAACGGCGCCAACATATCGATCAACGGCGGTCAGCACATGCAATGACGCCAACAGGGCACGTTCCTGGCAGTGCGTGCCCTGGCAACAGGTTTTTTTAACGTAGGAAGAAGAGAAGATGACTATCAGAACAGCATTGGTTACCGGCGCGATGGGCGGTCTAGGCACCGCCATCTGCCAGGCATTCGCCAAGGACGGCTACAAGGTGGTGGCGGCTTATCATCCCGAACTCGACAAACCGCAGGAGTGGCTCGCCGAAATGCAGGCGGCCGGCTTCAAGGATTTCTTCATCGCGGCCGGCGACGTCTCCGATTATGAATCCGCCAAGGCGATGGTCGCCGAGGCCGAGGGCAAGGCCGGCGAGATCGACATCCTGGTGAACAACGCCGGGATCACCCGCGACAGGTTTTTTGCCAAGCTCGATCGCAGCCAGTGGGACGCCGTCATGTCGACCAACCTCAACAGCGTCTTCAACGTGACCCAGCCGGTCTCGGCGAAAATGGTGGCGCGCGGCTGGGGCCGCATCATCAACATCTCGTCGGTCAACGGCGTGCGCGGCCAGGCCGGACAAACCAATTATTCCGCGGCCAAGGCCGGCATCCTCGGCTTTACCAAGGCGCTGGCGCAAGAGCTGGTCACCAAGGGCGTCACCGTGAATGCCATCGCGCCGGGCTACATCGCCACCAAGATGGTCATGGCGATTCGCGACGATATCCGCAACGGCATCGTCGACGGCATTCCGATGAAGCGTTTCGGCAAACCGGAAGAAATCGGCGCTCTGTGCTCCTACCTGAGTTCGGAACTGGCCGGCTACATGACCGGTGCGACGCTCAACATCAACGGCGGCCTGCACATGTGCTGAGATTAATGAAGATAGATAGCCCCCGTCTAGGCGGGGGTTGTTGCATACAATAATGTCACTGCTGATCCTGGAGGATACTAAGATGGCCGAGCCCCTGAGATTGATCAAGAAATACCCGAACCGTCGGCTCTACGACACACGCACCAGCACCTACATCACGCTGGCCGACGTCAAGGAGCTAGTGTTGCATCACGAGGAATTTCAAGTGGTGGATGTCAAGACCAGCGAGGACCTGACGCGCAGCGTCCTGCTGCAGATCATCCTCGACGAGGAAGCGGGTGGCGCGCCAATGTTCACCAGCGACCTGCTCTCGCAAATGATCCGCTTCTATGGCAACGCCATGCAAGGCATGATGGGCAAATACCTGGAAGGCAACATCAAGGCGTTTACCGACATCCAGGGGAAGCTCAAGGAACAGGCGCGTACGCTGCACGGTGACAACCCGGCGATGAGCAACGACCTGTGGGCGCAATTCCTGAGCTTCCAGGGCCCGGCGATGCAAAGCATGATGAGCGCCTATATGGAGCAGAGCCAGAAGATGTTCCAGCAAATGCAGGAGCAAGTGCAGGGACAAACCCGCAACCTGTTTGCCGGCTTTCAATTCCCCAATTTCACCGCACCGGCCGGCACGGAACAAAGCGAAGAAAAAAAATAACCCAGTTGCCTGGCGGCAACGCCAGCGCTACCGCTTCGCAAATTTGAAGCTGCACTGCACGCAGGTACAATGCAGCCTCCGTTGCCGGGATGGTGAAATTGGTAAACACAGCGGACTTAAAATCCGCCG
>JBAYVV010000069.1:0-19548 GCA_041674465.1 Sterolibacterium sp.
CCCGGAATCTCGGTCACTCCCTTGAAATAGGCGCCGAAGGCCCGGTCGAACTTGTCGTAGTTGGATTCATCCTTGACCAGGCAGGCGCGCGAAAGAAAATAAAAATCGTCCATGCTGTGCCCGGCAAGCCGTTTTTGCATGGCTTCCAGCAAGGTGAGGAACTCCCGCGTGGATACCGGCAGCTTGGCGGATTTGAGATGGAGAAAGAAGTCGATCAGCATGGGCGTGTTCTTCTCGGGCAGTTGCCTTAGCGGTTATGTTTCGCCATGAACACCAGCCGCTCGAACAGATGCACGTCCTGTTCGTTCTTGAGCAGTGCACCGTGCAACGGCGGCACCGCAACTTTACGATCCTTCGAGCGCAACGCCTCCGGTGGAATTTCCTCGGCCAGCAGCAGCTTGAGCCAGTCGAGCAGTTCCGAGGTGGACGGTTTTTTCTTCAGCCCCGGAATTTCACGCAGTTCGAAGAAGACTTCCAGAGCCTCCTTGAGCAGTGCCTGCTTGAGTCCCGGGAAATGCACATCCACGATTTTCTGCATGGTTTCGCTGTCGGGAAACTTGATGTAGTGGAAGAAGCAGCGTCGCAGAAACGCATCCGGCAGTTCCTTCTCGTTGTTTGAAGTAATGAATACAATCGGCCGGTGCTTGGCCTTGATCAACTGCTGCGTCTCATAGACATAAAACTCCATGCGATCGAGTTCGCGCAGCAAGTCGTTGGGAAATTCGATGTCGGCCTTGTCGATCTCGTCGATCAGGATCACTGTCGGGCGATCGGCTTCGAGCGCCTGCCACAGTACGCCCTTGACGATGTAATTGGCGATATTGCGAACACGCTCCCCATCCGCTCCGCCGAGCTGAGAATCGCGCAGGCGTGAAACGGCGTCGTACTCATAAAGCCCCTGCTGCGCCTTGGTGGTGGATTTGATGTGCCATTGCAGCAGGGGAGCGCCCAGCGCATTCGCGACTTCCTCGGCCAGCAAGGTCTTGCCCGTGCCGGGCTCGCCCTTGATCAGCAGTGGCCGTTGCAGGGTGATGGCGGCATTTACGGCCAGCATCAGATCGGGGGTCGCGACGTAGGTATTGCTGCCTTCGAAACGCATCGGGTGATCCTTAAAAGGTGAATGAACTACAGGAATTTTACAGGGGTTGGGCGGATGCCGCGAAGTACGCCGCCGCTTCGGTCAATCGGCCTATTTCAATTTCTTGCGCAAACAATCAAGATAAGCCGCGCCATCTGGCGGCGAGTTGCTGCGCTGGGCATGCCAGACGGTCTCGCCAAGACATTCGAGTACCGCGTGCAAAGCGGGATGCCGTTCGCCAAGCTGAGTCAGCAGGGAATCGAAGATGGCGCGCAATCCGGCGGGCTGATCGATCGAGAGCTGCTCTTCGATCGCCAGATGAAGCGACAGGTGCAAGAATGGATTGGTTTCACCCTGCTCGGGTGTCCATTCCTGAGCCAGTGCCGACGCCTTGTTGCCAAGCAGGGCATGGTACTCGGGATGCATGCCGACGATATCCGCCGCGATATGCTCCATCGGGGTCATTGGAATTCCCTGAGATTGCTTGTGCCAGGAATCGATGAAAAACAGCCGCGCCTGGTCGCGCGATGGATTGAACATGAAGCCTATCCTTTTGCAGGCCAACCCGTGTGGTCAGGGCGGCGGGGTCTTGTCAGAAAATTCGCACAGGTCGTGGATGATACAGCGCTGGCAGTCGGGCTTGCGTGCTTTGCAGATATAGCGGCCGTGCAGGATCAGCCAGTGATGGGCGTGTTCCCGATAGGCGGGGGGCACGGACTTCATGAGCTTTTCCTCCACCGCCCGGACATCCTTGCCCGGTGCCAGACCGGTGCGATTGGCAAGGCGGAAGATATGCGTATCCACGGCGATGACGGGTTCGTGGAAAATCGTATTGAGGATCACGTTGGCGGTTTTGCGTCCGACCCCGGGCAGCGCTTCGAGCGCCTCTCGCTGCTGTGGTACTTTGCCGTCGTGATGCGCCAGCAGCAGCTTGGCCATGGCCACCAGATGCTTGGACTTGCTCGGATAAAGACCGATGCTGCGGATATAGCCAGACAGCTTGCGCTCTCCCAGTGCGGCAATTTCCATGGCGCTCGGCGCATCGCGGAACAGTGCACGGGTCGCCAGATTCACGCTCTTGTCCGTCGCTTGGGCGGAGAGAATCACGGCCACCAGCAACTGAAACGGCGTCTCGTATTCCAGCTCGGTGGTTGGATTCGGTTCGGCCGCGGCGAGGCGCTCGAACATTGAACGAATTTTTTTCGGTGTCATGATCGTTTTCAGGACTTGTTCTCGCTGGTGCGGCGTGCCTCGATCTCGGCAATCTGGGCGAGTTGTTCCGGCGACAGTAGATTGGTATTGGCCGGTTTGACCTGGGACTTCTGCATTTGTGCGCGAGCGATGGCCGCAGCGATCAAGGCCTTTTTCTTGTCTTCGGGCGTCATCAGCGCAGTCAAACCTGTTTCGCTTCCCTGCAGAGCAGGTGACGCACAAGTGAGCGCGGCCGCTTTTGCGGCAAGCCTGGTGGCCTTCTCCCGCTGTTCGCGTGTATCGCGGAACAAACGAAATTCGTGCCGCTTTCGTGCTGCGTCGGCATTATGTGGATGAGCGCCCATCGGCGGTCGCATGCTGATGCAATCCACCGGACAAGGCGGGATACATAATTCGCAGCCGGTACAAAGATCCGCGACGATGGTGTGCATCTGTTTCGCCGCACCGACGATGGCATCCACCGGGCAAGCCTGGATACACAGGGTACAGCCGATGCAGTAGGTTTCGTCAATGAAGGCGAGCGCCTGAGGCCTCTCCACGCCGTTAGCGGGGTTGAGCGGCAGATAGGGACGACCGAGCAAGGCGGCAAGTTTCCGTATGCCTTGGTCGCCGCCGGGGGGGCATTGATTGATGTCGGCCTTGCCTTCAGCAATGGCTTGCGCATAGGGCTTGCAACCGGCATAGCCACATTGACGGCACTGCGTCTGGGGCAGGAGGGCATCGATCCTGAGCGCCAGCGGCTCGACTTCGGGCAGAACCTTTGATTCTTCAGACATGAAAAACTAGGGCTTTTCCCAGGTTGCGGCGACGCATTCGCGCACCAGTGCCGGCCCGCGATAGATCAGACCGCTGTAGATCTGCACCAATTGGGCACCGGCGGTGAGCTTGGCCTTTGCCTTGAGACCGTCGACGATTCCACCCGCGGCAATGATCGGCAGCTCGTTGGCCAGCGCCTTGGCCAATTCGGAAACCACCGCCGTGGCTTTTTCAAACAGCGGTGCACCCGATAATCCGCCGGCTTCGGCCGCATGTGGCAGACCGGTGACGCCATTGCGCCCAAGGGTGGTATTGGTGGCGATCACCGCGTCGATACGGTGTCGCCGCAATGCATCGGCGATGTGTGTGATTTGCTCGGCATCGAGATCGGGAGCCACTTTCAGCGCGAGTGGCACATAGCGGCCATGCTTGTCGGCGAGTTCGCCCTGGCGTACCTTCAAGGCGCCGAGTAGCGCATCGAGCTCCGCTTGTTCCTGCAGTTGCCGCAAATTGACGGTATTCGGCGAGGAAACATTGACGGCGACATAGCTGGCAAGTTCATAGACTTTATCCAGGCAGGTCAGATAGTCCTCGGCGGCTTGCTCGATTGGCGTGAAGGCATTCTTGCCAATGTTGATGCCGAGTATGCCTTTGTATTTTGCGGTGCGAATGTTTGTTAGCAGCGCCTCGACCCCATGGTTGTTGAAACCCATGCGATTGATCAACGCCTGCTGGGCAGGCAGGCGAAACATGCGCGGCTTGGGGTTGCCCGGCTGAGGACGCGGCGTCACGGTGCCGACTTCGAGAAAGCCGAAACCGAGCCGCGCCAGGCCGTCTATGGCTTCGCCGTTCTTGTCGAGACCGGCGGCCAGGCCGACGCGGTTGGGAAAATCCAGACCCATCACGCGCACCGGTGGCTCCGTGGCGTCAGGCGCAGCCGGCAGCAGACAGCCGAAACGGTGCAGGGCAGCGATGGTCAGCTCATGTGCGGTTTCGGCATCGAGCGTAAACAGCAGCGGGCGAAGCAGGGAATAGGGCAGCATGGGATCAATTCTAGCCGAGTTCGACAGGCGCATCTTTGCGCTATCGAGGCACCCATAGGCCGGTGCGGGCCGGTGCTGGCCAATGCAGACCAAGCTTATACTACCGGCCATTCCAAGGTTTTCGTGGAGAATTGCAGTCTTGAATCAACGCATCGCACCCGGACCGGCGGCGATTGGCCTGATGGTGATGCTTTGCGCCCTATGGGGCTTCCAGCAGGTCACTGTAAAAATTGCCATGGCCGGGGTCAGCCCCATTCTGCAAGGCGGATTGCGCTCGGCCATCGCGACCGGCCTGTTACTGGGCTGGGCATACTGGCGCGGCCTGCCACTGCTGCAGCGTGATGGCTCCTTGCGGCCCGGTCTGCTGATCGGCTTCCTGTTCTCTCTGGAGTTCCTGGGCATTTTCTACGGCCTCGTGTATACCAATGCTTCGCGCATGGTGGTATTTCTCTATACCGCGCCCTGCTTCACGGTGCTCGGTCTGCATTGGTGTGTTGCCGGAGAGCGACTCTGGCTGCGGCACTGGCTTGGGGTCGGACTGGCTTTTGCCGGCATCGCCCTGGCCTTCGCGGATGGATGGGGAAATGGCGGACACTGGCTGGGTGATGTCTGTGGCCTGCTTGCGGCGATCTTCTGGTCGGCGACAACGGTGCTGATCCGTGCCACATCCCTCACCCGCGTCAGTGCCACCAAAGTGTTGCTGTATCAGTTGGCCGTCTCGGCTGTGTTGATGCTACCTCTGTCATGGCTGGCGGGAGAACAAGGTGTGACATTGATGACGCCAACCATCGTCCTGGCACTCGCCTACCAGGCGGTCATCATCGCCTTTGTCAGCTATCTGCTCTGGTTCTGGCTGCTGACCCGCTATCTGGCAAACCGGTTGATGGTGTTTACCTTCCTGACGCCGCTATTCGGCGTGGCATTCGGCGTGGTATTTTTGAACGAGCAAGTGTCGCTGGTTTTCGGTCTGGCGGCGCTGCTGGTCGTGACCGGCATAGCGCTGGTGAATGCGCCCGGACAAAAAGATTAGTACCACGGAATCTGATTTGGGCACTAGTGTCCGCTGTTGGCACTGGGATACGGGTCAAATCATCAATAGGTGCCGGCCACCAGGATGCTCCGGTCGACTTTCCCAACATCGCATAGACCGCATAAGGCCATGGTGATATCCATTTCCTTGTGGATGATTTCCAGACACTTGGTGACGCCTTTTTCGCCCATTGCACCTAGGCCATAAGTGTAAGCGCGACCAATAAACACACCCTTTGCGCCAAGCGCCAGCGCCTTGAGCGCATCCTGTCCGGTGCATACGCCTCCATCCATGAGTACCTCGATCTTGTCGCCCACGGCGCTGACGATGGGTGTCAGCGCGGCGATTGCGGAAGGTGCGCCATCGAGCTGGCGGCCGCCGTGATTGGATACGATGATGGCATCTGCGCCACTGCGCACGGCTATCTCGGCGTCTTCAGGGTCCATGATGCCCTTGAGGATCAGCTTGCCGCCCCAGCGGTCCTTGATCCACTTCACATCATCCCAGCTCAGGCTTGGGTCGAACTGGTTTGCACTCCATTCTGCAAATGTGTGCAAGTTGTCGACGTTCTTGGCATGACCAAACACGTTGCGGAAGGTACGCCGCCTGGTTCTCAGCATGCCCAGTCCCCAGCGAGGCTTGGTGCTCATGTTGAGCAGATTGCGCAAGGTCATCCTGGGGGGCGCGGAAAGTCTATTCTTGATGTCCTTGTGACGCTGGCCCATGATCTGCAGGTCCAGTGTCAGTACCAGCGCAGAACATCCGGCCGCCTTGGCACGGTCGATCAGGCGACCGATGAAATCCCGGTCACGCATCACATAGAGCTGAAACCAGAAGGGTGCGCTGGAATTTTCAGCGACGTCCTCTATCGAGCAAATGCTCATGGTGGATAGTGTAAATGGGATGCCGAACTTCTCCGCTGCGCGCGCGGCCAGGATTTCACCATCGGCATGTTGCATGCCCAGGAGACCAACAGGCGCCAGGGCGATCGGCATGGCAACGGCCTGACCTGCCATGGTGCTCTTCAGGGTTCGGTGTTCGACGTTCACTGCCACTCTTTGCCGAAATTTGATTCTGGCAAAATCACTTTGATTCGCACGGTAGGTGCCTTCGGTCCAGGATCCTGAGTCGGCGTAATCGTAGAGCATCCGCGGCACCCGCTTTCTTGCCAGGCAGCGCAGATCTTCAATGCAGGTAATGATGGGGGGCATTGTGTCTCCGAAGGCAGTTCTATCTCGAGGGGTGCGGCCGAGACAGGGTGGATGCGAGGCAAGTGGGCAGATCACAGCGCATAGGCTTGATCTCCGGGAATGAGTAGCGCCGGGTGCTCAGTTGGGCTTGCCGAGCAGCGCTTCCTTGAGATCGTCTTGTGCCGGCTTCGAGCCCAGCCAGATTCGCAGCAGAGCTCGATAGAAATCCTCGCCGGCAATGTCCTTGCCCAACTGCTTGCCATTGATGCTCAGGCGGGTGCCACTTTCTGGCAGCCAGTCAATGGTGACGACGTCTCCCTTGTTGGCGGTTTTTGCGCTGAGGATGGCGTTCTTGAATTCCTCGATGCGTGCCTTGAGCGGTTCTGTTTCTGCATCGGAATGGTTTTTATGAATGCCTTCCACGAGCGCATCGGCGAATTTTTCAGCTGTTAGCTCCATCAGCGTGACGACATGCAAGCGCTTTGCACCTTTGACGGAGAGCGCATCTGCTGTCGTCGTTTTTTTCTCTGGAAGATAAAGGGCAATGGTATAGACCTTGATGAAGAATCGTGAACGTGTACCTGCGCCGTTGAGCTGCAATTCGTTGGCACCCAGTGCAGATTTATCCTCGTACTTGATCCCAGCGATGTCGACCGCGGAACAGGCGAGGTTGCTGGCGAACAGTATTACGGCGAGCAACAGTTTTCTCACGGCTTTCTCCTTCAAGTATTGAAATGATTTCCGCCACGGCATCTCGGGCAGGACTGCCTTGGCGATGCCGGCAATGGTGAAAATAGTTGCAATGGTGGCACTGCTGTGGCGCTTCATGTGCGGACCTCCCCGTCGCCCAGAACAATCCATTTCTGCGAAGTGAGTCCCTCCAGTCCGACCGGTCCGCGCGCATGGAACTTGTCGGTGGAGATACCGATTTCCGCGCCCAGTCCGTACTCGAAACCATCGGCGAAGCGCGTCGAGGCGTTCACCATGACTGAACTCGAATCGACCTCGCGCAGGAAACGCATGGCGTTCGTATAATTTTCAGTGACGATGGCGTCGGTATGCTGCGACGAATACTTGTTGATATGGGCAATCGCCTCATCCACGCCGGCGACCACCTTGATCGATATGATCGCCGCCAGGTACTCGGTATAGTAATCTTCCTCCGTGGCGGGCTTGGCTTGCGGTACTAGCTTGCAGGTCTCTGCGCAGCCACGAACTTCCACGCCCTTGCCGATCAGCATGCTGGCGATGGCGGGCAACTGAGTTGCGGCAATGCTCCGGGCGACCAACAGCGATTCGGCAGTGTTGCAGGTGCCCAGGCGCTGGGTCTTGGCGTTGTCGACGATTTTCATGGCTTTCGCGGCCTCGGCGTCATTGTCGATATAGACATGACAGTTGCCGTCCAGGTGCTTTATCACCGGTACCCGCGCTTCCTTCGAGATGCGTTCGATGAGTCCCTTGCCGCCGCGCGGCACGATCACATCCACGTACTGGGGCATGGAGACCAGGTGGCCAACGGCGGCTCTGTCCGTGGTTTCCAGCACCTGCACCGCCGTCTGCGGCAGACCGGCGGACTGCAATCCTTCGCGCACACAGGCGGCGATGGCCTGGTTGCAACGGATCGCTTCTTTGCCACCGCGCAGGATTGCCGCATTGCCGGATTTGAGGCAGAGCGCCGCAGCGTCGGCCGTTACATTGGGACGGGCTTCGTAAATGATGCCGACCACGCCGAGCGGCACGCGCATCTTGCCGACCTGGATGCCGGATGGCCGTCGTTTCAGATCAGTGATCTCGCCAACCGGATCGGGCAACGTGGCGACCTGTTCCAGTCCCAAGGCCATGGCTTCTACTCCCTTGGCGGTCAGCGTGAGGCGGTCGATCATGGCTGCTTCGAGTCCGCCGGACCGGGCTTCCTCGACGTCGGCGGCATTGGCGGCGAGCAGTTCAACGGTGCGCGCACGAATTTGCCGCGCCATCGCCAGCAGGGCATCGTTCTTTGCCCCAGTGGTGGCTTTGGCCATCTCACGGCTGGCCTGCCGGGCCGCGCGGCCCAGTTGCTCCATGCTTTCCTTCAGATTCATGTCGCTATTCTCTTGGTTTGGGTCAGACGCAGCGCCAGTTGCAGAAACTCGTCCCACAGATCGCCGCGTGTCAGGCCTTTAATCATGCGATCAATTCGCGCTGCCTGCAAGAGCGCTGCACGCAGCAACGGGGTCGAGCAGCGCTGCAGCGCGTTGCGGTAGGCGCCTTGCCGGGCCCCAAATACCCTTGCGGCGCTGCAGGCGGCATCGAATCCGACGCCGCGATCCAGTTGTGAGCGCAGCTGTGCCAAGGTGCGCGCTTCCTGAGCCAGTGCCCACAATACCAGCGGCGGTGCCGTATCTTCGGCACGCAAGCCTTCCAGCAGGCGCACGCAGCGCGACGCATCACCCGCCAGCAAGGCCGAACGCAGTTTGTCGACATCGAAACGCGCCACATCCATGACGGCGGCCTGAACCTGTTCCAGCGTGATGGTGCCAGTGGCATGCAGCAATCCCAGCCTGCGTATTTCCTGATGGGCGGCAAGCAGGTTGCCCTCAACCTGTGCGGCGATGAATTCAAGCGCCTCGGGTGTCGCCGACTGCTTCTGGCGCGCCAGGCGCATGGCGATCCAGTCGGGCAGCTGCTGTAGCGCAGGAGCATTGAGCTCAACCGCGACACCGTGGTTGACCAGAGTGGTAAACCAGACCGCTTTTCTGGCTTGCCAGTCGAGTTGCGGTAAGGTCACCAGGGTGAGGACGCCTTGATGGATTCGCTCGCAGTGATGCTGCAGGGCTTCGCCGCCCTCGCGTCCCGGCTTGCCGGTGGGGATGCGCAGATCGATCAGCATATTGCCGCCAAACAGGGACAGGTTGCCACCGGCCTGTGCCAATTGTTCCCAGCGAAATCCCGGTCCGGCGATGAGCACTTCGCGTTCGTCATAACCTTGGGAACGTGCTGCGCTGCGAATCGCGTCTGCAGCTTCGAGAATCAACAGAGGCTCGTCACCATGCAGCAGGTAGAGTGCTGCCAGAGGTTTGGCAAGATGTTGATCGAGCTGGTCCGGGCGCAGTTGCATCGCGCTTAGGGCTCAGTTTTTGTTGGCAGTTTGGCTGCGGCCAGCCGGCGCAGGATCTGCTGCACCAGATCATTCTGGATGTCGCGCCAGAGCAGCGTTTCCTCGGCTTCCTTGGAGAGCAACTGGTCGTCGGTGAAAGTGATGTCGCGGCGGACGACGATCTGACTGGGTGGCAACCAGTCGCGGCCAGCGCCGTCGACCAGGCGGAAATTGAAAGTGCGCACTAACTGGAATTCGCGGGCGCGGCCCGTCGCAGACAGGCTGAGAATGTTCTTGGTGGATGCATCGCTAGGAATCAGCAGGCTGGCCTGGGCGTCTTTCTGGTTATCGACAATGCGCGCATTGCTGCCGGCGGAGATGGAGCGTTTCAGTTGAGCATGCAGTTCGGTGGTCTCGGGCAGCGCGATGTAGATTTTCTCGAAAGGCAGAGGATAGGCACCGCGCAATTGAAAGCCGCAGGCAGAAAGCAGCAGAATCAGGGCGAGTGCAATCCAGCGGTACATGGGGCGGTCCTCAGCAGACGATGTTGACCAGACGACCAGGAACGACGATGACTTTCTTTACGGTTTTACCGGCGATGTGTTTCTGCGCTATTTCAGTGGCCAGCGCCGCCGCTTCGATGGCTTCGCGCGTGGCTGTCGCCGGAACACAGAGGTTGCCGCGCAGTTTGCCGTTGATCTGCAGTACCAGTTCGATTTCATCCTGTTGCAGGGCTGCCGCGAGCGGTTCCGGCCAGGATGCGCGCAACGGGTCTTCGCCATATCCGAGCTCACCCCAGAGCGCGTGGCAAATGTGCGGCGCGATCGGAGAAAGCAGGCGCAGCAGGATGGACATACCTTCGGCGATCACAGTGCCATAGTTTGCGGCGTCTTTCGGGGCTTTCTCCAGTGCGTTGAGCATTTTCATGGCGGCCGAGGCGACCGTGTTGAACTGATGCTTGTTGATGTCGTAATTGGCTTGCTTGAGATTCAGGTGAATCTCCCGGCGAACGCCGGCCAGCGGGCCGTCAAGCTTGGGCAGGGCGCTATCGGCCGGCAGCTTGCCAGCCCGAACTTTTTCCCTGACCTCGAAGCCAAAGGCCCAGAGGCGCTTGAGAAAACGGAACGAGCCCTCGACACCGGCATCGGACCATTCCAGGGTTTGCTCCGGTGGCGCCGCGAACATCATGAAGAAGCGTGCCGTGTCCGCGCCATAGGCGTCGACCAGGGCTTGCGGATCGACACCGTTGTTTTTCGATTTCGACATGGTGCCGATGCCGCCCGACTCGACCGGCTGGCCGTCAGCCTTGAGCAGCGCGCCAATACGGTTGCCCTTGTCGTCGAATTGCAGTTGTACTTCGGCCGGGTTGTAGTAGATGATCCGGCCACCCATGCCACCAATGTCACCTTTGGGCTTGCGAAAAAAGATCTCGTTGAGCACCATGCCCTGAGTCAGCAGGTTGGCGAAAGGCTCGTCGTATTTCACCAGCCCCAGGTCGCGCATCACCTTGGTCCAGAACCGCGAGTAGAGCAAGTGCAGGATGGCGTGTTCGATACCGCCAATGTATTGATTGGCCGGCATCCAGTAATCGGTGCGCGCATCGACCATGGCCTGGGCATTGTCGGCGCAGCAATAACGCGCGTAGTACCAGGACGAGTCGACGAAAGTGTCCATGGTGTCGGTTTCCCGCTTGGCCGGTTTGCCGCATTTCGGGCAGTTGCAATCGACGAAATCGGGACGTTTGCGCAAGGGGTTGCCGGAGCCGTCTGGCACACAGTCTTCGGGTAGCACCACCGGCAACTGTTCATCGGGAACCGGGACGGCGCCGCAGCTTGCACAATGGATGATCGGAATCGGGCAGCCCCAGTAGCGTTGCCGAGAAATGCCCCAGTCGCGCAGGCGATAAGTCGTTTGCTGATCGCCGAGATTCCTGGCCTTGAGGTCGGAGACGATGGCAACAATGGCATCGGCATAGGTCAGGCCGTCGTATTTGCCTGAAGCGGAGCAGATGCCATGTTCCTTGTCGGCATACCATTCCTGCCAGGCATCCAGTGAGTATGTTTTGCCGGGCAAGGAAATCACGGGCTTGATGGCCAGACGGTATTTCTTGGCGAACTCGAAATCGCGTTCGTCATGCGCCGGCACGGCCATCACGGCACCTTCACCGTAGCCCATCAGGACATAGTTGCCGACCCAGACCTCGATCTTTTCTGCCGTGAGCGGATGATCAACGAAAATGCCGGTCGGCATCCCCTTCTTTTCCATGGTGGCCATATCCGCTTCCATGACCGAGCCGCGTTTGCACTCCTCGATGAACTCGGCGAGCTTGGCATTGTTTTTGGCGGCATGTGTGGCCAGCGGGTGCTCGGCGGCTACGGCACAGAAGGTCACGCCCATGATGGTATCGGCGCGGGTCGTGAACACCCATAGCTTGTGTTGCTGGCCATCCAGCGTGTAAGGGAAAGCAAAGCGCACGCCCAGGGATTTGCCGATCCAGTTGGCCTGCATGGTCTTGACCCGCTCGGGCCATCCAGGCAGCGTGTCGAGCGATGCCAGCAGGTCGTCGGCGTAGTCGGTGATCTTCAGGTAGTACATCGGGATTTCGCGCTTTTCGACCAGCGCTCCGGTGCGCCAGCCGCGGCCGTCAATCACCTGTTCGTTGGCCAGCACGGTCTGGTCTACCGGATCCCAGTTGACTGTTCCGGTCTTCAGATAGGCAATGCCTTTTTCCAGCATGCGCAGGAACAGCCACTGGTTCCACTTGTAGTATTGCGGCGTACAGGTCGCCAGTTCGCGTTCCCAGTCAAGGGCGAAGCCCAAGGACTTGAGTTGCTTTTTCATGTAGGCGATGTTGTCGTAGGTCCATTTCGCTGGCGGCACACCGTTGGCCATTGCTGCATTTTCTGCCGGCAAACCGAAGGCATCCCAGCCCATCGGCTGCAGGACATTGAAGCCGCGCATCTTGTGGTAGCGGGAGAGCACGTCACCGATGGTATAGTTGCGCACGTGTCCCATGTGCAGCTTGCCCGAGGGATAGGGGAACATCGACAAGCAATAGTATTTTGGCTTAGTGCCTGGGGCATCTTCGATAGCGCGGAATGTGGCGGATCGTTCCCAATGTTGCTGGGCGGCCTGTTCGATTTCGCTCGGGTGGAATTTTTCCTGCATGGAAGAGGGCTAGCTTTGAAGGTCAGGATTGAGAGATGGATTATACCCGGCACATGCTGCAGCGCCGGACGGCAGGACAGCATCAAGGAGCCAGCATGCGCGGATTCGTAAGCTTTGTATTTTTACTGGCTGCCTGCTTTTGCACAGCGGCTCATGCAGGGAGTCCGTCGGTCAGCCAGGCCAGCATCGAAACAGTGCAAATGCCCGCCTGGCTGGAGCGTAATGGCCGCACGGAACCTCTCGCGGTCGGTATGGACGTGCGCAATGGCGACCGCATCCGCACCGGCAGCGAGGCACGCGCCTACATCAAGCTGGCAGAGGGCAGCATCGTCAAGCTTGGCGAAAATGCCTCACTCGGTTTCTACAGTCGCAGCATCAAGCCGACCAGCGTTTTCAAGGGGGCACTGGATGTGCTCAAGGGTGCTTTTCGCTTTACCACGAATGCCATCCAGCGCACAAAATCCCAGCGCGAACTGGCAATTCGCGTTGGAACAGCGACAGCCGGCATCCGTGGAACGGACCTGTGGGGCAAGTCGGATGCTGAGCGTGACCTGATACTTCTGATCGAAGGCAAGATTGAAATCAAGCATGCGGGCGGGATGTTGGAACTGGATCAGCCGCAGGTCTATTTCGCCGCACCGAAAAACGCAGCCCCACAATTTCGCCAAGTCGATCCGGATGACTTCAAGCGGTGGGCGCGCGAAACGGAAATTCTTCCGGGCGACGGCGCCATGCAGCGTGGCGGCAAATGGCGCGTATTGCTGGCACGAGCGGGCAGCCAGCGCGAAGCCTTGGCGGTCTACGACAAGGCACGACAGGCCGGGTATGCGGCGCAGGTCTTAGTTCGGGCAGCGCAACAGGGCGGGTTTGAAAAAGCAGGATCCTGGGAGTACGACGTGGTCCTGGCGCAACTGTCGAGCCGGGAGGAAGCGGCTGTGGTGGCGCAGAAAGTCAAAACGCAGCTTGGCCTTGAAGCGGCAGCGGAAAACTGAGGGAAAACTGAGTGTTTCCCGCATCAATAGGTGGTTTTACTTCGGAGGTTTTAGCAGGCGCGATGCTCCCACCAGCAGGCCGAACGGGCCGAGTTGGCGGCAATACCCAGCAAAGCTTGTTGCGCGGTCAAGCCATGCAACCACAAACGTGCCGGCAAGCGCACCAGTGGACCGAAGCCAAAGGGCATGGCGCTGAGTTTGCGGGACTCGGCGGCGAGTAATTCAATCAGACGGTCGACGGCGAGGCCCCAGTATTCCGGAGATTCAATCCGCTTTGATTTTTGTGTACTGAAGCGCAGAGCCTCTTTCCACAATACTTCGGCGCGCTTCAAGGGAACCCTGGCTTTCTTGGTCAGCCAGGGCAGTATCTTTGGGTATTTGGCGTGCATGTGCTACTCCTTTATATACGGTCCGGATTGGTCCGCATGAAGCTGGCAACGGCTTCTGCCTTGTGAGGTGGAAGGCTGCCAGCAATCAAATATTGCAGTGCAATATAACGGATTCTACCAGTCTTTTGAAACCATTGTCAGGTAATAGTTCCAATAATTATTGCAATGCAATAATTATTGCATGGACTAGGAGGATTCGGTACCTCGAAGCAGTTCGACCAGGGCGGTGCGTTTTGCCTGGATATCATCGATGCTTTTCTTCTTGATGGGGCCAAATCCCCGAATCTGTTCGGGCAGGCTGGCGAGTTCGACGCATTTGTCCAGGTTCGTGGCAGCAAGCCTGGACAGCGCCAGTTGGATATCGGACTCGTAATCACTCAACAACTGTCTTTCCAGTCGGCGCTCGGCACTGCGTCCGAAAATGTCCCAAACAGTTCCACGCAAGGGGCGCATTTTTGCCAGCAGGCGGAATGCACCCATCATCCAGGGGCCGAATTCGATCTTTCTGATTTCGCCGCTGACGGGATCCGGTCTTGCCAGAAGAGGTGGGGCTAGATGGAAGTGAAGACTGTAATCGCCTTCGAAAGTCGCCGCGACTTGCTCGAGAAAATCAGTTTCGGCATAGAGGCGGGCGACTTCGTATTCATCCTTGATCGCCAGCAGCTTGAAGTAATAGCGCGCTACGGCTTGCGCCAGCTTGTCGGTGCCGAGCGGAGCTTCTCTGCGGCGAGCCTGTTCCACCATTTCCGAATAGCGTGCGGCATAGGCCGAATCCTGATAGGCGGTGAGTTCTTCGACACGCCGGTTTACCGTTTGCTGCAACGTCTGTGCGTTCTGAAACATTGCAGATTGTTCAGGCAGAGCGAATTTCTCCACCGCGGCAAGATTGTGCGCGGCAAGCCGCCCCCAGCGGAAAGCCTGGCGGTTCATGGCAACGGCGGTGCCATTCAATTCGATCGCCTGGTCGATGGCGTCGAACGAAACCGGCACCATGCCCTGTTGCCAGGCATAACCGAGCAGGAACGGGTTGCTGGCGATGGCATCGCCCATCAGGCGCGTCGCAAGCGTTGTGGCGTCAAGAAAGTAAGCTGCAGAAGCATCCCTGGCTGCGCCCACGGTCTCACTGATCGTGGCGCGCATTTTTTCGAGAGGGAACTGCCAGTCGGGGTTGCACGTGAAATCGGCAGTCGGGATTCGTGCGCAATTTGCCACCACTCGCGTCCGGCCAGCTCCCATCTTGGCCAATACGTCAGAGCCTGCAGTGACGATTATGTCGCCGCCGATCACGGTATTGGCTTCACCGGTTGCAACGCGCACTGCGTGCAGGCTTTGTGGAGCGTCGGCAATGCGCACGTGTGAGGTCACCGCGCCGCCTTTTTGCGCCAGACCGGTCATGTCCAGCACGGTCACTCCCTTGCCGTCGATGTGCGCCGCCATGCCGATCAGTGCGCCGATGGTGACGATGCCGGTGCCGCCGATGCCGGTGATGAGTATGCCGAAGGGTTCCAGTGTGGTCGGGATGCGCGGATCGGGCAGCGCGCCAAATTGAGTATCCTTGCCTGCGACAAGCGTCGCCTTGCCCTTGCGCAAGCGACCGCTCTCGACGGTCACAAAACTCGGACAAAAGCCTTTGAGGCAGGAAAAATCCTTGTTACAGGCGGATTGGTCGATGGCCCGCTTGCGACCGAATTCGGTTTCCGCGGGAATCACCGACAAACAATTGGATTGCTTGCCGCAGTCACCGCAGCCTTCGCACACAGCCTGGTTGATGAAGACCCGGCGTTGCGGGTCGGGGAAGGTGCCGCGTTTTCTGCGCCGGCGCTTTTCGGCAGCGCAGGTCTGGTCGTAGATCAAGGCCGAAACCCCGGGATACTGGCGCAACTCGCGCTGGATCTGGTCCAGATCGTCGCGGTAACGCAGGGTGACGCCATGCGGCAGATCCGCGATGCCGTAGTGGCGCTCAGTGCCATCGGTGACAACGACGATTTGATGTACACCCTCAGCGGTTAATTGCTGCGCGATTTTCGGTACGCTCAACTGGCCATCGACGGGCTGCCCTCCGGTCATGGCCACTGCGTCGTTGTACAGAATCTTGTATGTCACCTTTGCCTTGGCCGCGACAGCGGCTCTTATTGCCAGCGAACCGGAATGAAAATACGTGCCATCACCCAAATTGACGAAGACGTGCTGTTCCTCCGTGAATGGCGCCTGACCGAGCCATGCTGCGCCTTCGCCGCCCATGTGGGAGAAGGTGGCGGTGCTGCGGTTCATCCAGGTCACCATGAAATGGCAGCCGATGCCTGCGAGGGCTCTGCTGCCTTGGGGCACCACGGTCGAGGTATTGTGAGGACAACCCGAACAAAAATACGGGATGCGGGCGATCGGCAGGGTTGTGGCAGAAACGTTGTCGAGTGATTGCTCCTTGGTGTGCAGAAAGGCAAGCCGCTCGCGGATGCGCGGCGAAGTGAAGAAGCGGTCGATCCGTGAGGCAATGACGCGCGCAATCAAGGCCGGCGACAATTCATAGTTGGCGGGCAGCAGCCATTCGCCATGGGGCTGAGCCCATTCACCCTTCTCGTCGAACTTGCCAATGACGCGCGGGCGCACATCCTCGCGCCAGTTGTAAAGTTCTTCCTTCAACTGGTATTCGATGAGCTGACGTTTTTCTTCAACTACCAGAATTTCGTCAAGACCTTCCGCGAAATGTCGTACGCCCTCAGCTTCCAGCGGCCAGACCATGCCTACCTTGTAAAGTCGAATACCGATTTCTGCAGCCAGTTGGTCGTCGATACCGAGATCGTCGAAGGCCTGCCGAACATCGAGATAGCTCTTGCCGCAGGTGATGATTCCTAGCCTTGGCTTTGGGCTGTCGATGACGATCCGGTTGAGCCGGTTGGCGCGGCAGTAGGCCAAGGCTGCATACAGCTTGTGGTTGAGCAGGCGTTCTTCCTGTACCAGACGGTCGTCAGGCCAGCGGATATTCAATCCATCAGCAGGTAGTTCGTAATCCGACGGGATGACGATGTCGAGCCGCTCTGGCGAGATATCCACCGACGCCGAGGATTCGACGGTATCGGTGACCGCCTTGAATGCGACCCAGCAGCCGGAGTAGCGCGACAAGGCCCAGCCGTGCAGACCAAAGTCGAGATATTCCTGAACGCCGGCGGGGGCCAGCACCGGCATCATCGCCGCTTTGAAGGCATGCTCGCTCTGATGCGCCACCGTTGATGATCGTGCAGCATGGTCGTCGCCCGCCACTGCCAACACGCCGCCGTGTTTCCATGTTCCGGCAGAATTGGCGTGCTTGAACACATCGCCGCAGCGATCAACGCCCGGACCCTTGCCGTACCACATGCCGAACACCCCGTCATACTTGGCACCGGGGAACAAATTGACCTGCTGCGTACCCCAGATTGCCGTCGCGGCAAGATCTTCATTGACGCCAGGCTGGAACACGATGTGGTGTGCAGCGAGGTGCTCCTCGGCTTTCCACAGCGTCTGGTCGACCCCGCCCAGTGGCGAGCCGCGATATCCCGAGATGTAGCCGGCCGTGTTCAATCCGGCGGCAAGATCGCGATCCCTTTGCAGCATTGGCAGACGGACCAGCGCCTGTGTGCCAGTCAGGAACACGCGACCGGATGACGCGGTGTATTTGTCGTCCAGGGTGACCTGTTCGGGTTTCATCTGAGCGCTTGGTTCAAGGACTCGGTTGGATCAGGGAGCCGGCAATACCTTGCCCGGATTCATCAGATTCTCCGGATCGAGCGCCCGCTTGATGGCCCGCATCACTTCCAGGGCGGCATCGCCATGCTCCTGTGCCATGTATTTCTGCTTGCCGATGCCGATGCCGTGTTCGCCGGTGCAGGTACCCTCCATGCGCAAGGCCCGCTCCACCAGACGGTTGGAGAATGCCCGGGCTTGTTCGACCTCGGCCGAATTGTCCGGATCAATGAGCAGCACCTGATGGAAGTTGCCATCGCCGACATGGCCGACCAGCGGCGCCAGTAAACGACTCTCGGCAATGTCGGCAACAGTTTCATTGATGCAGTCGGCCAGGCGCGAGATCGGCACGCAGACATCGGTCGTGAGCGCCCGCGCGCCCGGCTTGAGGCCGAGGCAGGCATAGTAGGCATCGTGGCGGGCCTGCCAGAGTCGGCTGCGATCTTCGGGACGGGTTGCCCAGTCGAAATCCATGCCGCCATGCGATGCGGCAATATCTTCGACAGTCCGCGCCTGCTCCACGACGCTGGCGGGAGAACCATGAAACTCGAAGAACAGTGTGGGCGCCTCGCGCAGGCTGGTTTTGCTGTAGGCGTTGATTGCTTTGAGCGCCAGAGCATCGAGTAGTTCGATGCGGGCGATGGGCACGCCGAGCTGGATGATTTCGATGACCGTATTCACGGCTGCGGCGATATCGGGGAAGGCGCAGACCGCACTGGATATCGCTTCCGGAATTGGATACAGGCGCACGGTGAGTTCGGTGATGATGCCCAAGGTGCCTTCGGAACCGATGAACATTCGGGTCAGATCGTAGCCGGCTGCCGATTTTCGCGCTCGCCCGCCGGTCTTGATGATGCGTCCGTCGGCCAGCACCACGGTCATGCCCAGCAAATTCTCGCGCATGGTGCCGTAGCGCACGGCGTTGGTACCCGATGCGCGTGTTGCGGCCATTCCACCCAGGCTGGCATCGGCGCCCGGATCGATCGGGAAGAAAAATCCCGTGTCGTGCAGTGCGTTATTCAACTGCTTGCGTGTTACACCGGCCTGTACCGTTGCATCGAGATCTTCCGGGCGAACCGCCAGGACTTGGTTCATGCCTCTCAAATCGATGCAAATGCCGCCATGGATGGCCAGTAGATGACCTTCGAGAGACGTTCCCGTGCCAAAGGCGATGACCGGTACGCGAAAGTCATTGCAAAGCTTGACCGCCGCGGCGACTTCCTCGGAGGATTCGGCGAAAACCACTCCGTCCGGGGGCTCCGGTGTGTGCGAGGACTCATCCTTGCCGTGCTGCAGGCACACCGCCTCGGCGCTTGAAAAGCGGCTGCCAAAACGTGCCGCCAGGGCTTCGGCGAGAGGCTGGGGGAGCGGCGCGCGCGCATTGGACGGCTGGGCTGCAGGCATGACAGGTCTCCCTCGCAATTCTGTTCCGGCCGATTCTACGCCGCTTGAGTTGGGCGCGACAAGAGACGTGCTTGACTCGAAAAGGATTGCGTAGCATAATCAGCCGTTTCGCTGGAGGGGTTCCCGAGCGGTCAAAGGGAACAGACTGTAAATCTGTCGGCTCTGCCTTCGAAGGTTCGAATCCTTCCCCCTCCACCATAGGGTTTTATGGGGTTTGCGAAGAGTAGTTGAGTTGGAATGGATGTAGCGGGGGCAGGGCTGATGTTGGATGAGGTCGGGCGGGTGTAGCTCAATGGTAGAGCAGAAGCCTTCCAAGCTTATGACGAGGGTTCGATTCCCTTCACCCGCTCCAGGTTTTATTGTGTCTGAGACTGCAGCAACAGGATGAAGTAACTCAGGCCCATGTAGCTCAGTGGTAGAGCACTCCCTTGGTAAGGGAGAGGCCACGTGTTCAATCCACGTCATGGGCACCAGAAACATGAACCCGCCC
>JBAYVV010000070.1:0-19523 GCA_041674465.1 Sterolibacterium sp.
ACAGGCTGCGGTGTTGACCACTGCCCAGGCTGCGGTGCTGAGCACGGCACAGATTGCTGCGCTGGAAAACGGCGATCTGGGCGTCATGAGAACAACGAGCTTCGCTGCCTTGAGCACGGCGGCCATCGCGGTCCTGAGCACGGCCCAGATTTCAACTGGTCTGACCACAGTCCAGATCGTGGCCCTGACCACAACCCAAGCGGCGGCGCTGACACCAACCCAGACTGCAGCGCTGAGCACAGCACAGGTTGCAGCACTGGAAAATACTGACCTGGGTGCGCTGAGCACAGCAAGCATAGAGGCATTGAGCACATCGGCCATCGCGGTGCTAAGTACAGCCCAAGTTACAACAGGATTGACTACAGCCCAGATCGTGGCGCTGACAACGGCTCAAGCCGCGGCATTGACTGAGGCACAAGTGCCGAGGCTGAGCACCGCACAGATCGCGGCGATGGAAACGAATGACTTTGCCATGCTGAGCACAGCGGCCATTGCCGTGCTGACGACAACCCAGATATCAGCGGGGTTAACCACTGACCAGATCGTGGCACTGAGCACAGCACAAGCTGCGGTACTGACCACTGCCCAAGCCGCGGTACTGAGCACGGCACAAGTCGCTGCGCTGGAAAACAGCGACCTGGACGTCCTCAGGACAACAAGCTTTGCTGCCTTGAGTACGGCAGCCATCGCGATACTGAGTACAGCCCAGATATCAGCGGGGCTAACCACCGCCCAGATCGTGGCACTGAGTACTGCACAGGCGGCGGCGCTGACGCCGATCCAGTCCGCAGTCCTGAGCACGGCGCAAGTTGCAGTGCTGGAAAACGGCGACCTGGGTGCCCTGAGTACGGCAAGCTTCGCTGCACTGAGCACAGCGGCCATCGCGATACTGAGCACAGGCCAGGTCACAGCAGGCCTGACCACCGCCCAGATCGTTTCCCTGACCACAACCCAAGCGGCGGCGCTGACGCCAACCCAAAGTGCGGTGCTGAGCACATCATTGGTTGCCGCGTTGGAGATCAGCGACCTAAGTGCCATGAGCACAGCAAGCTTTGCCTCACTGAGCACGGCGGCCATTGCCGTTCTGACAACAGCCCAGGTATCGGCGGGTCTCACCACGGATCAGATCGTGGCACTGACCACAGCGCAAGCGGCGGTACTGACCCCATCCCAGATACCGGTACTGAGTACATCACAACTCACGGTGATGGAAGTCGGTGACTTTGCCTCGTTGAGTACGGCGGTCATTGCGGTACTGACGACAGTCCAGGTATCGGCTGGGTTGACCACAGACCAGATCGTGGCGCTGACGACGGCGCAAGCCTCGGTACTGACCACTGCCCAAGCCGCGGTACTGAGTACGGCACAAGTGGCAGCGTTGGAAAACATCGATCTGGGAGTTCTAAGAACATCAAGCTTCGCTGCCTTGAGCACAGTGACTATTGCAATACTAAGCACCGCCCAGATTTCAGTGGGCCTGACCACAGCCCAGATCGTGGCACTGACCACATCGCAAGCTGCGGCGCTGACGCCAACCCAGACTGCAGTGCTGAGCACGGCGCAGGTTGCAGTGCTGGAAAACGGCGACCTGGGTGCCCTGAGCACGGCAAGCTTTGCGGCACTAAGCACAGCAGCCATCGAAGTACTGAGCACAGCGCAGATCACAGCAGGTCTGACCACCGCCCAGGTCGTGGCGCTGACCACGGTGCAAGCAGCACTGCTGACGCCAACCCAGACTGCGGTACTGAGCACGGCCCAGGTTGCAGCGCTGGAAAACGCCGACTTGGGTACCTTGAGTACAGCAAGCATTGCGGCCCTGAGCACAGCGGCCATCGCGATACTGAGCACAGCCCAAGTGGCAGTGGGACTGACCACGAATCAGATTGTGGCTCTGAGCACAGCGCAAGCCGCGGTACTGACCACTGCCCAGGCTGCAGTGCTGAGCACGGTCCAGGTTGCAGCGTTGGAAAACAACGATCTTGGTGTCCTCAGAACAACCAGCTTCGCTGCCTTGAGTACGGCAGCCATCGCGATACTGAGTACAGCCCAGATTTCAGCGGGACTGACCACCGCCCAGATCGTAGCGCTGACGACGGCGCAAGCCACAGCGCTGACGCCAACCCAGACTGCAGTGCTGAGCACGGCGCAGGTTGCAGTGCTGGAAAACGGCGACCTGGGTGCCCTGAGCACGGCAAGTTTTGCGGCACTGGGCACGGCGGCGATCGCGATACTGAGCACCGCCCAAGTCACAGCGGGACTGACCACGGCTCAAATCGTAGCACTGACGACAGCGCAAGCGGCGACGCTGACCTCGACCCAGACTGCAGTGTTGAGTACTGCGCAGATTGTGGCACTTGAGAGCGACGACCTGGGCGCTTTGAGCACTGGAAGCCTTGCTTCCTTAAGTACCGCGGCCATTGCGACGCTGACCACAGCCCAAATTTCCACCGGATTGAGCACCCAACAAATCGTGGCGCTGACGACGGCGCAAGCGGCGGTACTGACACCAATCCAGAGCGCGGTTCTGAGCACGGCGCAAATAGCAGTCCTGGAAAACGCCGACCTGGGCTTAATGACTACGGCAAGCTTTGCTGCACTGAGTACCGCAGCCATTGCAGTCCTCAGCACTGCCCAGATTGCATCGGGCCTCACAACAGCCCAGATCGTGGCATTAACCACAGCACAAGCAGCGGCACTGACGCCAACGCAGGCTGAGATCCTGAGCACAGCGCAGCTTGCGGCGATGGAGGCGGGGGACTTTGCCTTCATGAGCACGGGAAGCATTGCAGCCATGACCACGGCTCAACTCCGGACGCTGACCACGGCGAATGCCGCGGCATTGACCACGGTCCAGGCGGCAGCATTGTCGACCGCGCAACTCATGGGATTCGGAACCTCACAGATTCAGGCGTTGTCGACGGCGCAGCTGGTCAGCTTTGCGACGAATGCGACCTATTCCTGGTCGACCGCAATCGTAACGACTTTGAGCACGGCTCAATCCTCCGCAGTTCTGACGACCGCCCAACTGTCTGCTCTGGATGCTACGGACATTGCGGCGCTCACGCAGATCACGCCGATCGTCCTGGACCTGAATGGGGACGGCGTGAGAACGCTTGGCCTGTCCTCATCCGCGGTCGAGTTCGACCTGGCGGCAACCGGGCAGAGGCTGCGAACAGGCTGGGTTGCCGGAGGCGATGGGCTGTTGGTTCTGGATCGCAATCACGATGGTGTCATCAACGATGGCACTGAGCTTTTCGGCAGTGCCACGCGGCTTTCCGGCGGAGCAACCGCTGCCGATGGCTTTGCTGCAATGAAAGCACTGGATACGAACGACGACCGGCTGTTGAGCGATATCGACAAGGATTTTGCGAACCTGGAAGTCTGGGTTGATGCCGACATGGATGGCATCAGCCAAGCCGGTGAGTTGAAAACGCTTGGCGCTCTGGGTATCGCTCAACTTGATCTGAATGCTTCAAGCAGTGCTGCAAGCGACAATGGAAATCTGCTGGGTCTGGTGTCCAGTTACACGACCACCGATGGTGCGACCCATGACATGGCGGATGTCTGGTTTGCAGCGTTGAAACCGATTGAGACCGGATCAACGGCAGACCTGGGGCAAAAGGTGACTGATCTTGCCCAGGCGATTACCACCTTCAAGGAAGAATCGAAACCCGACGCAGTGACGACTGTTCTCAATTCGTTGAGAGGTTGCGAACCTACTGCCGGGAGTCTGGCTGTCTCTGCCAATGTGAGTGAAATGGTCAATGTGTTAAAGAAGATCGATTCGAGCGGAAACCTGCTCAGCAATCCGGTTGGGGCAACAGTGATTCCGCTCAGCATTTCGACAGAACCCTCCTCGCATGGCTTGAATGCCCTGGAATCGGTCAAGAACGGTCCACTGGCGGCAAGGTAACCTGACCGGATGGATTATCTGTTTACCGCAGACGGCAGTCTCTTCGCGTTGTTCCTTGCCAGCTTTCTCTCCGCCACTCTGCTGCCGGGTGGATCGGAGGTCGTGTTGTTTGCCGTGGTCAAGCTGCATCCTGACCAGACCGTTGCTGCATTGAGCCTGGCGACCATCGGCAATACCCTGGGCGGCATGAGCACTTATCTGCTTGCCCGTTTGCTGCCGCAGCGAGAACTGCCGGCGCGTCTGTCGGCATTGAAACGCTACGGCACTGCTGCACTTTTCTTTTCCTGGACGCCGGTCATCGGCGATGCACTCTGCGCGGCCGCAGGCTGGCTGCGGCTCAACTGGGTGGCCAGCATGGCGTGGATGGCGCTCGGCAAATTCGGTCGCTATGTGGTTGTTGTAGCTGGGGCCGGTTTGTCGTGAATATGCATGGTCAGGGGTGCTTGGTTGCTTCCCTGGCAATGCGGGCCAGGAAATCAGGCACCTGGGCTGAGGGCTTTGCCTTTCAGCGAAGACATCATCAGATCAATTCGGCTAAAGAACTGCGTCCGCTGTGACCAGTGCGACCCGGGTCGAGACCCCGTTCAGTGCGATCAGGTGGATCATCTGGTCAACCGTGGTGCAGCAATCGCTCAGGATCGAGACCTTGTACTTCTCCGCTGCCTTGGAGATGGCCGTATGCGTGACGCAGTTCTGGGTCATCATGCCGCAGATGATCAACTCGCCAACGCCCATCTTGGCAAGAGTCTCTTCCAGCCGGGTTTTCTCGAAACTGTCGGCAAACGACTTGTTGACGATGGTGGCATCGGGCGCTGCGGCCCGGATGTCCGGATGAATCTCGACCCCTGCCGTCCCTTCATTGAAGAAGGGCGCTATGCCCTTCTTGCTGTCGGCAACATGCTGGATCAGGATCACCGGAATTTTGCGGGCACTGGCCTTGGCGATCGCGGCCAGAATGTTGGCCAGAACCGCATCGGTGTTCCAGAGCGGGAACTTGCCGCCCGGAAAGTAATCTTTCTGGATGTCGATCACGATCAGGGCTTGCTTGGCGGATTGGCTCATGGTGCGCTCCTCGATGAGTGAAATGGGGACATTCTTTGAACCGACGGCTATTGGATGGGTGACAATTGACGATAATATCAGGTCATTCCGCCAACTCTCACCACCGATCCCAATACTACGAAGGGAATTGCTTATGAAGCGGCTTCTCGTTGTGCTGGCCATGGCCGCACTTTTTATCTTCGGAATATTTCCGGCCGGCGCGGTCGAACAAGCCTGGGTGATCAAGAGCAACGAAAACGCCAAGGTCTTGCTCCAGGTGCTTGCCCGGTATTCGCCTGAAAACGCGAGCCAATTGGGCGTCGAAGGCTTCGACGAAATGATCACGGATCTGTCGCGCGACCAGTATGAACCCACTTCAAGGGATGTGCGCACGGCCATCGCCGAGTTGCGCCGTCGCCTGAAGTCCGAGAGCCACCCGAAGGTCCGGCAGGATCTCGAGATCCTGATCGGCTCGGCCCAGGACAATCTGAGCAGCAGCGCACTCAATCGCAAGTACTTCTTTCCCTTCGTGGATGCGACCCAGCTGATTTTCGGCGTGGTGCAGCAAACGATCGATCCGCGCATTCCGAAGGAGCGCCAGAAAACCCTGCTGATCCGGCTGAAAAAGTACGCCGGGCTGCAAGCGGGTTATCGACCGTTTGCCGAACTGGCGAAGGAAAGAACCCTGCAGCGCATCAGGGCCAAACCCGGGCTGCTGGGACCTTTCAAGGGCGAGGTCGAACAGGCGCTCAAGGACGGCCCGACCCTGCTGGCAGGCATCAAGAAACTTCTTGCCGGCAGCGAGTTGCAGGGCTGGGAGGATACCTATGCCGCCATGGAAAAGCAGCTCACGGATTACAACACCTGGGTGAAAGACCAGATCCTGCCCCGGGCGCGCAACGACCACCGCTTGCCGGCCGAGGTCTATGCCGACAACCTGCACCAGTTCGGCGTGGACATCCCTCCTCAGGAACTCATGTCCAAGGCGCTGACCGCGTTCGCCGAGATCCGCAACCAGATGAACATCACGGCCGGTCTGCTTGCCAGGGAGCGCGGTTACACCGATCCCGACTACCGGGCGGTGATCAAACGTCTCAAGGAGCAGCAGACGCCCCGCGCTGAAGTGATGCCGATGTATGCCAAGCGGCTCGGCGCGATCGAGGATGCCATTCGCAGCGGGCGCATCGTCTCGCTGCCTGAGCGCAAGGCAGTGATTCGGCTCGCCAGCGATGCCGAAAATGCGCAGCAGCCGGCGCCGCACATGAATCCGCCGCGCCTCATCGGCAACACCGGCGAGTATGGCGAGTTTGTGCTGACCACCGGGATGCCGGCCGACCCGGGCGGCAAGAGCCTGACTTTTGACGACTTTACTCACCAGGCTGCCGCATGGACACTGACCGCCCACGAAGCTCGCCCCGGCCACGAGTTGCAGTTTGCAAAAATGATCGAAGCCGGTGTATCCACGGCACGCGCAGTATTCGCATTCAACAGTGTCAATGTCGAGGGTTGGGCGCTCTACGCGGAAGCCGAGTTGCAGCCATACGAGCCGCTGGACGGACAACTGATCGCCTTGCAGCATCGAATGATGCGCGCGGCGCGGGCGTTTCTCGATCCGATGGTGAACCTGGGCCAGATCAGCGCCGAAGAGACAAAAACCTTTCTGATGGATGAAGTCGTTTTGTCGGAAGGCATGGCGACCCAGGAGATGCAGCGCTATACCTTCCGCGCCCCCGGCCAGGCCACCTCATATTTCCATGGCTACCAGCGTTTGATGGAGATACGCCAGACAGCGGAAGTCGCGCTTCGCGGGAAGTTCGACCGCCAGGCTTTCAACGATTTCGTGCTGAGTCAAGGCCTGGTACCGCCACGCCTGCTGCGTCAGGCGGTCATGGAGGAGTTCGTGCCCGGACGCCTGCGACAGTGAATAAAACTTTAATGCGGGATTATCCGCATTGTTCCCCCGCTTTTCCGGCTTTCTCGGTCCTCTTGCTCAGGCAAGATGACGCCCATGTCGCAGATGAAAAAACTTGGAAGCCAGCTACAGATTGCACTGACTCTGGAGTTGCCCGCGGAGTTGGTTGCGCTCATCGTGACGACCACCCATCCCAAGCGTCTGCAGGAGTTGTTTCGGCAGGCTTCGCAGCGCCTGCTGAAGGCGCATCAGGATGTCATGCAACGACCATCGTCGTCCATGGCCAGAAAGGAACGGCTGCGCTGCAAGGCCCTGCTTGATCTGGTGCGGGCGCGCCATGCGGCGATCGGCAGCAAGAAGCCTGCCGTGGTGAGGATGCTGACACTGATGGATGCCAGGCCGCCGAAGAATGTGGTTGATATCCGCAAGGCAGCGTAAGCCTGCGTGAATGTCGATGGGAACAATCAGAGAACAGGTTTCGTCATGGACAGCTTGGCCACTGACTTGTGATGCTTGAGTCTTTCGGTCAGCACATCCAGACCATCGTTCTTGAATTCCATGAAAGCGAATCCAAGCCGGAAGCAGCGGGTCTCGCCCGAATACACGGCATCGAGCTGGCGGGATTTGATTTCGATGATCTTCGGGCGATCTTTGAGGTTTAGCGGCGGGGGAGCCAGCAGAATGATGACCGGCAAGGCAGGCTTCAGCAAATTGACATTCGTCAGCATCCCCGTGCCGACCAGCGACAGGTCATGGGTGCGTCCATGGTAAGTTGGCTTTTGTTCCTGGCCCTCGAACACCAGCGCCATTTTCCAGTGAACGTTGTAGCGCTCGGCATTGCGGCTGTCCGCCAGTGCCCGCAGGGATAAGGTCGCAGGGCTTGCATTGCTATCCCCGCTCGAAAACTGCGAGACATCCGATGTTCCAGGCTCGTCTAGAAACCAATCCGACATGTGTATCCTCCGGCAAGTTGAAAACTTTGCCTTCCGGCTCTTGCTTGGCCGGTGATATGCTTTATGGATTTTATAGCATTTTCTATTTGACTGGAAATTATCCAGGCGGATGATGCAGAATTGCGGTCACAGCGCAGTACGATTTTACCCATAGCTATTTTTCGAGGACACAGACCATGCCTTCCCTTATCATCCGCCGCGACGGGAAACCCACCAAAGAGATTGAACTCGAAAAAGCGTTGACCCTGATCGGGCAGAAGTCTGACGCGGACATCGGCATCGAGGATGCCGAAGGGGTGGAGGAACGCGCCTCGATCCTCCTGGTTGGCGAGGATTACATTCTCGATGAACTCGCGGAATCCGCGGGCATCAAGGTCAATGGAAAAGCCACCAGGAAATGCGTCCTCAAGGACCGCGACCTCATCACCGTCGGCGAATACCGGATTACCTTCCAGGACAAGCGGGAAATGGAGAAACCACAGGGAATCGAAGATGATGCTGCGGTTCTCGAATTGATCGAGAAGCGGGAGAAGGAGGCCCACAAATCCCCTGCAGAGAAAAAGACGGAGCGGACGATCTTCGCAGTCCTGGGGGTGATTGTGGTCGGAATCTTCTTCTGGAGCTACCAGTCACATCTCGGCAGGCAGGCTGCCGAAGCGCAAGCAAAAGCCGCGCAGGCCAATAAAGCCAGCCAGGAGGCTAAAAAGGTGGACCCGTTCCAGGAAAATGCCCGCGCTGTTGCCCAGTCGATGAAGCGTACGGATTCTGCTGCTGAAGCTCCGGCGGCCGGGACAAAGCCATAGCACACCTTGTCGGGGCCGGTGGAGCGTGATCGCACCAAGAGCTGGGCTATGGCATCGTGGTGGTGCACCCGCATGTCAAACGAAATGATCGTGGATGCGCACGGAAGGGTGTGGCGTCGAGGTGCTGCACCCGCTGCTTAGCTGGGCGTCTGAGCGCCCGGTTTGCGTCCGGGCGCCGAGGGCGGAATGAATCCGGCAACTCGGCAAAGTGTTCCCTCGACGGCTTTGTCGCCCTGGAATCGTGTCACGCTGCAGCTGGATATTTCACCGCGCTGCGACAGGGCCGAAATCGACGTGCGAACCTTGGCCAAAGGAATTCCCGTCGCTGCCGCAATCTCGGAATCGAGCCGTTGACCATGCTTCTTGAGGTACTGGAGAATGGGGGCGGTGTTCATGTCGATACTCCATTTAGGAAACCAAACGCCCCAACCTTTGAAAAAATCCGGCTGGGGCGGCTCTGACCGAAGTCAGAGAGGATACACCGAAAAGAATCAGGCGGCTTTCTTGTTCTTGCCGTTCGCGCCAATCGCCTTCACCGTGGCGCTGGTTGCGGTTGCCAGATTGGCTTCGACAATCTCGGCGACTTGCTTCGAGGCCTTGCTGATGTTGTCATAAGCCGAGTTGGCGGCGGCGAAGGCCGACTTGAAGGCGGCGACGGCTGTCTCGGAACCTGCCGGGGCGTTCTTGGAAGCCTTGTCGATGACGTTGGAGAAGTTCGCACTGACCTCGGAAAACTGGGCTTCGAGAATCTTCGAGATTTCTTCCTGAGTCTGGCTGGCAATTTCATAAACGCTGCGCGAATAGGCGACCAGCTTCTCGACGGCGGGCTGTGCCAGGGTCGATTGCAGGGCAACCAGTTGCTGCGGATCCTTGATGCCCAGCAGAGCCTTGGTGTTGGCGACGCTGTCTTCGAGGAAGGAACGGCTGACGTTGAGGTTGAGGGCGGAAATGCGCTCGGTGCTCACGAAGGCGGTATTGGCCAGGGTGAGGAAGCTTTCGACGGCGGCTTTGTTGGCAGAAGCCAGGCTTTCGGGGGTAGCGAACATTGTGAATCTCCTGTCAAATGTGAGGTGGAAGATCAGTTGAAATCATTTGCTGCAGTGCAGCATGTGGCCATTATATGGATGGATTGGCGGTTGTCAAGGATTATTTTTGCGTTGCAACAATTGTTTTGAATCAATGAGTTTTGAGTGTTCTGGGGTGAAACCCTGTTTTTCGGCAAGAGGCGATTGATGAAGTTGAAACATATCAACATCCATGTATTCGGCATTGTGCAGGGTGTGTCGTTTCGCGCCCATACCCGGGACCAGGCGGAATCGCTCGGGCTGACCGGATATGTTTGCAACGAGCCGGACGACACTGTGTATATCGAGGCCGAAGGTGCCGAGGAGGATTTGGCGAGCCTGGCGCGCTGGTGTCACCAAGGCCCGTCCCTGGCCGAAGTCGAGCGGGTCGACGTGAGCGAGGGGCAAATCAGGAACTATCCGGATTTTCGCATCGCCTGGGGGCGGCAGGTCTAGCGCATCAGCGCGTCGGTGTTGCCGCCGGCGGGCGCACGGCATGCCGCACGCGGTAGAGTGCGCCCGTCTGGTCATCCGAAATCACCAGGCTGCCGTCGGGCAGGACCAACACGTCGGCAGGACGACCCCAGGCATTCTCCCCCTGCAGCCAGCCCGTGACGAAAGGCTCGTAGGCTACAACGCGAGCGCCATCCAGCTTCACCAGCATCACCCGGTAGCCGCTTTTCTTCGAGCGGTTCCATGAACCGTGTTCGGCGATGAAGATCTGTCCGCGATAGTTTTCCGGAAACTGCGTTCCCGTGTAGAAGCGCATGCCAAGGGCGGCAACGTGCGCTCCCAGCGCCTGGGCGGGGGTGATGAATTCGCTGCAGGCGCGCTTGCGGCCAAACTCGGGATCCGGCAGCGTGCCGCCGTGGCAATAGGGATAGCCGAAGTGCATGCCGGAACGCGGCCCGTGGTTGAGCTCGTCGGGCGGCGCATCGTCGCCCAGCATGTCGCGGCCGTTGTCGGTGAACCACAACTCGCGGGTGCGCGGATGCCAGTCGAAGCCGACGCTGTTGCGGATACCCCGGGCAAAGACCTGCGCCTGCGATCCGTCCGGTTTCATGCGCAGGATATGGGCATGGCGCTCGGGGTCGGGCTCGCAGATGTTGCAGGGGGCGCCGACCGGAACATACAGCCAGCCATCCGGCCCGAAGGCGATGAATTTCCAGCCATGGTGCTTTTCGCTGGGCAGGTCGTCCTTGACGACCACAGGGGTGGGTGGATGCGCGAGGCGCTGACCGATATTGTCGAGGCGCAGGATGCGATTAACTGCCGAAACATACAGGCTGCCCTCACGAAAAGCGACACCGACCGGCATGTCGAGTCCTTGCGCGACGACATGCAGCGGTCCGGCGCGATAGTTTGCATCCAGGGGCAGGGCAAATACCTTGCCCACGCCCCTCGATCCGACATAGAGCACGCGGTCATCGCCGAGCGCCATTTGCCGGGCATTGGGCACGCGGGCCAGCAGTTCGATCGAGAAGCCGGGCGGCAATTTGAGCAGGTCGAGCGGCAAATCCTCGGCATGGGTGCCGGCGCAGAAGATTGCAAACAGGAAGCCTAACAGTATTTTCATCTTTAAATCTGAGGTGGTTTTTTGTCGCAATTCGAATGACTGACGGGCGCCGCCGATTGTAACCGGGCGCAAGCGGATCGCACGGACAGGCGGGGCGCCTTTTCCCGCCGCCGTTCCGAAGAAATTGCCGCAGACCAGGCAGGGATTGCCGATGCCGTATCGGCTTGCACTGCCAATCACTTGAAACAAGGGGAGGTATTTTTCTGGCATGGGTCGTGCTCACAGCTTGTCAAACCCTTAAGTGAGCATCGGAGCGCCATGCAGCTTTCTACTATCTCAAGCCCATCGCCTCAGGCCTTGCTGCCCGAGAGCCTGCCGAACATCAACCGGCAGGGCAGTTTCGCGGAAAAAGGGACACCGGCAACATCCCCAGGGATTTCTGCCACAACGCCAGGTGCAGCCAAGGACGCTGCGGATGGGGAACGCGTCACGCTGACGGCGGTGGGAACGGCCCAGCGCGGCATGGCAGATTTGGTTCCGGTCTATGCAGAGATATGGAAGGGTGGCGCGAAGGTTGCGGAGATAGATATTCACGGCGGGGTCACCCCCGTCAATGGCCTCGTTGCCGCATCGCCGGGCACGGTCGCCGGCGATGGTGCGCTGCTGGCTGCGCGGCGTGCAGCGGAAATCGTGCGCTCCATTGGCGGTGAGATTCGCGTCGGTGGCCAGGTCATGGACAGCCAGACGCTCGACATGCGCGCTAGGTTGAGGCAGATGTACGGCACGACGGCCTGAGGGCAGGCAAAACTTCTCGGCGGGGCGATTCCTGCCGATTCCGTGTTGGCAAGGTAATATCCCGGAATTGATTCAATTGCGTGGTTGACCTGCGCGGCGAAATTTTCTGGGGAGTCTTCCTGCATGACCGGGAATGTCTATCTGCGCCAATGGCTGATTCTTGTCGCCGCATTGCTGTTGCTGGGCGGCGCAGTGGTCTGGAATTTGTACAACACACACGAGTCGATCGAGACCGACGAAAGTGAGCGGCTGGCACTCCAGGCTGAAATCATCGAGAAGAACGTGGTGCCGCAATTACTCCTGGCGAACCGCGTCATCGACAACATCATCAAAACACTGCCCCAATGGCAGGCCAACAAAAACGGGTTCAACCATGGCAACCTCGATCTGCAACTCATCAACGACACGCTCATCGGCATTCGGCCGATCTTTGTCATCAACGCAGAAGGCATCGTGATTGCTTCCAGCAACGCGACGATGATCGGCCAGAATTTCAAGCAACGGGAGTATCTCCAGCTTGCGCTGAAAAATCCGGATCCCGGAATATTTCATGTCAGCGCTCCGTTCAAGACGGTTCTCGATGCTTATGCTATCAACATGTTTCGAGCCATGCGCGGGTCGCGTGGTGAATTTGCCGGTATCGTCGTTGTCAGCGCCATTCCGGAATATTTCACGACACTGCTGGATTCCGTACGCTATGCAGAAGACATGAGAGTGTCCTTGATCCATGGGGATGGCAAGCTGTTCCTGATCGTTCCACCTCGTCCCGACATCGAAGGTATCAACCTCGGTATACCCGGCACATTTTTTACTCGCCATATGGAAAGCGGGCGGCAGGCGAGCAGGATGACAGGTCGGCTAATAAACATCGGTGAGGAACGAATGGTGTCGCTGCGCACCATCCATCCCGAGAGCCTGACCATGGATAAGCCGCTGGTGATACACGTCAATCGCGATGTCGAGCGCATTTTTGCCGAATGGCGTGCGGCTGCGTATCTGCAGGCAGAGATATTCCTGATTCTGGTTTTTGTGACCACGCTGGGGCTGTACATGTATCAAAGGAAAGCTGTGGAAAACCAGCGCCTGAAATTGGCGCGAGAAACTGACCGTGAGCAAACCGAGATCAACTTTCACGCGATCCTGGAAGCATCGCCGGTACCCTTGGTGGTGAACGATTATCAGGACAACGTTCTTTACCTGAACGCTGCTTTCATTCGCACCTTCGGCTATACCCTCGAAGACATGCCTACCCTGGCGCAATGGTGGCCCAAGGCTTATCCGGATCCGGCCTATCGGCAGTGGGTTGTCGGAGCCTGGGAGGCTTACCTGAAACAAGACCAGGAACAACAGACCCAGTTTGTGCCATTTGAGCTCAACATCTGCTCAAAGGACGGCACGGTGCGCACCGTGCTGGCCGAGGTTGATCCCATCGTTTTTGCGCAGTCGAGGAGTCATTTGGTGTCGTTTTACGACATCACCGAACGCAAGACGGCCGAAACCGCCGTCCTGTTGAGCAACAATCTGCTGCAGGCCACGCTCGACGCTATCCCGGATCTGCTGTTCGAGGTCGATGTGGAAGGGCGCATCTACAATTACCACGCGCAGCGGCGCGATGTGCTGGCAGCTCCGCCTGTAGCCTTTCTCGGTAAGACCTTCGGGGATGTTCTGCCTCCGGGACCCTCGCAAATTTGTCTGACGGCAATCCGGGAAGCTGCCGAGCGTGGCTTGTCGACCGGCAAGGAATATAGCCTCACCCTACCCCATGGCGAGTTCTGGTTCGAATTGTCGGTGGCACCCATGGCGCAAATTACCGACGAGGACAGGCATTTCGTCGCCCTGGCGCGCGATGTCACAGAGCGCAAGCGCCTCCGGGGACAACTGCTGGCATTCCTGGAGAACAGCGCCGTGGTGGCGTACATTGTGGACGAAAATAATCGCTATACATTTATCAGCGACAACTATTCGCGAACGTTCGCTTTGCCCAGAGAGCGGATTGTCGGCAAGACCAACCACGAGATCTGGCCGCCTGAGATTGCCGATGTCTACGAGCGCAACAGCCAACAGGTCAGGGCAAAAGGCGGCGTTGTCGAAGCGATCGAACCGGGACCCATGGGCGACGGCTCATGGTGGCTGTCCAACAAATTCGTGTTTCAGGATGCCCAGGGGAAATCCATGCTCGGTGGCCTGTCCGTCAATATCTCCAACCGGGTTCGCGAAGAACAGCTGAGAATCGAAAAGGAAAGGGCGCATCGGATTACTCTGGTGCGGGAAGTCCATCACCGCATCAAGAACAATCTGCAAAGCGTCGCTGGCCTGTTGCGGCGTGAGTTGGGAAAGTTCGCCGAATCGCAGCCACGTCTGGAAACGGCGATCAGCCAGGTCAATGTGATTGCCGTGATTCATGGACTGCAGGGTGTCGAAAGCCGGGAGGCGACTCGCTTGCATGAAGTGGTGCGCAGCATCTGCAAATCAGTGGCCGAAGTGAGGCAATGCTACATCGAATTGCTTGAGCCGGCGATTGATGCAATTAATGCAACTATCCACCGAATTGAAATCAACCAGGAGGAAGCCGTTTCGGTGGCCCTGGTTCTCAACGAACTGATCCTGAATGCCGTCAAGCATTCGCCCGAAGGCTCGGTACCTCAGGTTTCAATGAGCGCGGAAGGCAATACGGCCCGCATCGTCATCAGCAATGTCACGAAAGACACGCCGGCATTCGACATCAAGAGCGGCGCCGGCATCTCCACAGGCCTGAGCCTGGTGCGTTCTCTATTGCCGGAGCAGGGTGCGCAACTGACTTATGCAACTGATCCGCAAGGCAGGCTGACTGTAACACTGGTGCTAGCAGCACCTGTGATTGTCTTCGATATGCCCACGGAGTAGTGCTCACTCCAGGGAGTCGCGCAGTTCGTCGAGAACCATGCGGAGCAGTTGCCGCGCCTCGTCATTGCTGTCCAGGTAGGACGCCGTTGCCATGAGGTGGGCACAGAGCTGGTCATAGGTTCTCAGGACGGCGTCGCGTTGCGGATGCTCGATTGCCAGCGCCTTGACCATCAGGCTGATGGCTGTCATTTGCCGTGCCAGAGTGCCGTCGTCGGGAATGATGTCCATGGTGAATCCTCCGTCGATGATGCCAGCCCCCGCTTGCGCCAAACCGTTTAGACTGCGGCTGGACAAGGCAAGGAGAACCCAAAGAGATTATTGCAGCAGCCTTGCCAAAAAGCGATCGGAATTTTCCCGCTAAAACATTGGATCAGGAGTAATTCGATGGCTTCAGTGTTGATCTCGGGCTGTTCTTCGGGCTTTGGTCTGCTTATCGCCGTCGGCGCCGCCAGGAAAGGACACCGGGTTTTTGCCACTCTGCGCGATCCCGCGGCGAATTCAGCGCTGATTGCCGCAGCGGACGCAGCGCAGGTCAAGGTCGAATTGCTTACCCTCGATGTCGATGACCAGGTTTCGATCGAGCGTTGCGTCGCCGAAGTCCTGGCTGCTGCCGGGCGCATCGACTGCCTCGTCAACAATGCCGGCTTCGCTATGGGCGGTTCGGTCTTCGATCTTTCCCTGGCCGAACTGCGTGCGCAGATGGAGACCAACTTCTTCGGCGTCGTCGCCCTCACCAAGGCCGTGCTGCCGGGCATGATCGCCCGGCGCAGCGGCCTGATCATCCAGATGTCGAGCATCGCGGCGCTCAATTCGAATCCCGGCCTGGGCGCCTATTGCGCTTCCAAGCGCGCGCTGGAAGGCATCACCGAGGCCTTGCGCTTCGAAGTCGCGGACTTCGGCATCCGGGTCGCGAGTGTCCTGCCGGGAATGTACAAGACCGATGTATGGCGCAAGCGCAAGCTGGCCGCGCAATTTGGTGACGCGCGGAGTCCGTTCGGCAAGCGCAGCTCGGAAGGCCTGCAGCTCATCGACCGGCTCGTCGAAAGCCATGCGCGCGATCCGCAAGAAGTGGCCGACCTGGTGCTGCGACTCATGGCGCATCCCAATCCGCCCTTGCGGACGCTCAGCGGCCTCGATGCCAAGATCCAGACTCTGTTGCGCAGTCTGCTGCCGGCGCGCTGGTGGGAACGCATCGTGCGCAAGGCGTCAGGCTTGCCCTAGCAATATCAGGCTTTCGCGTAAACCGCGCGCTCGAACGCCTCATACACCGCCATGAACTTCGGATCGGCGAAAGGCAGGGTCTGGGTCATGATGATGCCGGCGACATCCTTCGCCGGATCGAACCAGTAGTGCGTGTTCAACACACCGGCCCAGCCTTGCGCACCCGCCGAGCGCATGCCCGGCACGTCCTGCTCGACGCGCATGAAGCCAACGCTGTGGGTCTTGGGTGTTCCCGGGAAGAGGTCAACATCGGCGGAGATCGGTGGCGCCACCGTGGTCATTTTCTCGATGCGCAGGTTGCCGATCTGGTTGGCGAGCATGGTCTGCACGCCCTGTTCGCTGAGCACACGCTGGCCATCCAGTTGGCCCTTGTTGAGGATGGCGCGCATGAAGCGCATGTAGTCGCCGGCGGTCGAGTAGAGCGCGTGACCCATGGCGTAGAACTCCGGATGCGGCGCTGGCGCCAGTTCGAAAGGTACGAAGTTGCCTTGCGCGTTGCGCGCGCTGACCGTGCCCAGGCGTGCCGCGAGCGGGCCTTCACACTCGAAGGCGGTGCTGTTCATGCCAAAAGGCCCAAAAATTTCCTCCTGGCAGAACCGGTCGATGCGTCGGCCATCGATGGCTTCCACGACACGGCCGAGCCAGTCGATGCCGATGCCGTAATCCCAGCGCGTGCCCGGATCGAATGCCAGCGGGTAGTTGAGGGAGGCTTTCAGGCTGGACATGATGGTGGGATGTCCGGTCTGCGCCATCCAGCGCGAAGTGTTCTTGTTCCAGAATTCATAGACGAAGCCCGAGGTGTGCGTGGCGAGATGGCGGATCGTCGCCTGCGTCCTGGGCTTGCGCAGGCGCGGCGTGTTGCCGTCGAATCCTTCGAGTACTTGAATGTGCTCGAACTCGGGCAGGATGCTGGCCACCGGAGCACTCAGGTCGAGCTTGCCGCGGTCGATGAGAATCATCGCGGCCGTGGCGCCGATGGCCTTGGTCATCGAGAAAATCCGGAACACGGTATCTTCGGTCATCGCCTGGCCGGGTGCCCGCTCGCCTGCTGCGCCGTGCCATTGCACACCTGCGCCGTTTCCGGTCATAGCCACCACGCCCGGTGCGGCGTTCGATGCCACGGCGCGGGAAAGAATATCGTCGAAAGCACGCATGTCGTCTCCTTGTTGTTGTAGAACCTTGAAACAATTATGAGCCAATCTGCGACTCGTAGAGCCTACTCTTTCTGGTAGTCTTGATGAGACGACCGACTTTCCGGATATACATCGTGCGCATCCGTTCGAGATTTCTGACCTGGGCTTTTTCGCTTGCGCTGGTGCTGCTGTTTCCCGCACGCGCCTTCGGCGCCGGTCACAGTCTCGCCATGGCGCCGGTCGTACCCGGCCCCTATGCGGTGGCCTGCACCAATCTCGCGCATGACACCACCAGGTTGGCCCAGCTCGGCGGCAGCCTTGACGACTACTGGTCTGGCAACAACGGCCACTATGTCGGCGACATTCTGCTCGAGCCGGCATCGACACTGAACATCAGCCCGCTCATCCCGGACGACGGGTTGTATTCGCGACGTCGCAAGACACGGGTCGATTTCGTGATCCTGGTGTGCTACCCGACAGACGCCACGAATGTTCGTCCGGATCATGTCCTGCCGAATGGCCAGGTGCTTCCCCGGATGCAGCGTGCCGGGGAGAAACCGGTCCTGCCTGCCCAGGTCTGCATCGCCATTTATCCGCCGCCCGCAGGTTGCGGGCGCTGGCCCTTATTGGCCTTCGCGCATGGCCTGGGTTCTGCGCCGCTGGACAGTTATTCAATGGACTTCCTGACCCGTTTCGCCAGCCAGGGTTATATCGTGGCTGCGGCATTCCACGGCGATGGCCGTTTTTTGCGCCTGCAACTGGACGACATCGGTGACGTTTTTTATATCGTGCGGAAATTCGATGCGTTTGTCGAATTGCAGGCTTTGCGCCCCCTGGCGGTCAAGGCCATGATCGATGCGCTACTGGCCGGCCCGGATTTCGGCAGCAGCATCGACCCCGAACGCATCGGCGGCATCGGCGTGAGCATGGGCGGGGAGACCATGGGATTGCTGCTTGGTGCGCAACTCACGGACAGTTACTGGAACCAGGGTACGGTCAAGACTGTCACTGATCCGCGCATCAAGGCCGCCGTCGGCTACATTCCCTACGCCGGGGAGAACTTCCTGCCGGCCTTTGGCGAGGACAACGCCACCGCACGCAACATTCGTGCACCCTATCTTGCGATTTCCGGCAGCAATGATCCGGTGGCGCCCATGTCCCGGATGACGCAGGCGCTCAATGCTTCTCGTGGCGCTGTATACCAGGTCGGCCTGAGTGGCGTGGGGCATCAATACGACAGCAGCTATGCGGATGACATCTTTGGCTGGGCAGTGCCTTTCCTGACAGCTTACCTGGATTGCGGCGAGCGCGGCCGCAGCAGTTGGGAACGCCTGCAGCAGCAGATCAAAGTTGCCGGTGGCCTGGATGATCAGCTGCTGCTATCCCGCGATGCGCAGCCGCTTTGCTATGCGCAGGGCTGGAATTTGCTCGGCAACAGCAGCGACGTTGCGCTCGATGTCGGCACGACGTTTTCCGACAGTACGCGTTTCAAGAGCGTGTGGACCTGGCCCGGCGCAACAGACGGCTGGGCCTTCTACGCGCCCTCGCTGGCCGCACAGGGCGGCTCACAACTGGCTGACTATGCGGCCGCGCAGGGATACCGGGTGCTGGGCGCAATCGCCGCAGGAGAAGGTTTTTGGCTGTATGCCCAGCAAGCGGGCAGCATCAATCTGCCACCCGGCAATCCGGTTACGGTCGCTGCTCTGGGCGCGAAGCTGACGAGCGGATGGAATTTGCTCGCTCTCGGCGAAACGAACTCGCCGCGGCAGTTTGACAGTGCCTCGAGTGTGGTCACGACGACGCTCTGGGCCTGGGATGCCGTGACCGGCACCTGGTACTTTTATTCACCCGTCCTCGATGCGCAGGGGCAGTTGGCGAATTACATCGCAGCCAAAGGCTACCGTGATTTCGCTGGCACCGGCAAGACGCTCGGGCAGGGCACCGGCTTCTGGCTTAATGTGACCAGCCTGCAGCGCTAGCCGGGAACGCGTGCTGCACCTCGGTGCAGGTCAACCTTCGCCGGTCATGACCTTTATTGCATATTCTTCGGGCGTGATCGAGCCCCCCAGTTTTTCCGCGACCCCCTGAACCTTCGCAGGTAGAACATCCTGTATGGCATTGATGCGCTTCCACTGTGGCACCGGCGTGTCCTTCCCCGCTTGCGGCACATATTTTGACGACTCGACGCGGCTCATGCGATGGACATAGCGCGGACAGTTGAAGAACATCTCGCCGACCTTGATCCTGACGATCAGGTCGGCCTCGGGGTATTCCTGCAGCAGCGGATCA
>JBAYVV010000071.1:0-19214 GCA_041674465.1 Sterolibacterium sp.
GCCAGCAGGGTCTCGCGCAAAGCGCCGACCACCGCCGCCGGCAAACTGCCCGATTCGATCTTGCCGTCCGGCGCGTAGCCATTGCCCTTCACGACAAACGCTGTGCCCCCCGCCCAAATCTCGCGCACGGTCATGGCATTCTCGGTGAGCGTTCCGGTCTTGTCGGAGCAGATGACGGTGGTACCGCCCAGCGTTTCGACCGCAGGCAGCTTGCGTATGATGGCTTTGCGCCTGGCCATGCGTGACACACCGATGGCCAGCGTGACGGTCATGGCCGCCGGCAGCCCCTCGGGAATGGCACCGACGGCAAGCGCAACCGCCGCCATGAACATGTCGAAAACCGACTCGCCGCGCCAGACGCCGACAGCGAAGGTCAGCGCGGCAAGCACCAGGATCGCCACCAGCAGGTACTGGGTGAACTCAGCCAGCTTGCGCGTCAGCGGCGTGGTCAGGTCCGGTGCCTGGGAGATCAGGCCGGAAATTCGCCCGGTTTCTGTGACATCGCCCGTGGCGACCACGACCCCGGTACCTTGCCCGCCGACGACCAGCGTGCCGGTATAGGCCATGTTGCGGCGATCGGCGAGCGACGTATCCGCTGCCAGAGGTTCGCAATGCTTGTCCACCGGCACCGATTCGCCGGTCAGCGCGGCCTCGGCCGTGCGCAGTTCCTTGCCGGCAAAAAGGCGCAAGTCTGCGGGCACTTTGTCCCCGGCCGACAAGACGACAATGTCACCGGGGACCAGTTCGACCGCATCGAGCTTGCGCCGCGTACCGGCTCGCAATACCGTGGCTTCCGCCGCGACAGCCCGTGCCAGTGCAGCCAGAGCAGCCTCCGCCTTGCCTTCCTGAATGAAGCCGATGACCGCATTGACCAGCACCACGCCGAATATTACGCTGGCATCGACCCACTCGCGCAGAAACAGGGTGACGCTGCCCGATGCGATCAGCACCAGGATCAGCGGTTGAGTCAGCTGCGACAAAAAGCGCGCAAAAGAGCCCGGCCCCGGCCGCACACTGGGGCGGTTTGGCCCATGTTTCTGCAGTCTCGTCGCAGCCTCGACTTCATCGAGACCGCGCAGCACATCGACATTCAAACTTGCCGAGATATCTGGCAGGTGTTCCGCATGCCAATAGGGCATAGCCATTCTTTCGCTCGCTTAGTTACCGCTTGATTACGTTTAAAACAGTGATCGATCGAGTTCTTGATCGATCATGGACAGCGGATCTTCCAGGGGTTCCAAATGGGTGGTGATATGCGCACGAGGCAAAGTATTGCGGATATCCGCTTCAATCCGCTCGGCCCAGTCATGCCCCTGCTTTACCGTCCAATTGCCGGGCACCAGAACATGCAGGATGACAAAAGTACGGCTGCCTGCCTGGCGTGTGCGCAGCGCATGGAAATCGATTCCTTCCTGGCGATACTTCGCCAACAGCGTCTCGATTTGCCCCAGTTTTTCAGCTGGCAACGAGGCATCCATGAGACCGTCGGCAGAACGCCGCATCAGTTGCCATCCGGTCCAGACAATGTTTGCCGCAACAACCAGGGCAATTGCCGGATCGAGCCAGAGCCAGCCCGTAATCCAGACCAGGCCAACGCCACCGATGACGCCGACCGAAGTCCAGACATCGGTCATCAGATGATGTGCATCGGCTTCCAGCGTGATCGAACCGTGTTTGGATCCTGCCGCCAGCAAAATGCGGGCTGTAATTAAATTGAGGATGGAAGCCACTGCAGAGACCACCAGGCCGAAGCCAATCGCTTCGAGCGGTTGGGGATTGCTCAGACGTTCGATTGCGGTATAGCCAATGCTGAAAGCCGCCAGCAGGATCAGGAAACCCTCGAAAGCACTGGAGAAATACTCGGCTTTGCCGTGTCCGTGGGCGTGATCGTTGTCCGCGGGAAGCTCCGCCAGGGTGATCATCCACAGCGCCATCAGCGCCCCGGCGAGGTTCACGAAGGATTCAATGGCATCCGACAACAGCCCGACCGACCCGGTCAGCCGCCATGCCACACCTTTCAGCAGGATGGTGGCGATTGCCGTTGCAATCGACAGCCAGACATAACGTTTCAGCGATGGGGGCAGTTTGATTACCGCTTCCATAGAAATTTCCCTCTGGAATACAAGATCGTTACCGAGCCGCATTGATTTCGCATGTCCGCCACGGCCGCAAAGTCTATCTTTCCAATCTTAAAGAATAATTAAGCGCTGCTCGGTATTCTGGCGCACATAGCAGACGGGCTGTCCATTGACCATTTCCGTGACACCGGCCAAGTGTGGTCTTGCTGCTGCACCGGCCGATTACTATACGCTGAGCTTGGTTAGAATAAGATCACTGCAACCACGGCGAGCGTCATAAACCCAATGAACGAAAACCTGTACACCATCCTCTCCGCCCACTTTCCCAAGGCTGCCGGAGCGCCCTGCATGATTCTTCCTGACGGTCGCGCATGGACCTACGCTGACATCGCCCGAGCCTCAGCCCGCATTGCCCATCTGTTTGTTGCGCTGGGTCTGAAACCTGGCGACCGCGTTGCCGCGCAGGTAGAAAAAACACCGGAGGCGTTAGTGCTGTATCTGGCAGCGCTGCGTGCCGGCATGGTTTTCCTGCCCATGAACCCGGCCTATCAGCGTCACGAGATCGACTACTTTCTCAAGGATGGCGAACCCGGCCTGTTCGTTTGCAGGCCTCAAAATCGGGTCCTGGCCGGCGAACTGGCGCTACAGGCCGGCGTACCGCATGTCCTGGAACTGGATGATACCGGCCGTGGTTCGCTGATCGACGCGGCGGCGCCATTTGCCGATGATTTCGCCGACGTGCCGAGAAAAGGCGAGGATCTTGCCGCCATCTTGTATACCTCGGGCACTACGGGGCGTTCCAAGGGCGCCATGCTGTCGCACCGCAACCTCGCTTGCAACGCTTCCGTGCTGCACGCCTACTGGCAATTCAAACCCGGCGATGTGCTGCTGCACATGCTGCCGATATTTCATGTGCATGGCTTGTTCGTCGCCTGTCACTGCGCGTTGCTGAACGGTTCGGCGATGCTGTTCGAGCCGAAGTTCGACGCCGGGCGCGTCGTGCAATTGCTGCCGCAAGCCACGGTGTTCATGGGCGTGCCCACGTATTACGTGCGCCTGCTGGGCGACCCGGATTTCACCCGCGCTGCGTGCGGACATGTTCGTCTGTTCGTTTCAGGCTCTGCGCCGCTGCTCAGGGAAACCTTCGAGGAATTTCGCGGGCGCGTCGGCCACACCATACTCGAACGCTACGGCATGACCGAAGGGGGCATGTTCAGTTCCAATCCCTACGCTGGTGAACGGCGCGGCGGGACCGTGGGCTTTCCCTTGCCTGGGATGCAGATTCGCGTTACAGATACCGTCGGCCAGTCTTTGCCGAACGGCGAGGTCGGCCAGATCATGGTCAAGGGAGAGAATGTTTTCGTGGGTTACTGGCGCATGCCGGATAAAACCCGGGAAGAATTCACGGCCGATGGTTTCTTCAAGACCGGCGACATGGGCAGATTCGATGCCGACGGCTATCTCAGCATCGTTGGCCGTTCCAAAGACCTGATTATCAGCGGCGGCCTGAATGTCTATCCCAAGGAGATTGAGGAAGTCATCGATGCCCTGCCCGGCGTTGCCGAATCGGCAGTGATCGGCTTGCCGCATCCGGATTTCGGCGAAGCCGTCCATGCCGTGGTGGTGCGGCGCAAGGATGCCGCCGGAACAGCGTTGAGTGAAGCAGCTGTCATCCAGGCACTGAAGGGCGAACTGGCCAATTTCAAAATACCCAAGCGGGTGTTCCTGGTCGATGACCTGCCACGCAACGCCATGGGCAAAGTGCAAAAGAATCTGCTGCGTAATCAGTTTAACTGAGCAGTTCAACCGAGCAGTTCAGTTGAATTTATCCATAGCCTCGGCGACCGGCAGGTTCCGGTTCGGGTCAGGTTGGGAACGCATGCCTTTGATGACACCCGACCGGTCGGGATCATCCTTGTTCTGGCTCATTTTCCATTTGCCTTCGATGCCCGCGATGGGGATTTCAATGCCAACGATCGCCTGCATTTGCGCTGCGATGTAATCGGCCGGGGCATCGTCGATCGACCAGGGTTCAGGACGGCGCTGCTCATGAAGGTTTGTCAGGTCGTTCAGTTGTCTGCGCAACCAGCCTGCATCCTGAATGACCATCGGCTTCCCCCGGGCATGGACGGTGGCGTAGTTCCATGTGGGAACCACCCGATGTGTCCGGGCCTTGCTGGGATACCACGATGGGCTGACGTAGCCTTCAACGCCCTGAAAGATCACGAGGCATTCGGCAAGATCTGCAAGCTCCTGCCAGTGCGGATTCGCTTTCGCCAAATGGGCTCGCAGCGTGCCGTAACCCCCTTCTTCAGGGTACAGCAGAAATGGCAGGGGAGAAGCCTGCAGACCTCCGCAGCCATGCGTAATCAGCAGCGCGAGAGGGTGTGCCTGCATCAGGTCATGCATGACCTCGATGCGGTTTTCACGAAAGCTCGAAGGAATATACATGGGACGAGTGCTCTATCGATGTGACCGAATGTTCGCACGACGTTCGGCGTGTGGCAATGATTTGAGGGCTGATTTGAGGTCTCTTTGCAGCAAGTTCGTGGATAGAATGAACACAGTCACAGGCTGAATGGCACAAACTCAATGAACGGAAATTCTGGTGATCGAGCCATTGATGCATCCTCCATGGATTCGCGGCAGTTGACGCTCGACTGGCAAGGCATCGACTGCGTTCTGCTCGATCTGGACGGCACCCTGCTCGATCTCAATTTCGACAACCATTTCTGGCAGGAGCACGTGCCGTTGCGGTATGCCGAGGCACACGGCATGAACCAGGAAGCGGCGCGCGATGAATTGAGGGCGCGCTATCATGCTCGCGCCGGTACACTGGACTGGTATTCGGTGGACTTCTGGGAAACCGAGCTGGAGCTCGATATCATGCGCCTCAAGGAAGAAGTGGCGCATTTGATTGGAATCCATCCGCACGTCGTTGATTTCCTTTTGGCAATCCGTGCTGCGGGCAAGCGCGTCATACTGGTCACCAACGCACATCACAAGAGCCTGACGCTGAAAATGGGCCGCACCGGCTTGCGTGGTTATTTCGACGATCTGGTGAGTTCCCATGAAATCGGCTTGCCCAAGGAGAACCCGGAATTCTGGGAAAGGTTGCGGGCAAGAATTCCCTTCGATCCGGTATCCACGCTGCTGGTGGATGACAACTTGACTGTGCTTGATTCGGCAAGGACTTATGGCATTTCCCACCTGATTGCAGTACGTCAGCCCGATACCTGCCAGCCACCCAAAGACACAGGCCGCTATGCCGCAATCAGGGATTTCAGCGACTTGCTCTGATTCATCTTTTCCTCTTTTTTGCCGTAATACAAGGAACAGATAGCCCACCTGCTGGAGAGGCTATCGACATTGGGTCCGGCAGGGTTGCTTTGAGGAAGATATGGCTACGATAACGGCTTCAGGAATCGGCGGATCGGGATTGGATGTCAATTCGATCGTCAGCCAGTTGATGGCGATTGAACAGCAGCCGATAGACAAGATCACCGCAAAAGAGGCGACTTATACCGCCAAACTGACGGCCATCGGCACGATCAAGGGCGGATTGGCTGCACTGCAGACTGCAGCGAAAAGCCTGACCGACACCGCCCGCTTTCAGACGATCAAAGCTGTTTCCTCGGATATGTCAGTCTTTACCGCCACCGCTGCGAGCAACGCCGTCGCAGGCGCTTACTCGGTCCGCGTCGACAAGCTGGCTCAGGCGCAATCGCTTGCGACAACGGGCCAGGTCAATACCACCGACGCCATAGGCAGCGGCGTCTTGACCCTGGATTTCGGCACCGTCGCCAGTGGCACTTTCGATTCCCAGGCGGGCAGATATGCCGGGGCATCCTTCGCGAGCAACAATACGGGTGCTAAGACAGTCAATATTGATGGCAGCAATAATTCCCTGAGCGGGATACGCGACGCCATCAACGCGGCCAATGCCGGCGTGACTGCCACCATCATCAACGACGGTAGTGCCAAGCCCTATCGCTTGGTGCTGAGTTCCACGGCCACTGGCGCAGCCAACAGCCTCAGGATTTCGGTGACGGGTGACCAGGCTTTGTCCGATCTCCTGTCCCATGACCCGGCCGATGACGCCGGGCAAAATCTTGCCGAAACAGTCTCGGCGCAGAACGCACAGTTCACCGTGAACGGGATTGCTGCCAGTAAAGGCTCGAATATCGTGATGGATGTCATCCATGGGGTGACCCTCAAACTTCTGAAGACAAGCGCCTCCTCGGCCGACAGCGTCAAGGTTTTGCGCGATTCCGGTGGGATCAAGCCAGAGTTGGACGGGTTTGTAAAAGCTTACAATGATCTTGCAACATCCTTGAAAACATTATCGGCCTACGATCCTGCTACAAAGACTGCTGCCGTTCTGCAGGGTGATGCCGCCGTGAGCATGATCAAGAGACAATTGCAGAATGCCATTTCCGCCACACCACCCGGGATCGAAGGCAGTTTCAAGTCCTTGTCCCAGATTGGGGTCGGCTTCCAGAAAGACGGCAGCTTGGCGGTCAATTCCAGCAAGCTTCAAAGCGCCATCGACGGCAACCCAGGCGATGTCGCAGCGCTGGTTGCCGCTGCGGGGGGTAGCCTCAGGACCCTCCTGGATCATCAAACAGGCAGCAGTGACGGGCAGATTTCTGCACGTACCAATGGAATCAACCGTGAAATCAAGATGCTGGATGCCCGGAAGGCCAGGTTGAACGAACAGCTTGCCTTCACCGAACAGCGTTATCGCGCCCAGTATGCGGCGCTGGATGCCATGTTGAGCGCAATGAAATCCACCAGTGACGCCTTGACCCAGCAACTCGCAAGCCTGCCCGGCGCCCAGGCCGGCTGATTTCCGCCACTCCCTTGTTGGAACGTATCGCCTTAGAGCCTATTTCAGTAGGGAGAGCGGCATGCGTTGCGGCCAAATGCGGATGATCGCGCGAAGCGAGCCGCAGCGAATGGTCGATCCCTTCGCAAGGTTCGCGACAAAGCGAGCGCCGCATTTGGCCACAACCCGAAGGGCAGAGACAAATTGGGCGCGCTGCGGCGTTGCGGCTCCTAGCGAGGCATCTAGCATCGCTTCATCGCCGCGCCTTGCATCGCATCCCAATTTGTCTCTGCGCATACCGCTATCCCTACTGAAATAGGCTCTTAGCCAGGGCGAGGCATCGCCGACTTTTTTCGTTCGTGACAAAAAAATTCCTCAAGTTTGCTGTTCAAGTGCCGTTAAAAACATACGAGAGGCCATGAATGCGCCCGAATTTAGACAGGAGTTTCCGATGAGCGCCAGTAACGTCAGCGGTTTCATGAACATACAGATTCCTTCCGGTAATTCCCAGATGGCCGCCATCGGGCGGGGTGCGGATCGGGATGGCGACAATGAAACTACCGGCAGCGTGAAGACCTTTGCCTGAGAGTTTGCCATGATGAAAGTGCAATCGCCAACATTGCCATCAACCGATTACGGTTCTGGCACGAGCCCACTGACTGGGGGCGGTCGTTCTTCGCCTGTGACTGTCCCAGCCAATGCGCCTGGCGTGCCCGCCAGCAGCCAGGCCATTCAACCGAAGCAACCTACCGAGGCTGAATTGCGGCAGGCGGTTGCCCTGCTGCAACAGAAAGCGCAGACAGCTGCGCCCAACCTGCAATTCTCGATTGACCGGGACGCAAGCCGGGTCGTGATTAAAGTCACCGATTCCAGCACCCAGGAAGTCATCCGCCAGTTTCCTCCCGAGGAAATTCTCCATCTGGACAAGGAACTCACCCGATTGCAGGGCTTGCTTCTCAATCGGCAGGCTTGAGATCCGGTCGTCAGCGTCGCCGAGCCGGCTAATCAGAATCGGCTGGCGGGTGCGGCAATATCTTCTTCCAGCCGCCGGGACATTCCTGGACGTAGGGGTAGAAAGCCCGCTGTGATTCGCAGTAATACCAGTAAGCGGTTTGTGCCGGTGTTGTGGGTGCAGACTCTGCTGGTGATGCCTCTTCTTGATCGAGAAATGCGGGCGGCGGGATTTGTTCCGCACAAACTGGTGGAACGGAAGGCAGATAATAGTGCGGAGGGTACCAAGGACCCCAGCCGTATCCCCAAAGCGGGTTGACGATGACGCCAGGACGCGGATGGTGACGATGGCGGCCTCCATCCGCCAAAGCGCCGCCACTTCCAGACAGGCACAACACCAGGAAAACAATCATCAGTCTTGTCGATCTCATGACACTCCAAACTTGGCTTGTTGTGATTCAGCGCGGGAGGCTCAGACCTTGAAGTAATCGCGATACCAGGCAACAAAGCGTTGTACGCCAGTTTCGACGGATGTGCTCGGGGCGATTCCCGTCAAGGCGTGCAGCGTTTTTGTGTCGGCGAAAGTTGCAGGAACATCGCCTGGTTGCATAGGCAGAAAGTTCTTCCGGGCGGTCTTGCCCAGCGTTCGCTCCAGGGTTTCTATGAAGTGCATTAATTCGACCGGTTGGTGGTTGCCGATGTTGCAGATCCGATACGGCGCCCAACTGCCTGCCGGATCAGGTTGTTGCCTGTCGAATTCCGGATTGGCGGAGGGTGCGCAGGAGAGGATGCGCACCACGCCTTCGGCAATGTCGTCAATGTAGGTGAAGTCTCTCTGCATTTGCCCATTGTTGAAGACATCGATCGTTTGGTTTTCCAGAATGGCCTTGACGAACATGAAGTAAGCCATGTCAGGCCGACCCCATGGACCATAGACGGTAAAGAAGCGCAAGCCGGTGCAGGGCAAGCTGAAGAGGTGGCTGTAGCTGTGCGCCAGCAATTCATTGGCCTTTTTGGTTGCCGCGTACATACTCACAGGATGGTCGACGTTGTCATGCTCGGAAAACGGCATTCGGCCATTGCCGCCATACACGCTGGAACTGCTGCCATACACCAGATGTTCGACTCCGGCATGACGGCAGCCTTCGAGAACATTGACGAACCCGACCAGGTTGCTGTCGACATAGGCATGCGGATTCGTCAGCGAATAGCGAACGCCGGCCTGGGCGGCCAAATGGACGACACGTTGCGGCAGTTCGGTTTCAAACAATGCCTGCATTCCCGCCCGGTCGGCAACATCCAGTTTGAGCATGCGGAACTTTGGGTGCGGCAGTAGCCGCGCCAGCCTGGCTTGCTTGAGCGTAACGTCATAGTAATCGTTGAGGTTGTCGATGCCAACGACCTCATGGCCGGCGGCGAGCAAACGTTCGCAGATGTGCATGCCGATAAATCCGGCACAGCCGGTGAGCAGAATTTTCATGTCGGGGTTGGCCGGGATTGCAGTTCGATGATTTTCGCATGCTTGGCAAAGCTGTTGCCGCAACCGATGAGGATATGCACCAATCCCGGTATGCCATCAAGGAAGCCCAGGCGCAGGAAATAAAATTTGAAAAATCGCAGCAAAGGGGATAGCAGCAAATGTCCGGCATGGGAGCGCTGACCCGCAGCATGCGCTTGCTGTGCGGCCAGCGTGGTGTAGCGATTCTGCTTGTCGAGATAACTGTTGATGCTCTCCGCAGAGTCGTGCAGCAAGTCTCCGTTGAGGGAACCGATCGGGGTTTGTGCCAGCACTTTTTCGTGCACCGTATCGGTTGACCAGCATGCATGGCGTTTGTCGAAGAGGCGCAGACTCCAGTCGGGGTAGCCTTCGCCATGACGCAAATAACGGCCGAGGAAGCGGTTGCAGCGCGGGAAGCGATAGGCCAGAAAGTGAGGCTGGGCCATTGTCTTGGCAATGGATTCTCGTAGCGGCTCACTGACACGCTCATCGGCATCGACGCACAACACCCAGTCGTGTGCTGCCTGCGTGACCGCGAATTGTTTTTGCGCCCCAAAACCCAGCCAGTCCTGATGCAGGATTTTTGCGCCCTGTTCAATCGCCAGGGCAATCGTGTGATCGGTGCTGCTCGAATCCACCACGAGAATTTCATCGCAGAAAGCGAGGGATTTCAGACAGCCTGTCAGCGAAGATGCAGCATTTCGCGTGATGATTACCGCCGACAGCGGAAGGCGTTGGGGATGGCTCATGCCGCGGCTCGACAACAGTCTATAATTTGTGGCTGCCATTCTAACGTGCTGACGGCAATGCTCAAAATCCTGCTGGTCAAGATGTCGTCAATGGGCGATCTGGTGCACAACTTGCCGGTAGTGGCCGACATTCAAACGCATTACCCGGATGCCGTGGTGGATTGGGTGGCCGAAGAAGCTTATGTGGCGATTCCATCGCTGCACCGCGGAGTACGGAGCGTCATACCCATTGCCTGGAGACGCTGGCGGCGCCATCTGGGAAGCCTTGATACCTGGCGTGAAATGGCGGTGTTTCGCCGCCAGCTGAAAGCCACCGACTACGATTTCGTTCTGGATAGCCAGGGCTTGTTCAAGAGCGCTCTGGTGGGGACTATGGCGCGCGGCGTGCTTGTCGGCGGGGATGGGAAAAGTATCCGGGAACCGCTCGCATCCTGGTTTTATCGCCATCGCCTGCCGATTGCCCGATCGCGGCATGTGGTTGATCGCTGCCGTGCAATCGCTGCAGGGACTCTTGGCTATACGGCCGATACGCCTCCCGAATATGGCATTGCAGCGTCTCCCCTGGTCGCCGAATGGCTCCCTGCTGTGCCCTATTGCGTACTGATGCATGCCGCGAGCCGGCCCGAGAAACTCTGGCAGGAATCGCACTGGATAGACCTCGGTCTGTTTCTGAAACAAAACGGACTCGTCGCAGTACTTCCCTGGGGCAGTGACGATGAGCGCCGGCGCAGCCAGCGTCTGGCGCAGTTCCTGCCCGGTGCCGTGGTTCCTCCCCTGATGGATTTGGCGACAGCGGCACGCTTCCTTGCAGGGAGCGCCCTGGTGGTGGGACTCGATACCGGCTTCACGCATTTTGCCGCCGCATTGGGGCGACCGACGATCGGAATTTATTGCGACTCCGACAGCCGGCAGGCTGCCGTATTTGGTTCCGCATTTTGCGAAAGTTTCGGACAAAGCGGCGATCCGCCAAGCTACGCAACAATCCATGCAGCTGCGACAAGAGCGTTAGCCGCTGCACCATGACATTGTCACGCGCCTGGTATTCCCTGCTGGTGATTCTGGCATTGCCGGCGATAGTCCTGCGCTTGTTATGGCGCGCCAGGCGCCAGCCGGAATACCTGCAGCACTGGGGGGAGCGTTTCGGTTGCTATGAGGGTACTCCGGGCCAGGCGGGGAATCGAAGATTCATCTGGATCCACGCTGTTTCAGTGGGCGAGACAAGTGCGGCACAAGCGCTGATTACTGCCCTGCAGCAGCGCCACCCCGACCACCGGATACTTTTGACGCACATGACGCCGACAGGGCGCGAGACCGGGGTGAAATTGTTCGGTGATGGCGTAGACCGGGTTTATCTGCCTTACGACTATCCACGGGCGGTGTCTCGTTTTCTGAATCATTTCAAGCCTTGCCTCGGGCTGATCATGGAAACCGAGTTGTGGCCGAATCTGATTCATCTTTGCCGCAGCCACGCCATCCCCTTGCTCCTGATCAATGCGCGGATGTCCGAAAAATCGTCAAGGCGTTACGCATATCTGCCGAATTTCACGCGCTCGATGCTGCTGGATCTCACCACAATTGCAGCACGCAACGAGGAAGATGCATTGCGCCTGAAGCAGCTTGGGGCGACCGATGTGAAGGTGTTGGGCAATCTCAAATTCGATATCACGCCGCCGGTCGAGCAGTTGGTGCTGGGCAAAGTTTTTCGCCAGTTTTTCGGAGAACGGCCGGTGATGCTCGCTGCAAGTACGCGCGCCGGCGAGGAAGAGGTGCTGCTTGAAGCCTGGGCTGCGCGATGCATCAATAATGCGCTGCTGGTGATCGTACCGCGTCATCCCCAGCGTTTTAACGAAGTCGCCAGCCTTGTCATGGCACATGGTCTGCGTCTGCAAAAGCGCAGCGAAGCGATGCCGGTTGCTCCCGAAACCCAGGTATGGCTGGGTGACAGCATGGGGGAAATGTTCGCCTACTATGCTTCCAGCGATGTGGCCTTCATTGGCGGCAGCCTGTTGGATTACGGCAGCCAGAACCTGATTGAAGGCTGCGCTGTCGGCATACCTGTGCTGATCGGACCCTCAACTTACAATTTTCCGGACGCGGCACGCGAGGCGCTGACCTGCGGCGCGGCGAAGTCGATCACGGATGCAAGCGGTCTGGCTGAGGAAGCGTTGCGGCTGCTGGCGGATCCAGTTGCACGAGCACGCATGGGCGTTGCAGGAAAGGCATTTGCAGCATTGCATCGCGGCGCCAGTGAGCGCACGCTGGCTTTGGCGGAAAGTACGCTGGCAGGCTAGCTGCCGGCGCAAATTACTCCAGCAATCCGTTCACCGCGCTGATGTCGTCTTCACTCAGGGCGCCGGCGGCCGCCTTGAGTTTCAGTTGGGCGATCAGAGTGTCGAAACGGGCCTTGGCGAGATCGCGGCGGGTTGCATAGAGCTGTTGCTGGGCATTCAGGACATCGATGTTGATGCGCACCCCGACTTCATAGCCCAGCTTGTTGGAATCGAGCGCCGATTGGGAGGACACCAGGGCTTGCTCCAGTGCCTTGACCTGCGAAAGCCCCGAGGTCACGCCGAGATAGGCCTGGCGTGCAGAAAGCGCTGCGCTGCGGCGCGCATTGTCGAGATCGGCACTGGCTTTTTCACGCATGGAAGCGGCTTCGCGACCTCTCGAGGCGATTGCGCCGCCCGCAAACAGCGGAATCGCCAGTTGAACGCCGACTGTGGTGATGTCCGTGTCACTGCCGGGCAGGATGCGTCCTACCGACAAAGTGTCGCTCTGTGAATTGCGCCCCCGCGTGGCCACCAGGTCCACCGTCGGGTAATGACCGGAGCGCTGTTTTTGAATTTCGCGAGAGGCAATTTCCAGTCCGGCGCGGCCAAGCTGTACGGCCAGGTTGTTGGATTCGGCCGAACTCACCCATTGCTTGATGTCGTCGGGTTGCGGCCGAACAATCTGCGCGGCGGGTTTAAGCGTTTTGATGGCAACCGCTTCCTTGCCGATGATGGTGCGCAGGCTTTCACGCCTGACCTGCAAATCGTTGGTTGCCGCGATTTCCTGGGCTGTCGTGAGGTCAAAGCGCGCCTGGGCTTCGTGGGTGTCGGTGATGGTGGCGGTACCGACCTCGAAATTACGTTTGGCCGAGGCCAGCTGTTCTTCGATGGCCTTTTTCTGTGCCTGTGCCGAGGCGAGCGATTCTTCCGCCAGGAGCACATCGAAATAGGTTTGAGCCAGGCGCAGAGCGAGGTCCTGGCGCGCCAGTTCATATTGGGCCTCGGCCTGAACAACAGCGAGTTCAGCTTGTTTGTAGCTTTCCCAGTTTTGCCAGCGGAACAGCGGTTGCGACAGCGCGACCGACCAGCCATTGCTGTTGTACTTGACCTTGTTTTCACTGGAAGGATCGGTACGGGCCTTGTAATCGATGTCGTTCCACGCCGAGTTGGCCGACAGATTAACCAGGGGCAGGAGGCCCGCGCGGCCTTGCGGCAGTTTTTCGCGGCCGGCGCCAAGCGCTGCCCGTGCCGAACTGATCTGGGCATCGTAGCCAAGGGCATCGCGATAGGCGCTGAGCAAATCGATCGCTTGCGCGCCACTTGTCGTGAACAGCGCAGCCAGCAACAGCAACATTTTTTTCATGGCTGACTCCTGTAACTCAATATGTCGGCATGCCGGGATCGACCTGCTGCGCCCAGGCCGCGACGCCGCCGGATAAATTCAGTATTTCCGAAAATCCCTGACGCTCCAGAAACAGCCCCACCTGAAAGCTGCGTGCGCCATGATGACAGATCACTACCGTTGCAAGATCGCCATTCAGTTCCTGGTAACGAGCCGGCACGCTTTGCATCGGCATCAATTTCGCTTCCGGAATATGGCAAACCTCGAATTCCCACGGTTCGCGGACATCAAGCAGTTGCGGCTTGGCTCGTGTACCGGTAGCGCCTTCCTGAAGCCACTGGCTGAGTTGGAGTGCGCTGATCTGCTGCATAGTCCTCAGAACGTGAAGCGTTCGGGCTGGGGCGCATTGACCAGCGCCGGCACCTGAGTTTCGAACAGGTTGGTACATTGGTAGACTTCTTCCGAGGTGCGTGTGATCAACTGCGCGTTCATGACAGGGGCATCGCCGGTAATGACGAACATCCTGCCGCCGACCTTGAGCTGGGCCTGAATTTCAGTGGGCACCATCGGCAGACTGCCCGAGACCATGATCACATCGTAAGGCGCATGAGTCTTCCAGCCCTTTGCGGCGTCACCGGTTTCCACGGTGATATTGTTGATGCCCAGGCGTTTGATGGTGGCCTGCGCAGTCTTGGATAACTCCGGCACAATCTCGATGCTCCAGACTTGCTCGGCATGGGCTGCCAGCAGAGCCGCCATGTAGCCCGAACCTGTACCGATTTCCAGAACCTTGTCGCGTTTCTTGACGTGCAGCGCCTGCAGGGCATGGGCTTCGATTTTAGGGGCGAACATGCAGGCGCCATGGCCGAGGGGAATTTCGATATCGGCAAAAGCCAGTTGACGATAAGCCAAGGGGACAAATTCCTCGCGCTTGACCACGAACAGCAAATCGAGAACGTCCTGGTCAAGGACTTCCCAGGGACGAATTTGCTGTTCGATCATGTTGAAGCGGGCTTTTTCGAGGTTCATCGCAATTCTCCAAATTAATATTAGTATAAACTAATATATGCTTATGCAGGAAAGACGCATTTTAGCGCACCTCTGCGGTGGCCACCCTTTGATACCGGTCAACCGACGGCACAAACCAACCGGAACCACGATTGCTGTTCCGGCTAATCAGGTGTAGTTGGGGCGGGCGCCCCGGGTTCCGGGGTCTAGCGCGATTCCTTGACGATTCTGCTGTTGCCGGCCTGGATCGGCCGGGCGTTATTGCGGTAGAGGCGGGAGAAGATCGCCAGTTGCTCAGGCGATATCTGAACCGGTTGCTTGAACACGATCCACAACACATCTTCGGTGCAGGGCGGCGTCGTGAGGGAGCCCATGTAGGTCCAATAGTTGCGATTTTCCGGCAGCAAATGGTTGAGATCGATCGGCACCGTCGGGGCGAGGTCCTGATTTACTTCGAGTGGCAGATTGTTCCAGAGCGTCTGAACCACCGGATGCTCACTGCCCTTCTCGAGCAGTACGGCGATCACTGCGAGATGATTGTCCAGGTCCTTATGCACCAGGTGGATCACCATGTCATAGGCCTTGCCATTGACGCGCTCCTCGGAAGGGCGATGGAAGTGCAGTTGAACCAGTTCGAACTGCCGCCCCATCAGGCTGATACTGCTTCCACTGCCGACATTGACCTGAATCGTATGGCCATTGTCGATGATGCGAAACATGGATATCTGGTAGTCGAACTTGATGGTTTCGAGGTCAACGCGGATACCATCCCGAATGTCGATGGGTGATTGGCGCTTGCCGGAGGCGCAGGTGGCGTAATTGGGTTGCAACTTGGCCCAGTTGGCCGGTGCGCCTTCCCCTTCATAGCTCCAATGGATATGTGCCGCTTCGTTGGGAACCGCAGTGGTTTCGGGTGCAGGCTTCTTCCGGGTGGTCCGTGCCGCACTGCGTATGTACGAGGTATAGGTGTCGGCTTTCAATGCCGAACTGGACACACGGCCGGATAGGGGCGGCGCGGCCGCATGGGCTGCGGCGGGTGACGGTGCAGCGTGTGCTTCGGCAGGTGTTGCGGGCTTTTCAGCGGCAGCATGCGGTGCCCCGTGGGCAGGAGCGGGTGGCGCAGACTTTTCTGCGGCGGCCATGGCGGCCAGCTGTTCCTTGCTGGGCAGGCCGAGCTTGGCCGGAGGGGTCGCTTCGACCTTGTATACGCCTCCAGGCCGGGTATCGCGGGAACTGCGCATGTCGGCGTACATTGCCTTGGGAGGCGCTTCTGCAATCGGCCGCGGCAGGATTTCGTTGGATACCGCCTCCGTCTCTGCCGTTTCAGCGATTTCTGCCGGTTTGATCTGCTTGCAGGCTTCCTTGAGCAACTTGTCGTCAATACTGCCGGGTGCGGCCTGCATTTCAACCGGGCTGTCGACCGATTCCTGCTTTATGCCCTTGCCGCCGGAAAGATAGATGCGCTTGACTGTCGCGAAGCGGCGTCCGGTGCAATCGTAGCGATTGAGGGCTTCCACGGCGCTATAGCCCAGAGGACTGTCGCCGATTTGCACTTCATGTCCGAAACTCAGGCGGCTCCATGCCAGCATCCTGCCATTACCCACACGGGCAATGCGGGTCTGGTCGATTTCGATCCGCTCGTTGCCGTTGTTGGCGATCGGCATCCAGTTTGCCGCAAACCCGGGTTGTATCGTCAGTCCGGCCACACCGGCTAGAATCATCAAAGTTTTGATGCGCATGCTCCACCCCCTATATGACGTAACTAGTGATATCGGCCGGTGGTCAAAGAACTTGAGATCCATTCCCCTAAACTTCTCCCGGTTGCATTACAAAGGCGTTTCCAGTAGCTTCCCAAGTTAGACTGCAGCCCATCCATCCGGAGCACCTTACATGAATGCCAATGACAAGTTTCTCGCCTCGAAAGCCCACGTGGACGCCGCCAGTGTCCAGCCATTGCCGCATTCCCGCAAGATTTATGTTGTTGGTAGCCGTCCCGACATTCGCGTGCCGATGCGCGAAATTTCCCAGGCCGATACCCCTTTGCATACTGGCGCGATGGGCAAGGATGGCAATCCCCTGCAGGGCGAGACCAATCCACCGATCAGCGTCTATGACTGCTCCGGTCCCTACACCGATCCGGCGGTCAGCATCGACATCCGCAATGGCTTGGCGACTTTGCGTGCGGCGTGGATTGCCGAGCGAGGCGACAGCGAGGAACTCCCCAAACTCACCTCCGACTATGGCCGTACCCGAAGCAACGATCCTCTTTTGACTGAAATGCGTTTCAATCTGCGGCGTCAGCCAAGGCGCGCCAAGCCGGGCGCCAATGTCTCGCAGATGCACTATGCCCGGCGCGGGATAGTCACGCCGGAAATGGAGTTTGTCGCCATTCGCGAAAACCAGAAACGCGAAGGACTTTCCGAGTTGATTTTGCGCCAGCACCCTGGTGATTCGTTCGGAGCGAGTGGGTTTGGCAACAGCGCAAAGCTGATTACGCCCGAATTTGTCCGCGACGAGATTGCCCGGGGCCGCGCCATCCTGCCTGCCAACATCAACCATCCCGAATCCGAGCCGATGATTATCGGGCGCAACTTCCTGGTGAAGATCAATGCCAACATCGGCAATTCGGCGCTGGGTTCGAGCATCCAGGAAGAAGTCGAGAAAATGACCTGGTCGATCCGCTGGGGCGGCGACACAGTGATGGATTTGTCCACCGGCAAGAACATCCATGAGACGCGCGAATGGATCGTGCGCAATTCACCTGTACCGATCGGCACCGTGCCGATCTACCAGGCGCTGGAAAAGGTCAATGGCAAGGCCGAGGACCTGACCTGGGAAATATTCCGCGACACCCTGATCGAACAGGCTGAGCAGGGCGTCGATTATTTCACCATCCATGCCGGCGTGCTGTTGCGTTATATCCCCATGACGGCGAAACGCCTGACCGGTATTGTCTCGCGCGGTGGTTCGATTCTGGCGAAGTGGTGTCTGGCGCACCATCAGGAGAACTTCCTGTACACCCGTTTCGAGGATATCTGCGAAATCATGAAGGCCTACGACGTCGCCTTCAGTCTGGGCGACGGGCTGCGTCCGGGATCTATTCACGATGCCAACGACGAGGCGCAGTTGGGCGAATTGGCGACACTCGGCGAACTGACCCAGATTGCCTGGAAGCACGATGTCCAGGTGATGATCGAAGGGCCTGGCCATGTGCCTTTGCACATGATCAAGGAGAACATGGACCTGCAGTTGAAGCTCTGCCATGAGGCGCCGTTCTACACGCTCGGGCCGCTCACCACCGACATCGCACCGGGCTACGACCATATCACCAGCGCCATCGGCGCGGCGATGATCGGCTGGTATGGCACTGCCATGCTGTGCTATGTCACGCCCAAGGAGCATCTCGGTCTGCCGGACAAGGACGATGTCAAGGACGGCATCATCGCCTACAAGATTGCTGCGCACGCCGCCGACCTGGCCAAGGGACACCCCGGCGCGCAAATTCGTGACAATGCCCTTTCCAAGGCACGTTTCGAGTTCCGCTGGGACGACCAGTTCAATCTCGGCCTCGATCCAGACAAGGCGCGTGAATTCCATGACGAAACGCTGCCCCAGGAAGGCGCCAAGCTGTCCCATTTCTGTTCCATGTGCGGACCGCATTTCTGTTCCATGAAGATCACCCAGGACGTCAGGGATTTCGCTGCGGCCCAGGGTGTGGCAGAGGCAGAGGCATTGACGAAAGGCATGGAAATCAAGGCGATGGAATTTGTACAGCAGGGCAGCGAGGTGTACAAAAAGCTGTGAGCCACCCTAGAAATGCATTTTGATCCAACGCGCACGGTAGACCTGAAGGATCCGGGAGCCGTTCTGGCAGCCATCGATGCGCTGCTGTCGAACCGCTTCGGCCCGGATTACGGCAGACCCCTGCTGGAACGCGCGATCAGTGATGTGACGCAAGCCTTTCGCGGCGACTATCCTGGCCTGCTCAGGTGTGACACCCTCTACCATGATTTGCGCCATGCGCTCGACAGCGGACTGGCGATGGCGCGTTTGCTCGATGGCCAGGCGTCGTCTACCGCGCCGGGATCTCCTGAACATGTCGACCCCGAGCACGCCTTGCTCGGGGTGTTGCTGGCGCTCTTTCATGACATTGGCCTGCTGCGCCGCACCGACGAAGCACACATGCAGGGAGCGCAGCTGACACCGATCCACGAGGCGCGCGGTGTCGAGTTCATGCGCGATTATCTGGGCCGCACCGTGCTTGCCCACCTGGCCGAAAAGTCTGAACTGATCATGGTGACGCGCCTGGTCTGGCACATGCCTGCCGACCTTGCCCCGCTCGACCGAGCCATTTCCTGTCTGCTGGGTACCGCAGACATCATGAGCCAGTTGGCCGACCGCTGTTACCTGGAAAAGTGCCGCGATTTTCTGTTTGTCGAATTCAGTGCCATCGGCCTTGCCGGTGCGCCTGGCTTGCCCTACCCCGATCC
>JBAYVV010000072.1:0-19177 GCA_041674465.1 Sterolibacterium sp.
ATGACCATCAACAACAATGTCTCGCCCGATTTCCTCAACTTTGCGACTTTCGACGCTGCCCAGAAAAGTGCCTGGTACTCCAAGCTGTATAACGCCTCGCCCAACAATTTCACACCATTGCGCGCGGCACTTTCCAATGCCGGCAGAATTTACGCCGGCAAATTGAGTACGCTTTACGGCACGGCAGTCACCGACCCGGTCCAGTATTCCTGCCAGCAGAATTTCACCATACTCTCCACCGACGGTTTCTGGAACGGCAATGCCGGATTCCAGGTGGATGGCTCCACCGCAGTCGGCCAGCAGGATGGCACCGAACCGCGGCCCTACAACGACGGCGGCACTTCCAGCACGACCGTCACTACACCCTACACCACGACGGTTCAGAAACAAACCGTCACTTCAGGTGCGGTGACGACCAAGGTCTGGACCAAGACCACGACAGCCATCGGGGCGGCCTGCACTACCCCCGGCACACCGCCCAACCTAGTTGCATCGGCGCCCACCAGCGCCAAAGACAGCGGCAATGCCGGCAATTCGTATAGCGGATCGCACCTGGTGGGACTGGGCACGACAGCCTCGAGTTCCAACCCGGATTCCAGCCGCTGCGATGCCATTGGCACCAGCAACAGTTCCATTCACCCCTGGTTCTGCCGAGGCAGCGGCTCCAGCAATCCGGTTTCCCCAATCAGAGATGCTTCCGTCACCGATGCCAGCGGCACCACCTGGTACCTGGTGAGCAGTTTGAGCGGAAACACCAACACCGGCAGTTGCGTTTCCTCCAATACCGCATTCGGCTATTCCGCCTCCAGCCCGGTGTATGCTTGTCCTGGAGGCACCGGCATTACCGGGAGTACGGTGACCACCACGCCCTACACCCAGACCGAAACCATTTCCGGCGGATCGACCACCCAGATCGATCTCTACACGGCCAACCAGAGCACCACCCAAACCACGACCAACGGCGTCACCGCGCCGGCAACGGCACTCGCGCCCGCTTCCCCGACCTATACCCTCACCAGCAACATCAGCACGGTCACAACCGCTGCGACAGTAGACACATGCGGCGGGCAACCCGCCCCCTGCCCGAGCAATGCCGGCACCTGGACCGCCGGCTCGACCACCTCGGTATGCACCGCGACGGCATCGCTTCCCGCTGCGGGAACTTCTGCCGCGACTGCGTCCGCGCCAACAACCACTGGAGGGACCACCACCGGCCCGACAGCAATCACCGGAACCACCGTCGGGCCGACTGCCGGGACACCCGTCACAACCTCGGCCACCACCGGCGGTACGTCCAATACGCTGGCCGATGTCGCCGAGTACTACTACATGACGGATCTGCGCACCGCCGCACTGGGCAACAGCACGGGCGCACTTGGCGCTGACGTATCGCTCAACAATGTGCCGGCCAGCGGCCTGGATTCGGCATCCTGGCAGCACATGACGACCTTCACGCTGGGACTGGGTGCACGCGGCAGGATGGTGTTCTCGTCCACCTATCTGACAGACACCAGCGGGGATTATTTCTCCGTGAAGAACGGCACAGCCGCCAACGGGTCCACGATCTGTTCCTGGCAATCCAGCGGTGCCTGCAACTGGCCGACACCGGCCGCCGACCAGCCCGAGGCGATCGATGACCTCTGGCATGCTGCCGTCAATGGTCGCGGCACCTATTTCAGCGCAACCAATCCGACTTCGCTGGCCACCGCGCTCTCCAACGCACTGGCTGGTGTCTCGGCGCGAACCGGTGCCTCGGCAGCAGCAACGACCAGCAATCCGAACGTGACTTCAGGCGACAACTTTGTCTTCAGCTCCACCTTCACGACCGTTGCCTGGGATGGCGAACTGATCCGGCAGCAGCTCGATCTGACCACGGGGGTCGCCTCGAGCACCATTGACTGGGCCGCGCGGGATCAACTCGATACCAATGGTTCACGCGCCATCTACACGTATGACAGCGCTGCCGCGAATCACTTGAAAACGTTTCAGTGGGCCAGCCTGTCGGGTGCGGAGCAAGCCTATTTCACGACGCCGAATATCTCCGGCTTGTCACAGTTCTGCGCCTCCGGTGCGACCTGCCTGAGCGCCGCCAGTATTACCGCCGCTTCCGGTTCGGCGCTGGTGAGCTTTCTGCGCGGCGATCGCACCAACGAAGGCGTGACCACCGACATCACCAAGTATTACCGCCAGCGTACCCACATCCTGGGCGACATCGTCAATGCCGAGGCGGTGTATGTGAAGGCCTCCATGTTCAGTTACGCCGACGCCGGCTACAGCACCTTTGCCGCTGCCAACACGACGCGCCAGGGCATGGTGTATGCCGCAGCCAATGACGGCATGCTGCATGCCTTCAATGCCTCGACCGGCGCAGAGAGCTGGGCCTACATTCCCTCCCTGATGCTGCCCAGCCTGTACAAGCTGGCCGACAAGAATTATTCCAATCAGCACCAGTTTTTCCTGGATGGCACGCCGAGCGTAGGCGAAATATATTCCGGCAGCTGGAAAACCATCCTGGTGGGCGGCATGAATGGCGGCGGGCGCGGCTACTATGCCCTGGACATCACCGATCCGACAGCGCCGAAAGCTTTGTGGGAATTTACCGATACCAATCTCGGCTACACCTTCGGCAATGCCGAAATCGCCAAGCTGGTCGACGGCACCTGGGTGGTGATGGTGGCCTCCGGCTACAACAATGTTTCTCCGGGCGATGGCGTCGGTCGCCTCTACGTTCTGAATGCGGCCACCGGTGCGGTGATCCGCTCAATCAGCACCGGTGTCGGCAGCACCACGACACCCAGCGGGCTAGCGCGGTTACGTGCCTGGGCGGATGACGCCATGACCGACAATACGGCACTGCGCGTGTATGGCGGCGATATGCTGGGCAACGTCTGGCGCTTCGATATCAACAACAATGTCGGTGCTTCCGGCTATGAAGCCATGCGCCTGATCACCCTCACGGATAGCGGCAGTACGGCGCAACCGATTACCACCCGGCCGGAGATCGGTGAGTGCAACGGCAGCGCGGTCGTTTTTGTCGGTACCGGCCGCTATCTGGGTGCGACAGACCTGGCGAGCACCCAGCAGCAATCCTTCTATGCCATCAAGGATGCCCTGAACGCCTCGAGCTTGAGCAGCCCGCGTTCCGGCGGCAGCCTGTTCGTGGCGCAAACCGAGACCAACACGACGTGTCCGTCGGGAACCTCGACTTCGATTTGCACTGCCGGACAATCGGTGCGCACCAGCAGCAGCAATCCGGTCAGCTTTGCCACCGACAACGGCTGGTACCTGGATTTTCCAGATAGCGGCGAACGCGACAACTCCGATCCAACGCTGGCCCTCGGCACGCTGGCATTCAACACCAATGTGCCCAATTCCAGCGCCTGTACGGTCGGCGGCTACAGCTATCGCTATTTCCTCAACTACTGCACCGGTGCACCGGTTTCCACGGCGGGTACGGTGGTCGCCGTCAGTCTCGGCAACGCGCTGGCTACCCGGCCGGTGATCGTGAGACTGCCCAACAACACCATCGTCGAATTGTCCCGGCTTTCGGACGGCACCACCGTGACGTCGAACGTGCCCATCGGCTCGGGTTCCGCCAGCGTGCGGCGGGTTTCCTGGCGCGAACTGGTGGATGACCAATAACCGCCTTGCACGCTCCGCGGGTGGGTTTCGTTCCGGATGGAATGCCCGACAATTTTTTGTTCCTCCCCGCCAGCGCGCCTGGTCCTGGCGCTGGTGGCTTCGTGTGTCATGCATCTCCTGCTGCTGGCAGGGACCCATCTGGGTGAAAACGTCCAGGTAGACCACCCGGCGGTCGAAGCCGCAGAACCCATGACGCTGAGCATCGTGGCTGCTCGCAACGCAGTGCAACGGTCTGCAGCAAGCGTTCAGCAACCGTCGGAAACATCGACGCCAGCCAGGCAGGGCGCTGAGTTGCTGCCCTTGCCGGCAATCCGGTTTTATGGCACCAGGGAGCTGACCAAAAGGCCGCAACCCCTCGGACAAGCCGACCTGGATACCCCGGAAATCAAGATGATTGTGGCATCCGGGAAAATGATCCTGAAACTCTGGATCGATGAAGCCGGTGAGGTGATCGAGGTGGAAGTCGAGAAAACCGAACTACCCGAGATGCTTTCCGATTTGACCAGGGCCAGGTTCAAGCACATGCGCTTCCTGCCCGGAGAGCGCATGGGCATACCCGTCGGCAGCGTGATGCGGATCGAAGTGAATTACGATGACCATCGCATGCCTCCGGGCTAGTGCCCGCAGTTGGGGTCAGGGTACTAGCAAAACGTGACGCTGACTTCCAGACCGCAGCCCCCTTCAGCATCATTCAGGGCAATGCGAGCCCCGTGCAATTCCGCGATGCGCTGGACGATGGAAAGCCCGAGACCGCTGCCGACCTGATCCTGTCCGGCTGCCCCACGGTGGAAGCGCTGGAACACGGCGTCGCGCTCTGCAGCGGGTATGCCTGGGCCGCTGTCGCTCACGCGTAATTCGACACTCGACGCTGTCGCGCTCAGCCTGACCCGCACGTGCCCGCCACGCGGCGTATAGCGGATGGCATTGTCGATCAGGTTGCGCAACAGGATCTGCAACATGGTCGCATTGCCCCTGACCGCGGCAGCGACGGCATCCAGTTCCAGCGTAATCTGCTTGTCCAGCGCGGCAGCGCCATGCACGGCACAGACTTCTTCGGCGAGCGATTTGAGCTGGACGGGTTGGCCATCGCTGAGCGGTTGCTGCGGATCGAGCCGGGCCAGGGTGAGCAACTGGCTGACCAGATGCGAGGCGCGCTCGACCCCGACGCGCACCTGTTCAAGAGCATGTTGGCGCTCCGCGTCGTCGCCGGAACGCTGCGCCACCTGTGCCTGAGCGGCCAGTGCAGCAAGGGGCGTGCGCAGCTCATGGGCCGCGTCAGCGGTAAAGCGACGTTCATTGCTCAGGGTTTGCTTGACCCGGGCAAAGAGCCCGTTCAAAGCCTGCAGCATGGGTTTGATTTCGGTCGGCGCACTGACGGGAACCAGCGAATCCAGATGGGCAGGGTCCCGGTTGTTAATCTGTGCGGCCAGCGCGTCAAGCGGCGCCAGCCCGCGGCGTGTCGCCAGCCACACCCATCCACCCAGCAAAGGCAGGCCGAACAAACCCGGCAGCAGCAGCTTCCAGGCGATCTGGACGGTCAATTCGTCACGGTCTTCCATGTCTTCGCCAACCTGGACCTGAACGCTGCGGTCCTTGTCCCACAGGCTGAAAATCCGCCATTGCCCTTCCTGGTTCGAGGCATCGGAAAACCCTTCAAGCGTCGTCAGGGGTGTTTTCGGGGCATTGGCCGTGCGCAGCAACAGCTTGCCCTCGCTGCCCCAGACCTGGAAGCGCAGAGTGTGCTGGTGCTTGTCCACCGCATCGCCGAGTTCGGCAATGCCTTCGTCGCCTTCATGCACTTCATGGCTGGCCAGCGCCAGCAGGGTCTGGGCAATATGAGCCAGCTGGGCATCGAGCAGCTCATCGATCTCATGATGCGCATCGAGGTAGGACAGCACCATCATGGCCAGCCACAACGCCGTGACACCGCCCAGGATGGGCAGCAGCAGACGCCGCCGCAAAGAGAACCATACTGTGTTCATTTTGCCTTCTCGATCAGGTAACCCACGCCGCGCAGCGTCTTGATGAGCTCGGCGCCGAGCTTGCGGCGCAGATGATGGATATGCACTTCGACCGCATTGCTGTCCGGCTCCTCGCTCCAGCCGTAGATGCTGGCCTCCAGCTGGGACCGCGTCATGACTTGCCCGACGTTCTCCAGCAGAGCCTGCAGGATGGCGAATTCACGCGTGCCGAGTTCCACCCGCTGTCCCGCCAGCATGATCTGATGCGTCGCCGGATCGATTTCCAGATCGCCATGGCAAAGCTTGGGCACGCCGCGACCGCCGCTGCGGCGGGTTAGCGCGCGCAGGCGGGCCGCAAGTTCGTCCAGATCGATCGGCTTGACCAGGTAATCGTCGGCGCCGGCATCGAGGCCGGCCACCTTGTCGGAAAGCGCATCGCGTGCCGTGAGGATCAGTACCGGCAGAGTCTGCTGGCGGGCGCGCAGACGACGCAGCAAGTCCATCCCGGAAAGGCGCGGCAGTCCGAGATCGAGGACCATCAGGTCGAAGTTTTCGCTCTTCAGCGCCGCATCGGCACTGATCCCATCCTTCAACCAATCGACCGCAAAACCCGATTGGCGCATGCCGGCGGCCAGGCCATCGCCGAGTTGTGGATCATCTTCAACCAACAGCACGCGCATGCTGACTCACTTTTCGCTCTGCGCCAGCACGCACACCGCCAGCAGCTCGCTCTTGCCTTTCGCGGCAATCTCGCGCCGGCCGGACAAGGGCGCACCCACTGTCTCTGCGGTTTTGACCGACACCAACAGTTCGCCGGCACTGGCGGCATCGCAAATCCGCTGCGCGGTATTGACGGTGTCGCCAATGAAATCGAAAGCCTTGACGGTCTTGCCACCCAGCACGCCTTCCACGACCGGTCCGTGGTGCAAGCCGATGCCCGCGCCCAGGTTCTGCTGGCCTATCTGTGGCAACGCCGCCAGCAGCGCCTTTCCGGCGGCAGCGGCCGTCTGCGCATCAACGAACACCGCCATCACCTCGTCGGCCGTATATTTGAGCTTGATCGGCGCGTACGGCAGCAGGCAGTTCTCGGCCACTCGGTAATAGTCATTGAGCATGCCGACTACGGTTTCCGGCGTCTGCTGCTCGCTCCAGGCGGTAAATCCGCGCAAGTCCATGAACAGTACGGCACGCTCGACGCGCTGCAGGTTGAGGGTGGACGAATCGGCAATGGCACGTTCGAGAATGCCGCTGCCCAGCGACCATTCCGAGTAGGTGCGCAGACGCGAGGTCAATTCGCGAATAAGGGAAAACGAACGGCGCAGGTTGAGATCGGCGAAACCGAGCAGGGCACCGATCAGTAACAGCACGATGGTCAGGAAGCGGTGTGCAGCGTCGTCGAAAATGTTGGCCCAGGTATATTTGTCCTGCGACGACAGCATTTCGAACAAGGCGTACATGATCAACGGGATACTGGCGCGCAGCAGGTTCTCGACGATCACCAGTGGCGCCAGGATGCGCCCAGCCGAGGCTTGCCAGCCCTGCAGCAGCGTGAACAGCAAGGCATAGCTCCAGTAGGCTTGGTGGTGCCACTGGGAAAAGAATTGGAATCCCTCGAGGCCGGCTTCGGTCAGCGAATAGAGCAGCGGGCCCACCAGGTTGCATAGATAGGCCAGCCGCCAGGCACGCTGTTCGGCCCGGCCGAACGCGAGTGCCTGACCGATCCCGGCGAACAGCAACAGGTAGGGATCGGGCTCGATGAAATAACCTTTGGCACTCGGCGCCAGCAGCAGTTCGAGAATCAGCAAGGTCAGCGGCACATGGCCGCTGTGCGTGAAGAAATTGCGGGCCACACGCGAAGCGAAGGTATCCCCCAGGCCAGGCTGGGGGTTCCCGGTCAGGCCATCATTCTGACTCTGCGACATCCCAATGAATCAGTTAGGGACGCGGGCAGCTTTCTCGTCGAAGTTGTTCTTGTCGGCACCAGGATGACAGGCCACGCAATTGATCTTGCTGCCGACCGCCTTGCGCTGCCAGGCCTCTGCGGCAATCTCGTTATGGTGCAGAATGAAGAAGGGGGTCTCGGTGATGCGGATCGGCGTCTCTCCGGCCTTGGTGGACTTGGCGATATTTCTCGCCCGGGCGTTCTTGCTGTGCTCGGCCGCATGCGAGGTCAGAAAGCCGGTTATTTCCTTTTGCACGGCCGCATCCAGCTTGAGGCTCTTGCCGAAGTGCTGATCCAGTCCGCCCATCAGCTTCTGCCAGGAACGCTCGGGCAGCAACGCCGGGTGAAACAGTGCATGGCAGCCGCTGCATTCGGCATGCCACTTGGCATTATCGACGGCGGGCAGAATCACGCTTTTCTCGCCCTCGCTCGCCAGCAAACTGCCAGAAAAGCCCAACGCCAAAACCAGCGCAACGGCTCGCAACAATCCTCGGGGAGTGTTCATCTTGAGAATCATCTTGGTTACCTCTATGGTGGGTTGATATGGATTCATTTTAAGCGCATCGCCGCTACTTCGGGATGCGAACCATGTGCTCGTCGAAATTGCCCTTGTCGGCTTCACTGTGGCAGGCGGCGCAATTGGCTTTGCTGCCGACCGCCTTGCGCTGCCAGATCTCGGCGCGGATTTCATTGTGCTTGTGCGTGAAATAGACGGTTTCGCTGACCCTGAGCGGGGTCTGTGTGGCGGGTATGCTCTTGGCGATTTTCTGGGCACGTCGGCTGCTGCTGCGATCTGCCGCGTTGGCCGCAAGAAATTCGGTGATTTCCTTTTGTGTCGTCGGGTCGAGCTTGGCGTTGTCGCCGAAATGACGCTCGAGGCCGCTCATCATTTTGCGCCAGGAGCGCTCCGGCAATAGCGCCGGATGATAGAGCACATGGCAGCTGGCGCACTCGCTGCGCCATTTGGCGTTGTCGGCGGACGGAAGATTCCGTTCGCGGTCATCGTCATCGGCGAACAGTGCACCGGAAATACCAACGGCAATGGTCAGGGTGAATATTTGCAGCAGGCGACGCTTCCCGAGAAGTGTATTTGTCTTGTCAGTCATGAATTCCTCTTTATCGGACAGTTGACAACCATTGAATGAGATCCGCCTTCTCGGCGGCCGTGCAGGCACGTTCGAGGACGTCCTGGCAATTCCTGCCGAACCATTTCTCGACCTTGGCCGCATCGCTGAAACGTGCCGGATTGGCCGCCGGCGCCAAGGGTTCGATGCGCTTGTGGGCACGCGTCATGCCGGACTGGCGAGGATCGCTGGTATGGCAGCCGGCGCAACTCAGCTTATTGCCGTCGCCTTTGATGCTGGCGTGCTCGCTGCGGAAGAATGCCTCACCGCGTGCGGCGTTGGGCTTGAAGCCGGCATTGGCCTGACGCGCCTCATTCTCGTAGCCGCGCAGGATGTCCTGCGTCGGTGCGGACCAGGCGGCACCGGCAAGGCCCAGGCCTGTGGCCAATGCGATCGATCCGATAAGTCTATGCATGGTTTTCCCCAGTAGTTAAGTATTGGTTGCCGGTCAGCATGGCCTGTGCGACAGGCGCCTTGCCGAAGCGTTGGTGCCACAGCAGCGCGGCGAGATGCAGACCGATGAAGCCGGCCACCAGGCCGTACATGAATTCGTGGGGCTCCTTGAACAGGTGCTTGAGCCAGATACTGTCACCTAGCCAAGGTGTCAGCGGTCCCATGTTGTGCTTGATGGCCGCCAGCGCCAGCCCGGTGAACGCCATGCCGAACAGCACCAGATAAAGGGCAATGAACACCCCGCTGGCCAGCGTGTCATGGCCGCGCCGCGGCTGCGGCAAGGCGATGCGCGGCAAGGCCTGGAGGAAAGCCAGCCAGGCCTGCGGATGCCACAGGTCGGACCAGCGTGCGCTGGTGGGTCCGATCAAACCCCAGACCAGGCGGGCGACGATGCCGCCGATCAGGGCATAACCGAACTGGATATGCAGGCGCCACAAATCGGCGCCGGTGGCGCTGTGCTTGTACTCTTCGGCGATCAGGCCGGTCGCGACCAGCGCCACGATGGCCAGCGCATTCCAGGCATGAATCAGGCGCAGCAGGCCATCGAAGACTGCGATCCTTTCGCGTGAAGCAAACGACATGAATTTATCCTTGTGCAAGTTGTAGCGTCGACAAGGATAGGGAGGCAAGCTTAAGCGCGTCTTAAGCGCAGGCCCCGGCAGTCCGGATACAAAATGCCTTGCAGAGCGCGATGCTTGCGCCTATTGTGGTATCAGGCGTTAGAATAGCTACGGAAATTCACCATCCATCAAGGACCTCGGCATCAAGGCGAAGCATCCTCTGTTGATATGGAACCAGTTCAAGCAAATACACCCTTAGCTGCCCGCGCGTTTGAATTCAACCAGGAAGCCAAGCGCAGACGGGAAGCAGAGCAAAAGGCTGCCGCCAAAACCGAAAACCGGAACAACGAGCAGCACCCCAACCGTGTCTCCTTTTCCCAGGAAGCGCAGATCAAGCTCAGCGAAGAGAAAACCCGCGACGTCAACCGCGTGAACGAGGTTCGCGTCGACAACAACATCCGGGCCGCCGAAAAGTACAGCCAGGCGATCAGCCAGGAAATCAAGCAGGCCGCCGACGCCAAGGCGGAAGACCGCCAACTGCGGCAACAGCGGGACAGCGACAAGCGGGCGAGAGTCGCCGAAGCGACACGGCAGCGCGACCTGACCATCAAGCAGGTCAAGGAAGCTGACGATAGCCACAGGAAGGCGAAGGCGGACGAAACCGAACGCGCCCTCGCCGAACAGAACCGGATTGCCAAGGATCTCCAGGACCGGAAAACTCTTGCCGCTTTTACCCGGGACGTGAACAACCGGATCAAGGAAACCAACGGCATCGCCGAAAAGGCCAATACCGCCACCGCGGTCAAGAATGTCGACGAAAACAAGCGAAATACCGCCAAGGACATCCACAACGCCGATGCCAACAAGGCCAACATAGCTCGTGTCCAGGCCAAAACAGCGAAGGCGATGAAAATGTACAACGGCATGGGCAAGCTAGCCTAGTTCAGATCACCGATTGCAATGCAACAAATACGTATCTGGCATAATACTTTTCAGCACCCTCGAAAATCGGGTAAATCTCACAATTACCATGTTCAGTAAGGTTATATTCCGCTGATCAAGGGTTATAAAATCCCCCAATAACACCGATGGTGCATAGCAACAATATTTCTTGACTTTTCCCCTCCTGGTGCCATAATTCCTTCGGTAGCATCAAACTTGAAAGAAAGGAAAGCATCATGGGTATTTACGGAAGTCTAGGACGGTTTATCTCTGAAGTGATCCCCGGCACCGATCCGATTTTTGCCGTCGCAGTGGTACTGCTGGTCGCATCGGCAATTGGAATTGGCTTTGTCCTGCTGCAGAAGAAAGACGAGCAAGGCTCCTGAGCAAGTCATCCTTGGCATAAGGGCGGCGTTCTCGAATCGCCGCCTTGTGCCGAACAGTCCGGTATTCCTGCGGTTTTCCTTGTAGCTTCCCTTTGTATTTTCTCTTGTACTTTCCCTTTTAGTTTCCTTATTTCCGGCATACAAATGAAACGCTTGACCTTGATTTTATTGGTGATCGCGATATCTGTCGCGTGCTCAAAAACCGAACCGACAGCAAAACCGGGGCCGGCCGAAACGGGATCAGGTTCCAACGCCGTGGATTACAAGGCCATTTGTGAACGCCTGGTTTCGCTTGTTCCGGCATCGCGCCAGGCGACGTTTACCCAGCAGTCCTGCCTGGCCAACTATCAGAGCCTTCTCCCCACCTGCAGCAATGCTGCCGCAGTCAACGACTGTTTCGTCAAACTGAAATCCTGGGATGGCCGCCTGGCCTGCATGGACAGCTGCGTACGCACAGCCGCACAAGGAAAGTAAGCCTGCCGCTGCTTCAGGCGTTCTTGCCTTTTTTCCACATCACATCACCGCACCCGGCACTGTGATTGAGGTGGCGGCCAAGCACAAAGAGCAGATCGGAAAGCCGGTTGATGTATTGCCGGCCAGTTTCCGAGATGACTTCATGCTGCGCCAGGGCCACCATACTGCGTTCGGCACGCCGGCAGACGCTGCGCACCAGATGTGTCAGCGCCGCAGCTCGGCTGCCGCCCGGCAGAATGAACTCCTTGAGCGGCGCCAGGTTTGCGTTGTAATGGTCGATCAAGGCCTCGAGACGCGCCGGCTGGCCGGCACCAAGCAGTGTCGCGCCCGGGATCGAGAGTTCGCCGCCCAAGTCAAACAAATCGTGCTGGATGCCGGTCAGCAAATCACGCACATCCGCGGGTAATTCCTCACAGAGCAGGACGCCGAGCAGCGAGTTGGTTTCATCGATGTCGCCGAGTGCACTGATGCGCAAACTTTCCTTGCCGGCGCGGGTCCCATCACCCAAACCGGTATCGCCAGCGTCGCCGGTGCGCGTGTAAATTTTAGTGAGTCGGTGTCCCATGGCTTAGAACCTATCCGTAAATAATCCGGCCCTGCGTTGCAGCTGATGAAGCCCGGATTATAGCCGCTCGATCAGGAGAGCCCTCTGGCCGAACAGCAAGGGCTGGACGCGCAGGCCCGGCTCGCAGACAATCATGCATTTGCTGACTCGGCCGCGTTAACGTCGCCAGTTCGCCCTCCGATCACACCGGACAATCATGACCAAGCAACGCCAGCATCAAGCCGCACAGGAACAGGATTTCAGCGATGTCGACCGTGCCGCACTCTTGGCCGAACTGGCCTGCGTGCTGCCGCAGCATGCGCTGCTCAGCGCACCCGAGGAACTCAAAGCCTACGAATGCGATGCCTTGTCCGCCTACCGGTGCATGCCGCTGGCGGTGGTTTTAGCGGAGAACGAGCCGCAAGTGATCGCCGTGCTGCAAACCTGTCATCGCCTGGGCGTGCCGGTGGTGGCGCGCGGCGCAGGCACGGGACTGTCGGGTGGCGCCCTGCCCCATCCCCATGGTGTGCTGCTGAGCCTGGCGAAGATGAAGAAAATTCTTCATCTCGACCCCGTCGCCCGGATTGCCGTGGTCCAGCCGGGAGTCCGGAACCTGGCCATTTCAGAAGCGGCCGCAGCACACGGGCTGTATTACGCCCCTGACCCAAGTTCGCAAATCGCCTGCAGCATTGGCGGCAATGTTGCCGAGAATGCCGGCGGCCTGCACTGCCTGAAATATGGCCTGACGGTGCACAATGTCCTGCGGGCCCGCATCGTGACTATCGGCGGCGAAATCATCGAGCTGGGCAACCATGCACTGGATGCAGCGGGACTCGACCTGCTGGCCCTGGCCATCGGCTCCGAGGGCCTGCTGGCGGTGGTCACCGAAGTCAGCGTCAAGCTGACGCCCAAACCGGAACTGGCACAGCTGATCCTGGCCTCCTTCCGCACGGTTGAAACGGCCGCCGACGCGGTTGCTGCGATCATCGCCGCCGGCATCATTCCCGCCGGTCTGGAAATGATGGACAAGCAGGCCACCGCAGCCGTCGAACCCTATGTGCATGCCGGTTACGACCTGGAGGCGGAAGCCATCCTGCTGTGCGAATCGGATGGCACGGCGGAAGAAGTCGCCGAGGAAATCGGCGCCATGCGCGCGGTGCTGGACCGCTGCGGCGCAAGTAGCCTGCGCGTGTCGACGTCGGAAGCCGAGCGGCTCAAGTTCTGGGCCGGGCGCAAGGCCGCATTCCCCGCGGTCGGCCGCATCTCACCCGATTACTACTGCATGGACGGCACCATCCCGAAGAAGCGCCTGGCCGAGATGCTCAAGGCCATCGCGGCGATGGAAAAGAAATACCAGTTGCGTTGCGCCAACGTCTTCCATGCCGGCGACGGCAACCTGCATCCGCTCATCATGTATGACGCCGCCATCGCCGGCGAACTGCAGCGCACCGAGGCCTTCGGCGCCGAAATTCTCGAACTCTCGGTCAGGCTGGGCGGCACCATCACCGGCGAACACGGCGTCGGCTACGAGAAAATCGGCGCGATGTGCGTGCAGTTTTCCGCCGACGAACTGGAACTCTTCCACCGCCTCAAAGCCGCCTTCGATCCGCAGGGATTGCTCAATCCGGGCAAGGCAGTGCCCACCCTGCATCGCTGCGCCGAGCTCGGCGGCATGCACGTGCATCACGGCGCATTGCCCTTCCCCGAACTGGAGCGCTTCTGATGGACGATCGCACGCAGCAGTGGATCGAGCGCATCCGCTCCGCCGCGGCAAGCGGGCAGGCGCTGCGCTGGCGCGGCGGCGGCAGCAAGGATTTCTACGGTCAGGCACTGGCCGGGGAAATCCTCGATACGCGCGGCCATTGCGGCATCATCGCTTATGAGCCGAGCGAACTGGTGATCACGGCGCGCAGCGGCACATCACTCAAGGAGATTGAGGCGGCGCTCGCTGCCGCAGGGCAGATGCTGGGTTTCGAACCACCGCATTTTGGCAAAGAGTCAAACAACGCCACGCTGGGCGGCTGCATTGCCGCCGGCCTCTCCGGGCCGCGCCGTGCATCCGCCGGCGCGGTGCGCGATTTCGTGCTCGGCCTGCGTCTGATCGACGGGGTGGGACGCATGCTGAATTTCGGCGGTCAGGTGATGAAGAACGTCGCCGGCTTCGATGTCTCGCGGCTCATGGCGGGCAGCCTCGGCACGCTCGGACTGTTTCTGGATATCTCGCTCAAGGTCCTGCCCAAACCGCGCAGCGAACTCAGCTTGCGTTTCGAGATGCCGCAACACAAGGCGATAGAGACACTCAACCGCTGGGCCGGAAAACCCCTGCCGATTTCGGCGAGCTGCTGGGTGGCCGACGAGCTTGTCGTTCGACTGTCAGGCGCCCGTGCCGCGGTCGACGCGGCGCGCCAGCAACTCGGCGGCGAAACCCTGGACGCCGAGGCGGGGGCGGCCTGCTGGATGGCCTGGCGCGAGCAGCAAACCGATTTCTTCGCCGGCGAACTTCCGCTCTGGCGCTTGTCCGTGCCTTCGGTGGCGCCGCCGCTGGATCTGCATGGCGAGCAACTCATCGAATGGGGCGGCAGCCTGCGCTGGCTCAGTTCGGGCGCTGCTGCGGAGTCGATCCGCAATGCCGCGGCACAGGCGGGCGGCCACGCCACCTTGTTCCGCGCCAGCGAGGACCTCAAGCAGGAGGCGGGCGTATTCCACCCCTTGCCTCACCACATGCTGGCACTGCAGCGCAGGATCAAGCACTGCTTCGATCCGCATGGCCTGTTCAATCCGGGCCGGATGTACCTCTGATGGAGACGCATCTCACCCCGTCCATCCAGGTCACCCTTGCCGGCCAAGAGGCTGAGAGCATTTTGCGCAAGTGCGTGCATTGCGGCTTCTGCACGGCGACTTGCCCGACCTATCAGTTGTTCGGCGATGAGCTCGACGGGCCGCGCGGTCGCATCTACCTGATCAAGCAGATGCTCGAAGGCGGCACAGTCAGCGAGAAAACCCAATTACACCTCGACCGTTGCATCGGCTGCCGCTCCTGCGAAACGACCTGCCCTTCCGGCGTACGCTACCTGCGCCTGCTCGACGTGGGCCGCAGCGTGCTGGAGCAACGCGTAGCGCGTCGTCCAATGGACCAGCTGAAACGTTTCGCATTGCGCCGGCTGCTGCCGCTGCGATGGCTGTTTCTGCCTGCCTATCGCCTGGCCCAGCTGCTGCGTCCGCTGTTGCCGGCAACGCTCAAGAACAAAGTGCTGGCCTATCGCGCACCCGGCGAGCGTCCGCAGACACCCAAGACACGCAGCATGATCGCGCTGGCCGGTTGCGTGCAACAAACCATGGCGCCAAGCATCAATGCGGCGGCGGCACGCGTCCTGCACCGCCTTGGCATTCAACTGGAGGAAGCAGAGCGGGCGGGCTGCTGTGGCGCCCTGCCGCAGCATCTGGATGGACTGGCACAAGCCAGGAACGTCGCGCGCCGCAACATCGATGCCTGGTGGCCGCTGCTCGAAGCGGGTGCCGAAGCCATCCTGATCACTGCTTCAGGATGCGCCACACAGGTGCGCGATTATGGCTACCTGCTGCAGGACGATCCTGCCTACGCCGCCAAGGCAGCACGCGTGGCCAGCTTGAGCAAGGACGTCAGCGAAATTCTGGCAGCCGAAAAAAACCAGCTGCTGGCACTGCTCTCCGCCCGGCCGATGCCTGCACCCGGACGCAAGCTGGCTTTCCATGTGCCATGTTCCTTGCAGCACGGCCTGCAAATTCGCGGGATGGTAGAGGAATTCCTGAGCGCCGCCGGCTTTGCCCTGACGCCAGTCGCCGACGCACATTTGTGTTGCGGTTCGGGTGGCGCCTATTCGGTGCTCCAGCCTGAAATTGCCCAACAACTGCTGCACAACAAGCTCGCGACATTGACAGCCGGACAACCTCTTGACATTGCCACGGCCAATATCGGTTGCCTGGCTCATCTACAATCAGGAACCCGGTTGCCGGTGCGCCACTGGATCGAAATCATCGACGAACGACTAAGCTGACCCACGACATGCAGATCGACGAAGAAAAAGCACTTAAGGCACTGGTTGACCATGGCGTCAGGATCCCGCCTCAGCCGAAGGTGCTGATCGAGCTTGACGCGTTGCTGGCCTCCGGCGATTACGATGTGCGCGCCCTGTCGCATATCATCTCGCGCGATCCCGGCATCGCCGCGATGCTGTTCAAGGCGGTCCGCTCGTCGGTATTCGGGCGGGGCAAGAATCTCACGTCGCTCGACAAAGTGCTGATGGTCATCGGCGTGCAGCAAACCGTCAATCTGGTGCGCGCCGTAGCCCTGACCACGAGCATCGCGGACCATACCCGTGAGGCTTTCGAGGCTTTCTGGACCCGCTCGCAGGAAGTGGCGCAGCTTGCCGCGCTGATTGCCGCCGATCGCGTTTCGGTCTGCAACGTCTTTCCCGATCAGGCTTATCTGGCTGGAATCTTTCATGAATGCGGGGTGCCGCTGCTGATGCAGCGCTTTCCGGACTATTGCCGGGCCATGCACCTGGAAAAATCCTGCTGCGGACCGGACCTGGCCGAAGAGGACGCGCGCTTCAATGTCGACCATGGCGTCGTCGGCTACCTCGTGGCACGGCACTGGAAGCTGCCCGACTTCATCTGCAGCGCCATCCGCCACCATCATGAGCTGCCGCCGGATGAAGCCGGCGCGGTCATCACCCTGGTCGCCATCCTGCAACTGGCCATCCATTTCTATCATGTCCTGGTCGACACCGGCGATCCGGCCTGGGCCTGGCTATCCGGACCGGTGATGGCAGAACTCGGTTTATCCTTCGAAGCAGACAAAGACTATTTCGACGTGATCGCAGAGCGCTTTCATGGCGGTTGAACTTTCAGGAGCGACGGTGAAACTCGACAGCAGGACCGGAAGTCATTCCCAACCGGAGACGGGCCAGTCCCGGGAGGCGCCGGCGCAGTACAACCTGGCGCACGAATGTTGCCGACGCTGGACCGCCGAGCGCGCCCGCTTCGCCCTGTACTACGAGGATGAGAGCGGACTGACGCAAGCCTACAGCTTCTGGGACATTCAGCGCACTGCGAATCGCCTGTCGAACGCGTTCGGCGCTCTCGGCACGCTGCGCGGTGAGCGCATTGCAATCATCCTGCCGCAGCGGCCGGAAACCGGCATCGCGCATATCGCCTGCTACCAGATGGGCGCCATTGCCGTGCCGCTCTCGCCGCAACTCAGTCAGGCGGACCTGGCGCAACGACTCGCCGGGGCTGAAGCGCGCATTGCGCTGGTCGACAACGCCACGCTGCCGCAACTGTGGGCGCTGCGCGAAGGCTTGCCGCAGTTGCGCCACATCATCGGTGTCGGCGGCGCCCTGGAAAATGGCGTGCATGACTGGGATCGGTTACTCGAATACGCATCGCCACGATATTCGCCGCTCGCCGTGGCGGCCGCTGCGCCTGCGCTGCTTATCCATGACAAGTGCACTGCCGGCAATCCCGATGGCGTGCTACTGGCGCAAAATGCCCTGCTCGACAGCCTGCCCGGCTTTGTCGACGATCACGATGCCTTTCCGAAAAGCGGCGACATGTTCTGGTCACCGATCGCGTGGGACACATCCGCCGGCTTGTTCGGCGCCCTGCTCCCCACCTGGAGCCTCGGTCAGCCCATCCTCAGCTACCGCGGCAGTTTCGATCCGGAAAAAACCTGCTGGCTACTGGCCAGATATGGCGTACGCAATCTGCTGTTGCGCACCGACATGCTTAAGTCGATGATGACAGCCGTACCCAAACCCAAGGAAAAGTATGGACCTGAGCTGAACCTGCGCACGCTTGTCAGCGATGCCGAAGTGGACCAAGCGTTGCAATACTGGGTGCGAGAGGAACTCGGTGTCAGTATCGGCAAGGCGCGGGCAAATTGAAATTTCAGGCTTGTTCCGTATGATGAAAGGCAACAATTCATAGCGCCGGGGGGAGACGCAAGATGAATCGCATTGTTCAGACTTTCATTTTCGCAATCATCGCATTCTGGTCGCTGGCCAGCCATGCCGATTCCACCAGCCTACTGAGTCAGGCCCAGGCTGATGATCCCCCGCGCTATCAATTCGCGCTCAGCAATAATGCCGAAATCAGCAACACCAGCGACAACAAGGCCTTCACCATCTGGTGGCAACCCACCACCAGCACGCCAACCGCAGTCATTGTCACCTTGCACGGCCATGGCAGTTACGCCACCGACGAGTTTTATCTGTGGCAGCCCTATGCCCAAGCCAGAGGTTATGCCATCCTCGCGCTGCAATGGTGGTTCGGTGGCGGGGAGACCACGGCCGACTACTATCAGCCGGATGAAATGTATCCCATCATCGCCAGCCTGCTGACATCGAAAGGGGTGCAACCTGGTGCCGTTCTTTTCCATGGCTATTCGCGCGGCTCTGCAAATTCCTACGCGATGACGGCGCTCGACGCCTCCTCAGGCAATCGCTTCTTTGCCATGACGCTATCCAACGCGGGAGGCGCTACCGCAAATTTTCCGCCCAACATGCAAATCGTCGCCGGCACCTATGGCTTGAAACCATTCAGCGGCATGCAGTGGGTCATGTATTGCGGCGAACAGGATCCCGATCCGACTATCAATGGCTGCCCGGCGATGACCGCCGCAAAAGACTGGGTTACCCAATACGGCGCCACGGTCAAGCTGCTGATCGACGACCCGAACGGCGGTCATGGCGGCTTCATGACCAACAGTACCAATGTCACCAATGCCCTGGCCCAGTTTGCGCCGACCACGCCCGCCAGAATCAATCTGCGGCAAGGCTGGAACCTCCTGGGCAACGGCACCGGTTCTTCACTGGATGTCACCCCCCTGCTCGCCGATACCGGCAAAGTGACCTCTGTCTGGAAATGGGTGGCGGCAAGTAGCAAGTGGGCGTTTTACTCGCCTTCGTACACCACCAGCAAAGCGCTGAGCGACTATGCCGCGAGCAAGTCTTATGACGTCTTGACCACAATCAACGGCGGTGAGGGCTTCTGGGTGAATGCCAAGTCGGCATTTTCCCTGCTGCTACCCAATGGCTCTGCGGTAAGCGCAGCCACAGTCCAGTCCGGCTTGACCGCGGGCTGGAACCTGGTTGCCATCGGCGAGACCAA
>JBAYVV010000073.1:0-19076 GCA_041674465.1 Sterolibacterium sp.
CTCCGCTCGCACAGTCGGAAGTCTTTGATCCAAGCCCGGCCAATATCGATGCCCGGACGCAGCGCTTCAACCTGGGAGGACTCAAGGTGGCACTGTTGCCGAAAAAGAACCGCGGCGAGACCGTCACGGTGAGTCTGCGCCTGAATTACGGCGACGAAAAATCACTCTTCGGCAAGCAGGCCATCGAACAATTGGTCAACGCCATGATTGGACGTGGCACCCGCAGGATGTCCCGCACACAACTCTCCGATGCCCATGACAAATACAAGATGACGGGTGATTTCTGGAATTTCCAGACCACCGGTCCGAACCTCGCCGATGCCTTGAGGCTGGCAGCTCACGCGATCCGTGACGCCGCATTTCCGGCCAATGAGTTTGAACAACTCAAGAAGGAAATCCTGACCCATCTGGAAGCTCAGCGTAACGAACCCGCGGCGCGTGCCGGTGAAGCCATCGCCCGGCATTTCAATTCATATCCAAAGGGTGACCCGCGTTACGCAGCAACTCTGGATGAGCAACTGGCGGATCTGAAGGCGGTCACGCTGGAGCAGGTCAGGCAGTTCCATCGTGAGTTTTATGGCGCATCCTCGGGGCAAATCGCCATCGTCGGCGATTTCGAGAGTGCGCCGGTCAAAGCAGTCCTGCAAGAAGAATTCGGCCAATGGAAGAGCCGCCGTCCTTATGCCCGCGTGTATTGGCGTTACGCGGAAATCCCTCCGGCACAATTGCAGGCGGCCACCCCGGATAAGGAGAACGCCTATCTGAGCGCCCGCATCAATCTGGCGCTCAAGGACGATGCACCTGACTACGCCGCCATGCTGGTCGTCAATAACGTCATGGGGGGTGGCTTCCTGAGTTCGAGACTGATGGAAAGGCTGCGTCAGAAAGAAGGTCTGAGCTACGGTACCCGTTCACGGCTGCAAGTCTCCGCTTACGACAATGCAGGTTACTGGAGCATCATGGCGATCGCCGCGCCGCAAAACATGGCCAAGGCCGAAACAGCGATACGCGAAGAAATCGCACGTGCCTTGCAGGATGGCTTCACGCCAACCGAAATCAATGGCGCCATCGACAATTTACTGCAGTTGCGCATGCAGAACCGGGCACAGGACGCTGTCGTGGCAAGTGCATGGATTGACTATCTCGACCTGGGCCGCAGCTTCGTTTCCTGGTCTGAACGGATCGACCAGCAGATCAAGGCGGTCACCCCGGAAAGCGCCCTCGCCGCAATGCGTAAATACATCCAGGCGGACAAGGTTTCGTTTGCCATCGCTGCAGATCCGAAGAAACGCTGACCTCGGCGACACATATAATATCAATATTAATCAATATATTAAAATGAACAAAGTCAATTGTTTCAAGGTAATTTAATTTACGGAAAAACAATTATGGCAGAACTTTTCTGGTAAATTAGCACTCTCAGGGAATGAGTGCTAAAATTTAGCCATGGGAGGTACAACATGAACAATGCCCTATCAATTCAACACTTTGCCTTGCCGACCACAGTTGGCAGCATCGAGAGTTACATACAGGCGACAAACCGCATGCCGATGCTCTCGGAAGCGGAAGAGAAGGACTTGGCACGCCGTTTCCGTAACGAGAACGATCTCGACGCGGCACGTCAGCTGGTCTTGTCGCATTTACGGCTGGTGGTTGCAATCGCCCGTGGTTATTTGGGGTATGGCTTGCCGCATGCCGATCTGATCCAGGAAGGCAATATCGGCCTGATGAAAGCCGTCAAGCGTTTCGACCCGGAGCGCGGTGTGCGTTTGGTGTCGTTTGCCATGCACTGGATCAAGGCCGAGATACACGAGTACGTCTTGAAGAACTGGCGCCTGGTCAAAGTTGCCACAACCAAAGCGCAGCGCAAGCTGTTCTTCAACCTACGCAGCCTGAAAAAAGGTTTCGCCACCTTGAGTCCGGATGAGGTCAGGGAAGTGGCAAAGCAACTCGGGGTCAAGCCCGATGAAGTCGTCGAGATGGAAACGCGTCTGTCCGGCCAGGATGTCTCACTTGAACCTCTGGGCGAAGACGAAGATGAGCGCTATTCTCCGATTGCCTATTTGCCTGCGGATATCAGCAGCGAACCTTCGGCAGCCCTGGAAAACAAGCAGTACGATCATCTCCAAGGCGAAGGTCTGCGCGAAGCCTTGGCCGGGCTGGATGAGCGCAGTCGCAACATCGTTGCCAAGCGTTGGCTGGCTGAAGATGGCGAAGCCCAGACCTTGCATGAGTTGGCTGAGGAATACGGGGTTTCCGCCGAGCGTATCCGCCAGATCGAGGTAAAGGCCATGCAAAAGATGCGTGCTGCCCTGACTGCTGCAGCCTAAGCAGTTCGGAATAAACGCGTCCCGGCAGAATCAAGCCGGGACGCGTTCAATCTGTTCGATTTACGCCCCTCCCAACAGCAGACGTATGTCGTCAGCGATTTTCTGTGGCGATTCGCCATACTTCAAGTAAAGCCGCAAACGACCTTGTGGATCGTACACAAAGCTGTTGGCGCTGTGGTCAACGGTATAGGTGCCCGCCTTGCTGCCGGGCTGCTTCTGGTAGAACACTTTGAATTCCTGCGCCGTGGCCGCAGTGATCGCCATGTCGGCGGACAAGCCGACAAAAGCCGGGTGAAACTGCGGCACATAGGCCGCAAGTAATTCACGCGTGTCGCGCTCCGGGTCAACCGTAATGAACAACACCTGCACACGCTGGGCATCGTTCCCCAGAAGTTGCAAAGTCTCGGCCAAAGCGCTCATGGTTGTCGGGCAAACATCCGGGCACTGGATGTAGCCAAAGAAAATGACCACGACCTTGCCTTTGTAGTCGGCCAATCTGCGCAACTGTCCGGTGTGATCGGTCAGGGGGGCAGAGAACTCGCGGCCGAATTCCGCACCGGTGATATCCGTACCGGCAAAATGCGTTGCTTTGCCACAAGCACAGCACAATACGGTCAGGCCGAGGAAGAACCAGCGCAGAATGGATTTCACAGTCAGGGACAATCTTGAATGCAGGCAGGACATCCTAGCATTGATTGCTACGATCCACTTCAGCCTACCCGGGAAATCTTCAGCAGACGCGTCAGATCACTGACCATTCCCTTGGGATTGACGTCGTCGTCATAGCGCAGCACCAGATTCCCCATTGGATCGATGAGATAGATATGCTCGAGCGGGTCTCCTTTTGTGGGGAATTCCGCCAGCCAGGCTGGATTCTTCGGTCTTGCGATGCGCAGCCCGGGGTAAGCTGCAACCAACTGGGGATCCGGCAAACCCTCGCCACGGAGCAACCAGAGCCTCTCGATCCTGCCCATATTTTCTCCTTGAGTGATCCGTACCTGGCGCAGGTAATACAGTTTGCGCTGGCACTTCTCGTCACACGCAGGAGACTGGATGGTCACCAACAGCCACTTGCCGAGCAGTTTATCGCTGGTGAAAGTGTTGCCGGTCAGGTCGGAAAACACCGCTGGCGGGAGCGGCCGCGTTTCCAACAGTTCGCCGTGGTTCATGCCGCTTTGCGGACGCCAGAACTGATAAACCATGATTGCGGCGAGCAGCGGCAACAGACTGATAGCCGCCATCAGCCAAATTGTCCGTTTTCCGTTACTCGCCATGCGTTGTTTCCTTTTTGAAAAAATAATAAGCCCACAAAAAACCGGTCAGTCCGGCCAGGGCAAACCACTGAAAAGCGTAGGCGCGATTCCTGTCCGCTCCCGAGTCGGGGCGGACCCAGTCTCTAACCAGTCCGTCGGCGGCTTGATCAGTCTGCCAGACTTCGAAGGGTTGTAATTTGAGTCCCGACCACTGCGTGAAGCGCTCCATGGTCAGATTCTCCCAGATTCTACCCTCGCGATAATCATTACTGAGTTCCTTGAAGTGCGTTGAAGACAGGTGCACCACGCCATTGATAGTGACACCGCCTTTCCGCGACTTGATCTCGGGCAAATGAGCACGATCCACTCCTGCTGCGATCCAGCCTCGATTGATCAGGACGCACAAGTCGCTGCCTTCCAGGCGCAAAGGCATGTACACGAAAAACCCCACCTGGCCTTTATGCACTTGATTATCCAGATAGATGGCGTATTCCGTTAGCCACTCACCACGGGCGGATACCGGCCGGTAATTGATGGGTTCTGCCCCCAGCTGCTGGTCACCAATCCAGATGGGCGGCTGTTGGGCAACACTGTCAGATTGTCTGGCTCGTTCTTCCTTGACTGCCGCGCGGTCGAGCTGCCACACACCGAGCGAGAAGGTGAGTGCAATCACCAGCAAGGCGGCCAGACTCGGCCACAGCCAGGAGGCACGCTGGCTAATCCACAAGGCTCCCTGCCCGACTGGGGATGCGCTAGACTGCCGCGTCTTCAAAGAAAAGGCTGGCCATGAAAATTATCGTGATTGTGCTTCTGCTACTCATAGTCGCCAGCCTCGGTTCGGCACTGTTCTTTCTATTCTCCGACAAATCCGGTTCAGCCAGAACAGTTCGGGCGCTTACAGTTCGAATCAGCTTGTCCTTATTGCTGTTCGCCGTATTGATGGCTGGATATCACTTTGGTCTGATCGGCAGCAAGTAGCCGCTTGCTGCTTACAGCCAGTACACCACCACGAACAGGAACAGCCAAACCACATCGACAAAGTGCCAGTACCAGGCCACGCCTTCAAAGGCGAAGTGGTGATCCGGCTTGAAATGGCCCGCCAGAACCCGCAGCAGAATAACGCTTAACATGGTAACGCCGATCGTCACGTGGAGACCATGGAATCCCGTCAGCATGTAGAAAGTCGTGCCATAGATGCCGGTCGTCAGCTTCAAATTCATCGCCGAGTAGGCATGCGAATATTCAAAAGCTTGCAGCGAAATAAAAATCAAGCCTAAAGCGATGGTCAGAATCAAACCCAGGATTAGTTGCGGACGTTTATTTTTCAACAAGCCCCAGTGCGCCCAGGTCAACGTAGCGCCGGAGGAGAGCAGCAATAGGGTATTGATAGCTGGAATACCCATGGCTTCCATCGGGCTGAAATTCCCCTTGAAGCCTGGCCCTGCGTTCGGCCAGAGCGCCGAAAATCCCGGCCAGAGCAACTGCGAATCGACACTGGCGAGGTCGGGAACGGACAGCACGCGCGCATAAAACAGGCTGCCGAAGAAGGCGGCAAAAAACATCACTTCGGAAAATATGAACCAGCTCATGGCCCAGCGGAAAGAGACATCGACGCGCTGGTTGTACAAGCCACCTTCCGATTCGCGAATGACTGTGCGGAACCAGCCCGTCATCATGAAAAACAGGACAGCAAATCCGGCCATGACCACTAATGGACCCGGGCTGTAGCCATTGACCCACAATACCGCTCCTGCCGCCAGTAGCAGGAGCGCCAAAGCCGCCACCAAAGGCCAGTAGGACGGACTGGGCACGTAGTAATAGGGAGCTTGATGCGTCATCTGCCTTCTCCTTTCAAGTTGTTGCAGTGTGGCTCGTCACGATGAAATTCACCAGAACCACTAATCCAATCACGAACACGGTACCGCCCAGAAGCCCTGCCACCACGATTTGTCCAGGTGTCAGACGCGCCAAGTCCAGTTCGCCATGTTGGCGCCGACGAACCCCAATGAATGCCCAGAAAATCGATTTTGCTGCTTCTGCAAAACCTGCTTTTGATTCGTTCGCCGGTTGACTCATGACCGGCTCCGCAGGGTCTGAACTTCAGCGCGCTGATTACCTTCAACCTCGAAGAATGTATAAGACAAAGTAATCGTCGAGATATCCTTTGGCAGACTCGCGTCTACCACAAACACCACTGGCATGCGCCTTCTTTCCCCGGCAGCCAGGGTCTGTTTTTCGAAGCAGAAACAGCTGAGCTTCTTGAAAAACTCACCCGCCTGGCGGGGACCAAAGCTGGGAATCGCCTGACCGGTTACAGGGACATTCCTGGTGTTGACCACCTCAAACTCGACCTGGAAGATCTCGCCGGGATGCACGGAGACGTGTGACATCACCGGGCGGAACTGCCAGGGCAGATCATGCACGTTGGTATCAAACTCGATGCTCACCAAGCGCCCTGCATCCACCTGCGTATTTTCCGGCACATCGGTCTGATTGACCCGGTTCAATCCAGTCAGATTGCAGAACACGCTATAGAACGGAATCAGCGCATAGCCAAAACCGAACATCAGCACCGCAAACAAGGCGAGCTTGATGACCAGCTTGCGGTAATTGACTGACAAACTGGCGTTCATCTGCCGAGCAGCCAAAAGTACAAGATAAAACCAAAAAACACAGCCAGGGCTACCGTGGCCAGAATCAGTCCGACCCGCAAGTTGCTGCGCTGCCGGAAACCCTGTTGCTGCATGAGCATTTCCTGGGGTGTCATTTGACGACGGGCTGAGTTTCCCAGGTATGGTAGGGTGCCGGAGAAGGCACTTCCCACTCGAGACCTTCGGCGCCATCCCAAGGTTTTTGGGAAGCCTTTGCCCCACCGCGGATACAGGTAATCACCACGTAGAGGAAGAGCAACTGGGACAGTCCGAGACCAAACGCACCGATCGAGGAGATCTTGTTGAACTCGGCAAACTGCAGTGCGTAATCAGGAATGCGGCGCGGCATGCCTGCAAGGCCGAGGAAGTGCTGGACAAAGAAAGTCATGTTGAAGAAAACCATGGTGAGCCAGAAATGCACTTTACCGAGGGTCTCGTTGTACATGTGGCCGGTCCACTTCGGCAACCAGTAATAGGCACCGGCATAAGCCGAAAACAAGGCACCTGCCACCATGGTGTAATGGAAGTGCGCCACCACGTAGTAGGTGTCCTGCATTTGCACGTCGACCGGCGTCATGGCCAATACCAGGCCGGAGAAGCCGCCCATGGTAAACAGGAAAATGAAGCCGAGAGAGAACAGCATGGGGGTCTCGAAAGTCAGGTGGCCGCGCCACATGGTCGCCACCCAGTTGAAAACCTTTACCCCGGTCGGAATGGCGATCAGCATGGTGGCATACATGAAGTAGAGTTGCCCAGTGACAGGCATTCCCGCCGTGTACATGTGGTGACCCCAGACGAAGAATGACAGGATGGCAATCGAGGCGGTGGCGTATACCATCGAGGCGTAGCCAAACAGCCGCTTGCGCGAGAAAGTGGCAATCACCTGGGACACCACGCCGAAGCCCGGCAATATCACGATATACACTTCAGGATGGCCGAAAAACCAGAAGACGTGCTGGAACAGTACCGGATCGCCACCGCCTGCAGCACTGAAAAAACTCGTACCGAAATGTCGGTCAGTCAGCAGCATGGTTACGGCGCCGGCAAAAACCGGCATCACGGCAATAATCAGATATGCGGTGATCAGCCAGGTCCAGCAGAACATGGGCATTTTCATCAGCGTCATGCCAGGTGCGCGCAGATTCAGTATGGTGGTAATGATGTTGATCGAGCCCAGAATCGAGGAAATGCCGAGAATATGCACCGCAAATATGGCCAGATCCATACCCATGCCCATCTGCACCGAGAGTGGCGGATAGAGTGTCCAGCCGACACCGGGGGCTCCGCCCGGCACGAAAAGTGAAGTGACCAGCAGCAGGCTGGCCGGCGGCAGCAGCCAGAAACTCAGGTTGTTGAGACGCCCAAAAGCCATGTCGGAAGCGCCGATCTGCAGCGGGATCATCCAGTTTGCAAATCCGACAAAGGCCGGCATGATCGCACCAAACACCATGATCAAACCGTGCAAGGTGGTGATCTGGTTGAATCGCTCCGGTTCAATAATTTGCAGACCCGGTTGAAACAACTCGGAGCGAATCAGCAGGGCCATGACGCCACCAACCAGGAACATGGCAAAACTGAAGAACAGGTAAAGCGTCCCGATATCCTTGTGGTTGGTCGTGGTCAGCCAGCGCAGCAGTCCCGTGGGATGCTGTCCGCCATGTCCATGCGCCTCTGCGTGTCCGTTTGCCGTAGCTTCCATGATGCTCTCCAATGTTCAGTTAATCGGCCAGCCTCGAGGTTCAGCGTGCCGCCTTGATTTCGGCTGGCTGAATGGCCTCCCCGGTCTTGTTGCCCCAGGAATTACGTTCATAGGTAGTCACGGCAGCCAACTCGGTATCGGACAACTGACCGGCGAAGGCCGCCATCGCGGTACCCGGTTTGCCGCCCAAAACCAGCTTGATATGTTCGGCCTTGGCGCCGATCGCAATTTTCGATCCGTCCAATGCCGGGAAGACGCCGGGAATACCCTTGCCATTGGCCTGGTGACAGGCAACGCAGTTCTGGCTATAGACGGCCTCGCCCTTTTTCACCAGATCCGCCAGCACCCAGACCTTGTCCTGATCACCGGCGCTGGCTGCCATTTGCTGTTGTTGCGCCGCTATCCAGGCGGCATATTTTTCCTCGGACACCACTTCCACTACTACCGGCATATAAGCGTGGTCCTTGCCGCACAGCTCGGCGCATTGGCCGCGAAACACACCTTCCCGGTCAGCCTTGAACCAGGTATCGCGAATGAAACCGGGAACTGCATCCTGCTTGACTGCCAGCGCTGGCACATACCAGGAATGAATGACGTCGTTGGCCGTCGTCAGAATACGAATTTTCTTGTTCACCGGCACCACCATGGGCTTGTCGACCTCAAGCAGATAATGCTCGCCTTTGGGCGCCTGGTTATGAATCTGATCCTGGGGCGTGGTCAAGACGCTGGTGAACTTGATTCCCTCGCCTGGCCCTTTCAGATAATCGTAACCCCATTTCCACTGATAACCGGTCACCTTGATGGTGATGTCGGGGCTCGATGAATCCCGCATGGCCAGCAAGGTCTGGGTCACCGGCCAGACCATGATGATCAGGATGATGAACGGGATCACCGTCCACAATATCTCAATCTTGGTACTTTCGTGAAAGGTCGCCGGCTTGCCGCCCAGGGACTTGCGATGCCGGAACACCGAGTAGAACATCACACTGAACACGATGACAAAAATGACGGTGCAAACCCACATCATCCAGATGTGCATACCATACACATTTCGCGCCAGTAGCGTCGCCGGTTCCTGAAAATTGAGGTTGTAGGCGGCGCGGGAAGTTGTCGATAGCAGCAACAAAGCAATCAATCCCAACCGACGAGACATACCCGTCCACCCTGCTTGCTTGGTCATATTGTTCGGCTCCGTTTTGATAGACACCACCAGTCCAGTCATAGCAGTCCTAAGCTACTGGTCGGCTTCTTATGTTTATGCCCTAAACCCAATAAGTCTGAATGTATTGTTCTGTCTATTTTATACATGAACATTCATTTAGTGGTATATTTATTTAATTACAATTTTATTCTAAACGGATCGTAAAGGGCAAACCGACAACTCGTCAAGACGGTTTCCCCTGGACCCGGAAGCAAGCAGCCCCTCCCTGTCGGGATCGGGTCATGCATCGGCTTTACATCGGCGCTAGTTGGGCGGCGCTGACTTGAGCAAGCCCGTGATCGGAACCAGCATTGCCAACAACACGGGTTGATGCAACAGATAGATAGCGAGGCTATGTCGCCCCAGCCACAGCAGGCCCTCTGGCCACGCCCGATGTTTAACCAACTTGCCACCGAGCAGCGGTTGAAGAAACACTTTGGCCGTAGCATATCCGAGCAGACAGACCCCAAACCAGGGCAGCATCGGCACATAATCTGCTGTCAGCGGCTTGTATGTCATGAAACCCAACCAGGCCAGCCCCGGAAAGTCGAAAACGGGATGTGAAAAGCTGCTGCCCAGGCCGATGGCGACCAACCCGATCAACACGGCAACTCCGGCCGGCAACGGACGCAATTGAATTACCAGACTCATCAAGGCAATTGCATGCAAAGTTCCGAAATAAATTGTCTGATCGGGAATAAACAGCCAACTGCCAGCGGTCACCAAGCCCGCGGCCAATGCAATCTTTGCTGTGCGCAACAATTTCTGCTGGGGCGTCTTGTGCTGCGCTTCCGCAAGCGCCAAACTCACTCCAACGATGCACAAGAATGAACCCAGAATCAGCGCCCGCGCTGTCAGCCAGCGCAAGTCGTAATTGATGTCGAAATGAATCCAGCCGAGGTAATTCAGGTCGAAGCCAAAATGGTAAAACACCATCAGCAGCAGCGCACCGCCGCGCAGCGTGTCAACCAATGCAATTCGTGGTGTGTTGCCGGAAATTTCTCCGCGCAATGCCGCCAACGGGTTCAATGATGCGGCTCGTTGTCGTTGATGTTGAGTGCCCGCTGCTGCCGATCGAGAAATTCCTGCATGCTGTCAATGCCCCGGTAATGAAGAATTGCCGAGCGGACAGCAGCCTCCAGCAGCACAGCGAGGTTGCGCCCGGCAGCGACAGGAATTGCCACTTTGCGAATCGGGATGCCCAGGATGTTTTCGGATTGAGCATCGAGTGGCAAACGCGCTGCCTCGGGTACGCCTGCTTGAGTCTTTTGCAGGTAAACGATGAGTTTGAGCTTCATCTTGCGGCGACACGCAGTCTCGCCAAAAATCGTGCGTATGTTGAGCAGGCCCAAGCCGCGCACTTCCAGAAAATCCTTGAGCAGTTCGGGGCAACGTCCTTCCAGTGTGTCCGGCGAAATGCGCGATATCTCGACGACATCATCCGCAACCAGACCGTGACCGCGCGAAATCAGGTCCAGACCAAGCTCGCTTTTTCCGACACCCGAGTCACCGGTAATCAGCACGCCCATACCCAGCACATCCATGAATACACCGTGCAGGGAAACTGTTTCCGCCAGTTGGCGCGACAAGTAGAGGCGAAAAGAGTCGATTACCGCCGCTGCCGAGAACGGTGAAGTGAAGAGCGGCGTATTCCCCCGCTCACACTGACTGCGGACGGTTTCGGGTACGGCGCAACCATCGGCAACAATCAATGCAGGCGGCCTGGCTGCAATGATCTCCCCGATGTGATGGATGACTTTCTCGACCGGGTGGTTATTGGCCCAGGTTATTTCCGGTGAACCCAGCACCTGAATGCGGTCCGGGTGGATCAGATTGAGATGGCCAACCAGATCGGCAGGAGAAATATCAAGTTGAGTAACGGCAATTGTGGCATTGAGTGATCCGCAGACCCACTCCAGGTGCAGCCGGTCGCGGTTGCGCTCAAACAGCTGCGCTACGATCAGGTGGGGCATCGCCAGTTCATGAACAGGGAATGAATTGCAGCAGGATCGGCTGCGGTGGTCAATTGTTCGCGAAAATCAGGATCGGAAAACATCTGCGCCAGTTCGGAAAGGATCTGCAAATGCCTTTCCGTTGCCGCTTCCGGCACCAGCAGTATAAATGCCAGCGTAATCGGCTTGCCGTCAGGTGAATCGAATTGCACCGGGGCTGCCAAACGCAGAAAACCGCCAACCGCATCCTTGAGTCCCTTGATGCGGCCGTGAGGGATGGCAATGCCTTGGCCCAAACCTGTCGAACCAAGTTTCTCCCGGGCGAACAAGGCATCGTACACTGCACTGCGGGCGATGCCTTGTTGATTTTCAAACAACAACCCGGCTTGCTCGAACACGCGCTTCTTGCTGCTCGCCTCGAGACTCAGGAGGATATTCGTCGGGGGTAGTAGGGTCGAGATCAGATTCATCGGTTACGAGATGGAAATTCCTTCGCCGATTGGGGGCGCAGTATATCGCGAAAGCGGAAAGAGATTACGGTTCCCGACTATTCCGCTGCTTGACGCTTGTGGCCTTCATGCGCGTGGTTGGAAGTTTTCTCCTTGTACTTCAGTACCTGGCGATCCAATTTGTCGGCCAGGGTATCGATTGCGGCATACAAATCGGTTTCGACGCTATCGGCATGGATATCCTTGCCTTTGACGTGCAGGGTGACTTCTGCCTTCTGATTCAGCTTATCCACCGACAGGATCACATGGGCGCTGGTGACACTGTCAAAATGGCGGATCACCCGGTCGAGCTTGGCATAAACATAGTCATGGATGGCCGAAGTGACTTCTACATGGTGACCGGTAATATTGATATTCATGATGGCTCCTGATAGAGGGTGCTAAAAAATTAAAGGGACTTGCGCAAATTGACCGGCGGAATATTGAGCCCCTCGCGGTACTTGGCGATGGTTCGCCGCGCCACGACAATGCCCTGCTGGCCAAGAATTTCTGCGATCTTGGCATCCGAGAGCGGTTTATGGCCGTCCTCGGCACTGACGAGTTGCTTGATGAGCGCCCGAATCGCAGTGGATGACGCCGCACCACCCGCCTCCGTGGCGACGTGGCTGCCGAAAAAGTATTTGAGTTCAAAGATCCCGCGCGGACTCGCCATGAATTTCTGGGTCGTCACGCGTGAGATGGTTGATTCGTGCAATCCCAAGGTCTCGGCGATCTCGCGGAGCGTCAATGGTCGCATTGCGACCTCGCCGTGCTCGAAGAACTGTCTCTGTCGGTCCACAATCGCCTGCGATACCCGCAGGATGGTATCAAACCGCTGCTGCACGTTCTTGATCAACCACTTGGCTTCCTGCAACTGGCTGCTCAAGCCGGCGCCATTGCTGCCCGCACTGCCGCCGCTACCGCGGCTGCGCTGCAGGATGTCCGCGTACAGGCGGTTGATGCGCAGACGCGGCATGGCATCCTGATTCAGGTTCACTGTCCAGCCATTGCGCAGCTTGCGCACCACCACGTCAGGAATGATGTAACGCGTGTCACTCGGTGAATACTGTGCGCCAGGACGCGGATTGAGCGAGCAAATCAGTGAATGCGCGCACCGCAACTCGGCATCGTCACATTGCAGAATTTTTTTCAACTTGACGAAGTCGCGCGAAGCCAGTAATTCGAGATGCTGCCTAACCAGGATCATGGCGAGATCGCGAACCGGCGATGCGGGCTGGTTCTGCAACTGCAAACCCAGGCATTCCTTGGGCGTACGCGCACCGATGCCGGGCGGGTCAAAATTTTGCAAATGCCGCAAGGCAATATGTAACTCTTCCAGCAGTTGTTCCCGATCCGTCTCGGGATACTCTTCAGCCAACAGATCGAGCAACTCCTCAAGCTCTTGGGCCAGATAGCCATCTTCATCGAGCGCCTCGATAAGAAAAATAACCATGCTCCGGTCACGCTCCGACAGCGGGGTGAAGCCGAGTTGAGCGCCGAGGTGGTCGCGCAACGAAATAGCTGCGGCCTGGATGTCGGCGTAGTCGGAATCGTCGCCATCATTGTTATCCCGCGGGCTATGGTTGGCCGGAGCGTCACCGCTCCAGTTCGAGTCGCTCGGGATGTTATAGGCTTCGTCGTAAGACGGTGTTGCCGGATCGTCGGCAACCGATTGAGGCGAACTCAAGGTATCGCTGCCGACGGTGTAGGCAGCGCCGTCACCCGGCTCAACCCGCTCAAGCAGGGGGTTGTCGCTAAGAAATTGCTCGATCTCCTGGTTCAGCTCGAGCGTAGAAAGCTGCAATAGTCGGATCGACTGCTGCAACTGAGGCGTCAGCGCGAGGTGCTGAGAGAGTTTAAGTTGCAGAGTCTGTTTCATGATCCGTGGCAGGTCGGACAACCCTACATGCGAAAGTTCTCGCCCAGATAGACCTTGCGGACGCTTTCATTATAGACAATTTCATCCGGCCTGCCGGAGGCCAATACCTCGCCGGCGTTGATGATAGTCGCTCGATCGCAGATGCCGAGCGTCTCGCGTACGTTATGGTCGGTGATCAGGACGCCGATGCCTCGCTCCTTGAGAAAACCGATGATTTTCTGGATGTCGATCACGGCGATTGGATCTACCCCGGCGAAGGGTTCATCCAGCAGAATGAAACGCGGCGTGGTGGCCAGCGCACGGGCTATCTCGACGCGTCGACGTTCTCCACCGGAAAGAGACAACGCCGGATTGTCACGTAAGTGGGTAATGTGCAATTCCTGCAGTAATGCGTCGAGGCGGTCTTCTATTCCATCCGGAGAGAGTTTCTGCAGTTCAAGCACGGCACGGATGTTGTCGGCGACACTGAGTTTGCGAAACACCGAATTCTCTTGCGGCAGGTAGGAAAGGCCAAGACGCGCACGGCGGTGAATCGGCATGTGAGTCAGGTTGTCGCTGGTGTTGCCATGATCGAGATGAATGTCGCCACCGTCAGCGGCAACCAAACCAACGATCATGTAAAAACAGGTGGTTTTGCCCGCGCCATTCGGACCAAGCAAGCCGATGACCTCGCCACTGCCGACGTCAAAAGAAACATCCTTGACGACACTGCGCATTTTGTATTTTTTGCTCAGGCCGCTCACAACCAGACGGCTGGGAGAACTGTTGCGAGCAGATTGAAGTCGTTCAGTCATCTTCGGGTGCTGAGAGCAGCTTTCGGATGGTCTCGGTCGTGAAGCCCCGGCTTTGCAGAAAGCGCGCTTGTCTTGCCCATTCTTTGGCGGCGTCAACCGGGGATCGACGCTGTGGCTTGTTACCGAACTTTCGTTGCCACAATGCGCGGGCACGCTGCAATTCATCCCCCAACTCTTGCTGCGCCAGACTGGCTTCAATCAACTCGGGACTGATGCCTTTGGTGCGCAAAGCGTAATCCAGTTTGGCCGCTCCAAAGCGAGCGGCGTGGCTGCGAACATAAGCCGCCGCCGCACGCGCATCCGAAAGCAGTCCGGTTTGTTCGAGTTGATCAAGCACGGCCTTGATTTCTTCCAAAGTAGCCAGTGGCAGAAGCTTCTTGGTGAGTTCGCTGCGGCTGTGATCGCGTCTTGCCAGGAGTTTGACCGCCCGTCCCCGTAGCGCAAGCCGCGGGTCGTCGGGCAGGGTTTTCATCACTCGGCTGGAACTGTCGCTGGCGCCAGGGCGCCGACACCGACCGCAGCACGGATCTTGTTCTCGATTTCACGCGCAATTTCCGGATGTTCGCGCAGGTATTCGCGTGAATTGTCTCGGCCCTGACCAATTTTTTCGCCGTTATAGGCATACCAGGCACCGGACTTCTCGACAATCTTGTGCTCCACGCCCAGATCTACGATTTCGCCCTGGAGCGAAATGCCTTCTCCATAAAGTATGTCGAAATGCGCTTCGCGGAATGGCGGGGCGACCTTGTTCTTGACGACCTTGACCTTGGTTTCATTGCCGATCACTTCGTCGCCCTTCTTGATCGCACCGGTGCGACGGATATCCAGACGAACCGAGGCATAAAACTTGAGTGCATTGCCGCCGGTGGTCGTCTCGGGACTGCCGAACATCACACCGATCTTCATACGGATCTGGTTGATGAAAATGACCAAGGTATTGGTTCGCTTGATATTACTGGTGAGTTTTCGCAAGGCCTGACTCATCAGTCGCGCTTGCAGACCAGGCAGCTGGTCGCCCATTTCTCCTTCGATTTCTGCGCGGGGCACCAAGGCGGCGACCGAGTCGATCACCACGATATCCACACCACCAGAACGCACCAGCATGTCGGCGATTTCCAGACCTTGCTCACCCGTATCCGGCTGGGAGATCAGCATGTCACCGACATTCACGCCGAGTTTGCCGGCATACACTGGGTCAAGCGCGTTTTCGGCGTCAATATAGGCAGCGACTCCGCCGGCCTTCTGGACTTCAGCCACGACATGCAGGCACAAAGTAGTTTTACCCGAGGATTCCGGTCCGTAGATCTCGACTACACGACCGCGCGGTAAGCCACCGATGCCAAGGGCGATATCCAGGCCCAAAGACCCCGTGGAGATGGTTTGCAGATCATTTTCGATCTGTGCCGCTCCCATTTTCATGATCGAGCCTTTGCCGAACTGCTTTTCGATTTGCGCCAGAGCCGCCTGTAGCGCCTTGCTCTTGTTTTCGTCCATGCTGGTTGTTCCTTTCAAATCCCGTTCAATTATGGCACAGTTTTTGCGCCGTCCAGCAGGGCCAGCAAACCACGCAATGAATAGATGACTGTCTGACGTCGAATCGCTTCGCGGTCGCCAGAAAAGTGGCATGTATTACTGAATCCCGCTTGGCCTACCCTGCACCAGGCAAAGCATACGGTACCCACTGGCTTACCAGGTGAGCCACCCCCGGGACCGGCGATACCGGTCACCGCCAAAGCGACGTGGGCAACCGAATGGGCGAGCGCTCCTTGCGCCATGGCCAACGCGGTCTCTTCGCTTACCGCACCGTGGTCTTTGAGTGTTTCAGCACCAACGCCGAGCATGGCCTGTTTGGCTGCATTGGAGTAGGTGACAAAACCACAATCGAACCAGCCGGAGCTTCCCGACATCGCCGTAACTATTTCCGATATCCAGCCACCTGTACAAGATTCAGCGCAGGCAAGCACTAACTTCCCGGCACTCAGGGCAGCCCCAACTTCTGCCGACAAGGTGATTAATTCAGCATCCATAGGTGTGACAGCGTAGCCGTGGGCGAGGACTTCATTAGGAACATGCCGTTTCAGGCAAAATGATCAAACCCATGACGGGGTGGAATCCAGGGCTTGCTCTCGCAGTCCAGCACCGTGACGACAGGCAAATTACCTGCCTCGATCTTTCCGATGCAAGTCAGAGTCAGATTCAAGTCGGCCGAAAGGGACGCTACTGCTGTATGCTTGTTCTCGGGTGCTGTAAATACCAGTTCATAATCGTCACCTCCTGCAAGCTGACATTCCCATGCCAACCCTGGATCGGGGCAACCCGACGAACCACTCCGGGGGAGATTCTCCAGATGTATCGTGGCTGCAACTGATGAGCGTTCAAGGATGTGACCCAGATCGGCAAGAAGCCCGTCGGAGACATCAATGGCCGCGGTAGCCAGTCCACGAAGAGCCAGCCCGAGTGCCACGCGTGGTTGAGGCCGATGCAGGGCCGCAAGCGAGTCGGTCAGCGCCTGCCCGGTCAGAACACATCGACCTTGCAAGTGCGCCAAACCCAATGCGGCGCGTCCCGGAGTGCCTGAAACCCAGATTTCATCACCCGGACGTGCCCCGGAGCGCAGCAAAGCCTGATTTTGCGGAACCTCTCCGAATATGGTCACGCAGAAATTCATCGGCCCTCGGGTGGTATCGCCGCCAACGACATCAATCCCGAAAGTGGCCGCACAAGCAAAAAAACCTTGGGCAAATGCAGCGATCCAGCGCTCATCTGCTTGAGGCAAAGCCACTGACAAAACCGCCCAGCGCGGACGTGCCGCCATCGCTGCCAAATCAGACACATTCACTGCCAGGCATTTCCAGCCAAGTGCTTCAGGATCGGTATCGGGGAAGAAATGGGTGCCCGCTGCGAGCATATCGGTTGAAACCACCAGATTCATGCCGGGCGTGGGACTAATCAGGGCAGCATCGTCGCCCACACCCAGCAATGTCTGCGGCGTCGGGCGCGTGAAATAACGTGCAATCAGATCAAATTCCGAAGGCAAGTCCAGGGCCTGTTCTTATATGTTCAACGGCTTTCCGACTGGCGACACAGTCAGATCAAGCAATGCCGGCTTCAGTTGAGCGCAGCACCGCGGCCAATTTGTCGAGTACGCCATTGACGAACTTGTGGCCGTCAGTACCTCCATAATTCTTGGCCAGCTCGATTGCCTCGTTGAGCACGACGCGATAAGGCGTCTCAGGAAAATGGCTGAATTCACAAGCAGCCAGCAGCAGGATCGCGCGCTCGATGGGTGATATCTCCGCCCAGGGACGATCGATATGTGGTTTGAGGGATTCCTGCAACGTCGCTGATTCGTTCAAGGTCTGGTTCAACAACTCTCGGTAAAACTCGGTATCCGCTTTGTCGAAGCCTGCCACACTAGAAGACTGCGCCTCAATGGACGCGAGATCCTGCCCACCCACTTGCCATTGGTACAGTCCCTGCAACACGAACTCGCGGGCGCGACGTCGCGCGGATTTGCTCATTTGGCTTTCACTGCGCGCAGCAGATTGGCCATCTCGACCGCAGCCTGGGCGGCCTCGGCGCCTTTCTGCGCCATGCGCACCAGCGCCTGGTCATCGTCCTCTGTGGTCAGGACCGCATTGGCGATCGGAATGCCGGTCGTGAGTTGGACATCCGTGATGCCGCGTGCCGATTCATTGGAGACAATTTCAAAATGATAGGTTTCACCACGAATCACGCAACCGATTGCAACCAAGGCATCGAACTTGCCGCTCTGCGCCATGGTCTGGAGTACCAACGGAATCTCCAGGGCACCTGGCACGGTTGCAATCACCATGTCGGTCGAGGCCACGCCGAGGCGTTTCAACTCATCGGCACAGGCAGATAACAAACCCTCGCCAACATCCGGGTTGAAACGGCTCATGACGACGCCCACGCGCAGGCCATGACCATTCAGATTGGCTTCGAGCTCAAGGATGTCATTAAAACGCGTCATAAGAAATTCCTCAATGCTTGCTTCCATCAGGCGACAGATAGCCGCATATTTCCAGACCGAAACCGGTCATGCTGGGCATCTTGCGCGGGTTGGCCATCAGGCGCATCTTGCCTACGCCCAGGCTGCGCAGGATCTGGGCCCCGATGCCATAAAGACGCGGATCCCACTTGGCGCCGGGGCGCGCTGAAAGCGGTTCATCCTTGATTGCCGCGAGCAAATCCGCACCGCCTTCGATGCGACGCAACAGAACAATGGCACCACTGCCTGCGGCCGCGATGATCTGCATCGCTTGATCGACGCTGAAGGTATGGCGGCGACTTTGGCCATCGAGAAAATCGAGTACCGAAATCGGTTCATGGACCCGGACCAGCGTCTCGCTCTCGGGCTGAATGTTGCCGAGCGAAAGGGCGAGGTGCATGTCGCCGGAAGTCTTGTCCTCGAAGGCAGAAAGACGAAACTGGCCGTGGCGGGAAACGATTTCCTTGTCGGCAACGCGTTCTACGAGGGTTTCGGTCTCGCTGCGGTAATGAATCAGACTGGCGATCGTGCCTATCTTCAAATGATGTTCGGCAGCGAACTCGAGCAGGTCGGGCAAACGCGCCATCGTGCCGTCATCCTTGAGGATTTCGCAGATCACCGATGCCGGCTCGCAGTTGGCCATCAGCGCCAGATCGCAACCCGCTTCGGTATGGCCGGCACGCACCAGGACACCGCCGGGCTTGGCCATGATCGGAAAAATATGGCCGGGCTGAACAATGTCAGACGACTGGGCATGCTTTGCCACGGCTGCCTGCACGGTCCGCGCACGATCGTGCGCAGAAATCCCGGTGGTGAC